>JBCKPN010000016.1:0-28076 GCA_038901695.1 Usitatibacteraceae bacterium
ACCGGAGAAGCCTTTACCCAGCGTGGTGCCCGACACATCGACCTTTTGGCCAACGGCAAACATCTCGACCGACAGCACCTCACCGACTTTGAGTTCGGCGAGCTTTTCGGGCGAAACGTTGAATTCTCTGACCACTGAGCCGGCTTCAACAGCGGCCTTGGCGTAATGGCCTGCTTGCGCTTTTGCCACTCGCGATGCACGACGCGTTCCGAATGCCACTTGAACGCCGGCATACCCATCAACTTCAGGGGTTTTGAGTTGTGTGACTCGGTTATTCGACACGTCCAGCACTGTCACAGGGATGGCGGAGCCATCTTCCGTGAAGATGCGGGTCATGCCGACCTTCCGGCCGACGAGACCTAAGCTCATCTTCGTTCCTTTTGTGATTAGCCTCATTTCGCCTTAAAAATCAAAGCGTTACGAGGTGTTCGCTTCAATTGGCGAACCGGTTAAACACGTACTTCTGGTCCCTGACGGCCTCTGCGGCTCATTCCAAGGGGAGCGAAATTATAAACGCCCCTTCTCAATAAATCAATGACTTACCTTGTTACAGCTTGATTTCGACGTCCACGCCTGCCGGCAAGTCCAGCTTCATCAGCGCGTCGACCGTCTTGTCGGTCGGATCGATGATGTCCATCAAACGCAGATGGGTGCGAATCTCCATCTGATCGCGTGAGGTTTTATTGACGTGCGGCGAACGCAGTATGTCAAACCGCTCGATCTTGGTGGGCAGCGGAACCGGGCCCTTGACCACGGCACCGGTGCGCTTCGCCGTCTCGACGATTTCCCGCGCGGACTGATCGATCAATCGATAGTCAAACGCCTTCAGGCGAATGCGAATTTTCTGTTTGGCGAGTTGTGCTGTTGCCATCTCTTTTCCTTTAAACCGGCTCAACGCCGATTGTTACTCTTGCCTAATTCCGAGTTCAGCGTCAGGCATTCAGTGATGGGCGAAACATCCCACCCACGCTCAACACCCAACTCTCAACGCTAAACTTGTCGTCCTGCTCTACTTAATGACCTTCGATACCACACCAGCACCCACCGTCCGACCGCCTTCGCGAATCGCAAACCGCAATCCGTCTTCCATCGCAATCGGCGCAATCAACTGCACCACAATCTTGACGTTGTCGCCCGGCATCACCATCTCGGTGCCGGCCGGCAATTGCAGCGCACCCGTCACGTCGGTGGTACGGAAATAAAACTGCGGACGGTAACCGTTGAAAAATGGCGTGTGACGGCCACCTTCGTCTTTGCTCAAGACGTAAATCTCGGCTTCAAAGTCAGTGTGCGGGGTGATCGAACCCGGTTTTGCGAGAACTTGACCACGCTCGACGTCTTCGCGCTTGGTGCCGCGCAGCAAAATACCGACGTTGTCGCCCGCTTGGCCCTGATCGAGCAACTTCCTGAACATTTCCACACCAGTGCAAATGGTCTTTTGTGTGGTCTTCAAGCCAACAATCTCAATCTCTTCGCCAACCTTGATGATGCCGCGCTCAATACGACCGGTCACCACCGTGCCGCGACCGGAAATCGAGAATACGTCTTCGACCGGCATCAGGAATGGGCCGTCCAATGCGCGCTTGGGCATCGGAATGTAGTTGTCGAGGGCATCGGCCAGTCTCATGATGGCGCCTTCGCCCATTTCGCCGGTGTCGCCTTCCATGGCTTTCAACGCCGAGCCTTTGATGATCGGAATGTCATCACCGGGGAATTCGTACTTGGTCAGCAGCTCACGCAATTCCATTTCGACCAGCTCGAGCAACTCAGCGTCGTCGACCATGTCGCATTTGTTCAAAAACACGACGATGTAGGGCACGCCAACTTGGCGCGCCAGCAGGATGTGTTCACGCGTCTGTGGCATCGGGCCGTCCGCGGCCGAGCACACCAGAATCGCGCCGTCCATCTGTGCCGCACCGGTGATCATGTTCTTCACGTAGTCGGCGTGGCCGGGGCAGTCAACGTGGGCGTAGTGGCGGTTGGCCGTCACGTACTCAACGTGGGCGGTGTTGATCGTAATACCACGGGCTTTTTCTTCCGGCGCCGCGTCAATCTGGTCGTAGGCCTTGGCCTCACCACCAAATTTCTTCGCCAATACCATCGTCATCGCCGCCGTCAGCGTCGTCTTGCCGTGATCCACGTGTCCAATCGTGCCCACGTTCACGTGTGGCTTGATCCGCTCAAACTTAGCTTTTGCCATTTTCTGTCCTCGTCAAAAGTATTTAATTCAGAAACTATTTCTTAGCATTGATGATGGCTTCAGCCACGTGACGCGGTGCTTCCGAGTAGCGCTTGAATTCCATCGTGTATGTAGCGCGACCTTGGGTCGCCGAGCGCAACGAAGTGGAGTAGCCGAACATCTCAGACAGCGGCACTTCGGCTTTGATGATCTTGCCACCGCCGCCGGAAATGTCTTCCATGCCTTGCACCATGCCGCGGCGTGACGACAAATCGCCCATCACGGTGCCGGCGTAGTCTTCCGGTGTTTCGACTTCAACGGCCATCATCGGCTCGAGCAAGACCGGGTTTGCTTTACGCATGCCGTCCTTGAAGCCGATCGACGCAGCCATCTTGAATGCGTTCTCGTTCGAGTCGACGTCGTGGTACGAACCGAAGTGCAACGTTACCTTCACGTCAACCACTGGGTAACCCGCGAGCACGCCGTTAGGCAATGTTTCGCGCAGCCCTTTTTCGACAGCAGGAATAAATTCGCGTGGAACCACGCCGCCTTTGATGGCGTCGACAAACTCAAAGCCCTTGCCCGACGCTTGCGGCTCAACTTTGAGCACCACATGACCGTACTGACCGCGGCCACCAGACTGTTTCACAAACTTGCCTTCGGCATTTTCAACCGTGCCGCGAATGGTTTCGCGATAGGCAACCTGTGGCTTGCCAACTGAGGCTTCAACGCCGAACTCACGGCGCATGCGATCGACAATAATTTCCAGATGCAATTCGCCCATGCCGGAGATGATGGTCTGACCCGACTCCTCGTCGGTGTGCACACGAAACGATGGATCCTCATTGGCGAGGCGACCCAACGCGATACCCATTTTTTCCTGATCAGCCTTGGTTTTTGGCTCAACCGCTTGCGAAATGACTGGCTCTGGGAACACCATACGCTCGAGCGTGATGATGGCATCCGGATCGCACAGGGTTTCACCCGTGGTGACGTCCTTCAAGCCGATACACGCGGCGATGTCGCCGGCGCGAATTTCGTCGATCTCGACACGATTATTGGCGTGCATTTGCACAATGCGACCGATGCGATCTTTCTTGCCGCGCACAGGGTTATAGACGGTGTCGCCCTTGGACAACACACCGGAATACACACGCACGAAAGTCAGCTGTCCAACAAACGGATCGGTCATCAACTTGAAGGCGAGCGCCGAGAATTTCTCGCCGTCATCTGCCATGCGCGTGATCGGCTGCTCGTCGTCATCCATGCCTTTGACGGGCGGAATGTCGGTCGGTGCCGGCATGAACTCAATCACCGCGTCGAGCATGGCCTGAACGCCTTTGTTCTTGAACGCTGACCCGCACAGCATCGGAACGATCTCGCTCTTAATCGTGCGCTCGCGCAGACCCTGCTTGATTTCTTCCTCGGAGAGCTTGCCGCCTTCGAGGTACTTGTTCATTAATTCTTCGTTGGCTTCGGCGGCAGATTCGACCATCTTGCCGTACCATTCGTTGCAAAGCTCGACCATGTCCGCCGGAATTTCGCCGTACTTGAAGGTCACGCCCTTGTCTTCTTCGCTCCAAATGATGGATTTCATCTTCACCAGATCGACCAGGCCTTTGAAGTTCTCTTCCGAGCCAATTGGCACTTGCACTGGCACCGGGTTGGCCTTGAGGCGCGCTTTCATCTGGTCGTAGACCTTGAAGAAATTCGCACCGGTGCGGTCCATCTTGTTGACGAATGCCAGGCGCGGCACTTTGTACTTGTTGGCTTGACGCCAAACGGTTTCAGACTGCGGCTGCACACCGCCCACGGCGCAGAACACCATGCACGCGCCATCCAGCACGCGCATCGAACGCTCTACCTCAATCGTGAAGTCGACGTGCCCAGGCGTATCAATGATGTTGATCCGATGCTCGGGAAACGCGCCGCCCATGCCTTTCCAGAAGCAAGTCGTGGTCGCCGACGTAATCGTGATGCCGCGCTCTTGCTCTTGCTCCATCCAGTCCATCGTGGCCGCGCCATCATGGACTTCGCCAATCTTGTGGTTCACACCGGTGTAAAACAAGATGCGCTCGGTGGTCGTGGTCTTGCCCGCGTCTATGTGCGCCGAAATACCGATGTTTCTGTATCGATCTATTGGGGTCCTGCGTGCCATATCAAACTTTCAAATCAAGTCGCCAAACAACAAGCGCTCGAAAAAACCTCACCTGAAAAATCTCCCGGGTCACACCCGGGAACGGTCGGAACTGTTGGTCACGCCGTTGTCGGCAAATCAGCCAGCTTCAATCCCTAGGATTCAGCAACTGGCTGTTGCTCACCGCGGCGGCGGATCAATCCAATTAGAAGCGGTAGTGGGCGAACGCCTTGTTCGCTTCAGCCATGCGATGAATTTCTTCGCGCTTCTTGATCGCCGATCCACGACCTTCGGATGCGTCGATCAACTCGCCGGCAAGACGTGCGCCCATCGACTTTTCGCCACGCTTACGCGCCGCTTCACGAATCCAGCGCATCGACAGCGCCAGACGACGCACTGGCCGCACTTCGACCGGAACCTGGTAGTTGGCGCCGCCGACGCGACGCGATTTGACTTCGACCATCGGCTTGACGGCATTGATTGCCGCGTTGAACACCTCGATCGGGTCTTTACCGGACTTCTTTTGAATCTGGTCGAGTGCGCCATAGATGATGCGCTCGGCAACCGACTTTTTGCCGGCGGTCATGAGCACATTGACGAACTTGGACAGTTCGACGTTCTTGAATTTCGGATCTGGAAGGATCTCGCGCTTGGGGACTTCGCGACGACGAGGCATGATTGTTTCCTCTTACTGGATGCTTTTGAAAAATTGGGGGACGATTACTTCTTGCCGCCGGCTTTTGGCTTCTTGGCGCCGTATTTGGAACGCGATTGCTTGCGGTCTTTAACGCCCGCCGTGTCGAGGGAGCCGCGCACCATGTGGTAGCGAACGCCCGGCAAATCCTTCACGCGGCCGCCACGGATCAACACCACTGAGTGTTCCTGGAGGTTGTGGCCTTCGCCACCGATATAGGAGATGACTTCGTAGCCATTGACGAGGCGCACTTTGGCGACCTTACGCAAAGCCGAGTTCGGCTTCTTCGGGGTCGTGGTGTACACGCGGGTGCAAACGCCGCGCTTTTGCGGGCTGTTTTGCAGCGCCGGCGACTTACTTTTGACGGTTACTTTGATGCGCGGTTTGCGCAGCAACTGATTAATGGTTGGCATAGGTAAATCCGCTCGATAAAAATCGAATAATGATCAATGGCTAAATTGTTTCCTGCTCGAAACCTGCCGCGACTACGACAGCGACAAGTTCCGGGTTCGAATACAGGCACGCCTTCAAGTCTGTGGCGACGACCATGGGTCGACGCCACATACATTTCGGACAGCCCAAGATTATGCGGCAATTAATACCCGACTGTCAATGAACAGCCGGGTATCGATTACCTGTCCCGCGCGACCGTGCGTCAGGCGGCCTGACCCTCCGGTGCCTTGTCCTCAGCGTCGTCGATTACAAAGCCGTAGCTCGCACTCGATGAGGACGCGCGTGGACCGACGCGTTTGCGATTGCGGTGGTAGGCCAAGCCCGTACCGGCCGGAATCAGGCGCCCGACAATAACGTTTTCCTTGAGGCCGCGCAGGTCGTCCCTCTTGCCCATGATGGCCGCTTCGGTCAGCACTCGCGTTGTTTCCTGGAATGACGCGGCCGAGATAAACGAGTCGGTCGACAACGATGCCTTGGTAATTCCAAGCAAGTTGTAGTTGTACTGGGCCGGCTTTTTGCCGTTCTTGACTACTTTGTCGTTCTCATCAAGCACTTCTGCCCGCTCGAGCTGTTCACCCAAAATGAAGCGCGACTCGCCCGGATCAACGATCGACACCCGACGCAACATCTGACGAACGATGACCTCGATGTGCTTGTCGTTGATCTTCACACCCTGCAAGCGATACACGTCCTGGACTTCGTCGGTGATGTAGCGGGCCAGTGCTTCCATGCCCTGCAACCGCAAGATATCGTGCGGATCGGCCGGGCCGTCGACAATCGACTCGCCCTTGTTGACCACCTGTCCATCGTGCGCCGTGACGTGCTTATCTTTCGGAATCAAGTATTCGTGCGGCATTCCGTCAAAGTCGGTAATCACTAGGCGTTGCTTGCCCTTGGTGTCCTTACCAAACGACACAGTACCAGTCACCTCAGCAAGGACGCCCGCGTTTTTCGGCGAACGCGCCTCAAACAGCTCGGCCACCCGCGGCAAGCCACCGGTGATGTCGCGCGTCTTCGACGACTCCTGCGGAATACGCGCCATCACTTCGCCAACATTGACCTGCTGGCCATTCTTGACCGTAATGATCGAGCCAATCTGGAAGGTGTAAGCCACCGGCACATCCGAATTGTTTTGTTTGAATTCCTTGCCTGCGGCATCCACCAGTTTCACCGCCGGACGCAGCCCCTTGCTTGCGGCCGAACCACGCCGCTTCGGATCGATCACCACGAGGCTGGACAGACCCGTCGTTTCGTCGATCTGCTTGGCCACCGTGACGCCCTCCTCGACGTTCTCGAAGCGCACCTCACCAGCATATTCGGTGATGATGGGACGCGTATGCGGATCCCACGTCGCAATCGAGTTGCCCGCTTTGATCTTGACGCCGTCTTTGACCGCCATCATGGCACCGTACGGCACCTTATGGCGCTCGCGCTCGCGTCCTGCATCATCAGTGATGATCAGTTCGCCGCTGCGGGAGATGACGATCACTTCCTTGCGTGCATTCAGCACGTGACGCATGGTCGGCATGAATTTCAACGTTCCCGTCGACTTCGCCTCAATGCTGCTCGATGCCGCTACACGCGACGCCGCGCCACCGATGTGGAAGGTGCGCATGGTGAGCTGCGTTCCCGGTTCGCCGATCGACTGCGCTGCGATCACGCCGACTGCCTCGCCGACGTTGACCATCGCGCCGCGTCCCAAGTCACGCCCATAGCATCGGGCGCACAAGCCATAGCGCGTGTCGCAAGTCAGCGGCGTACGTACTTTGACCTCGTCAATGCCGGCCGCATCAATCGCGTCCATCGTGTCTTCGTCCATCATGACGCCGGACGCCGAGATGAGATCGCCCGTCTCCGGATGCAGCACATCGCCCTGAGCGACCCGACCGAGAATCCGCTCGCGCAACGCTTCGACCACTTCGCCGCCTTCGACCAGCGCTTTAACCACCAGACCGTTGTCAGTCTTGCAATCTTCTTCCGTGACCACCAGATCCTGCGTCACATCCACCAAGCGACGCGTCAAGTAGCCGGAGTTGGCGGTTTTCAACGCCGTGTCGGCCAGACCTTTACGCGCACCGTGCGTCGAAATGAAGTACTGCAACACGTTCAAGCCTTCGCGGAAGTTGGCCTTGATTGGCGTCTCGATAATCGAGCCATCCGGCTTGGCCATCAAGCCGCGCATCCCGGCGAGCTGGCGAATCTGTGCCACTGATCCGCGCGCGCCCGAGTCGGCCATCATGTAAATGGCGTTAAACGATTCTTGTGTCGTCTGCTTGCCATCGAGCGTGGTCACGGGTTCGGTACCGAGCTGCTCCATCATCGCCTTGGCGACCTGATCGCCTGCACGGCCCCAGATATCGACCACTTTGTTGTAGCGCTCACCCTGCGTGACCAGACCCGACGTATATTGCGCTTCGATTTCTTTGACCTCCTGCTCGGCCTTGGAAATGATTTCTTTTTTCTGCGGCGGCACCAGCATGTCGTCGATGCAAATCGACAGTCCGGCTTTGGTCGCATAGGTAAAGCCCGTGTACATCAATTGATCGGTAAAAATCACCGTCTCGCGGATGCCGCAACGGCGGAAAGAAGCGTTGATGATCTTCGAAATCTCTTTTTTCTTCAGCGCCTTGTTGATGTGCGGAAACGGCAGTCCTGGCGGCAAAAGTTCGGACAGAATCGCGCGACCAACCGTGGTCTCGTAGCGCTTGACGCGCTTGAAGACTTCGCCCTTTTCGTCCTTGTCCGTTTCGGAAATTCGCACCAGCACTTTGGCATGCAGCGAGACTTCACCGGTTTCGTACGCGCGCTGTGCTTCGGCCACGTTGATGAACATCGAGCCTTCACCCTTGGCCGCAACGCGCTCACGCGTCATGTAATACAAACCGAGCACGATATCCTGCGACGGCACAATCGAGGGCTCGCCCGAGGCTGGGAACAAGATGTTGTTCGACGCCAACATCAGCGTGCGGCACTCCATCTGCGCTTCCAGCGAGATCGGTACGTGCACCGCCATTTGGTCGCCGTCGAAGTCGGCGTTGAATGCGGCGCAGACCAGCGGATGCAATTGAATGGCCTTACCTTCGATCAGCACCGGCTCAAACGCCTGAATACCCAGACGATGCAGCGTCGGTGCGCGGTTTAGCATGACCGGATGTTCGCGAATCACGTCTTCGAGAATGTCCCAAACCATTGGTTCTTCAGCTTCGACCATGCGTTTGGCCGCCTTGATGGTGGTGGCGGCGCCGAGCACTTCCAGCTTGTGGAAAATGAACGGCTTGAACAGCTCCAGCGCCATTTTCTTTGGCAGGCCGCACTGGTGCAGCTTCAGCGTTGGGCCGACCACAATCACTGAGCGACCCGAGTAGTCGACACGCTTGCCGAGCAGGTTTTGACGGAAGCGTCCCGACTTGCCCTTGATCATATCGGCGAGCGACTTCAGCGCGCGCTTGTTAGCGCCAGTCATAGCTTTACCACGACGGCCGTTGTCGAGCAGCGAGTCAACCGACTCTTGCAACATGCGCTTCTCATTGCGCACGATGATTTCCGGTGCTTTCAGTTCCAGCAGACGCTTCAATCGATTGTTGCGGTTGATAACGCGGCGATACAAATCGTTCAAGTCGGACGTGGCGAAACGACCGCCATCGAGCGGCACCAGCGGACGCAGGTCTGGTGGCAGCACCGGCAAAACTTCCAGCACCATCCAATCGGGTTTGATGCCTGACTTCGAAAATCCCTCGAGCACTTTCATGCGCTTGGCAATTTTCTTGATCTTGGCTTCCGAGCCGGTGTTGCCCAAATCTTTGCGCAATTGCTCGAGTTCACCCGGCAAGTCGAGCTTACGCAACAATTCACGAATGCCTTCCGCACCCATGAGCGCGGTGAAGTCGTCACCGTACTCTTCGACCTTCGACAGGTAGTCATCTTCGGTCAGCAGTTGGCACTTGTTCAACGGTGTCATGCCGCCGTCGACCACCACGTACGCTTCAAAGTACAACACGCGCTCGATATCGCGCAGCGTCATGTCGAGCACCATGCCCAGACGTGACGGCAACGATTTCAGGAACCAAATGTGCGCGGTCGGGCTCGCCAACTCGATGTGACCCATGCGCTCACGACGCACGCGCGACAGCGTGACTTCGACGCCGCACTTTTCGCAAATGACGCCGCGATGTTTAAGGCGTTTGTACTTGCCGCACAAACATTCGTAATCCTTGATCGGGCCAAAAATCTTGGCGCAGAACAAGCCATCGCGCTCCGGTTTGAAGGTGCGATAGTTGATCGTCTCCGGCTTTTTGACTTCGCCGTACGACCACGAGCGGATTTTTTCCGGCGAGGCGAGTCCGATCTTGATGGCATCGAACTCTTCTTCCTGCGTGACTTGCTTAAAAAGGTCTAGTAACGCTTTCATGTGTTCTCCAAATTCAGTTCGTCACGTGGATTAATAACGATCGAGATCGATATCGATCGCAAGTGAACGGATTTCCTTGACCAGCACGTTGAACGATTCGGGCATGCCCGCTTCGATCTTGTGCTCGCCCTTGACGATGGATTCGTACACTTTGGTACGACCATTGGTATCGTCCGACTTGACGGTGAGCATTTCTTGCAGCGTGTACGCCGCGCCGTAGGCCTCCAGCGCCCAGACTTCCATCTCGCCGAAGCGCTGACCACCGAACTGCGCCTTGCCGCCGAGCGGCTGCTGCGTGACCAACGAGTAAGGACCGGTCGAGCGCGCGTGCATCTTGTCGTCGACCAAGTGATGCAATTTGAGTATGTGCATATAGCCGACTGTCACAGGACGCTCGAACGGTTCGCCGGAACGACCGTCGTGCAATGTGACCTGCGTCTTGGTCGGTGTCAGCCCCATGCGCTTGGTGGTCTCTTCGTCGTAAGCCAGATCGAGCATGGAACGGATTTCCGATTCCGCGGCACCGTCGAACACTGGGGTCGCAAACGGCACGCCCTTGGTCAGGTTCTTGGCCATCTCCATGATTTCGACCGACGTCAGCTCGTCGAGGTTTTCCTTCTTGCCGCTGGTGTTGTAGACCTTATCGAGGAATTTGCGCATCTTGGCTTCGTCAGCACCGGCTTTGAGCATGGCACCAATCTTGTGGCCGAGCCCTTTGGCCGCCCAACCTAGATGCGTTTCCAGAATCTGCCCCACGTTCATGCGTGATGGCACGCCCAGCGGATTGAGTACGATATCCACCGGTGTGCCGTCGGCCATGAATGGCATGTCTTCAATCGGCACAATCTTGGAAATCACGCCCTTGTTACCGTGACGGCCGGCCATCTTGTCGCCCGGTTGCAGGCGACGCTTAACGGCCACGTACACCTTGACCATCTTTTGCACGCCTGGCTGCAGCTCGTCACCCTGCGTGAGCTTGCGCTTCTTTTCCTCAAAGGCTTTGTCGAATTCCTTGTGGGTCAGATCGAGCGCCTCTTTAAGCGCCTCGAGTTGACGCGCATCGTCATCTTCGGTCAACCGAATGTCGAACCAGTCGTGCCGCGGCAAATCGGTGAAATAAGCCTTGGTGAGCTTGTCGCCCTTGGCGAGTTTTTTCGGACCGCCCTTGGCAACTTTGCCGATGAGCATTTTCTCGATACGCTGGAAGGCGTCGTCTTCAACGATACGCAACTGATCGGCCAAGTCTTTCTTGTAGTCCTTCAATTGATCGTCAACGATTTGCTGCGCACGTTTGTCGCGAATGATGCCTTCGCGCGTGAACACCTGCACGTCGATGACCGTACCCGAAATGCCCGATTGCACACGCAGCGAGGTGTCTTTCACGTCCGAGGCTTTTTCGCCGAAGATGGCGCGCAGCAGTTTTTCTTCAGGGGTAAGTTGCGTTTCGCCCTTCGGCGTCACCTTACCCACCAGCACGTCACCGGCTTCGACTTCTGCGCCGATGTAGACGATGCCGGACTCGTCCAGGCGGCCGAGCATGCGCTCAGACAGATTGGAAATGTCGCGCGTGATTTCTTCGGCGCCGAGTTTGGTGTCGCGTGCAACGATCGACAACTCTTCGATGTGAATCGAGGTGTAACGGTCTTCAGCAACAATCGCTTCGGAAATCAGAATCGAATCTTCGAAGTTGTAGCCGTTCCATGGCATGAACGCGACTAGCAGGTTTTGACCCAGCGCCAGTTCACCCATGTCCGTTGACGCGCCGTCAGCGATGACATCGCGCTTGGCGATGATGTCGCCGACCTTGACCAGCGGACGCTGGTTGATGTTGGTGTTCTGGTTCGAGCGCACATACTTGGTGAGATTGTAAATATCCACACCCGCTTCACCGGCTGTCGTTTCGTTGTCGTTGACGCGAACCACGACACGGCTCGCGTCAACAAAATCCACACGTCCACCGCGGCGCGCCATCACCGCTGTGCCCGAGTCAAGCGCAACGGTGCGTTCGATGCCGGTACCGACCAGTGATTTTTCCGCACGCAAACAAGGCACTGCTTGGCGTTGCATGTTCGAGCCCATCAAGGCGCGGTTAGCGTCGTCGTGCTCAAGGAACGGAATTAGCGAAGCCGCGACCGACACAATCTGTGCCGGTGCCACGTCGATGTAGTCAATGGTTTCCGGCCGCGCCAGCGTAAATTCATTGTGCTGACGGCAGCTCACCAGCTCGTCAAGGAAGTGTCCCGCCTTGTCGGTATCGGCATTGGCCTGCGCGATGGTGTACTTGCTCTCTTCAATCGCTGAGAGATATTCGATTTCGTTGGTGATCTTGTTATTGATCACCTTGCGGTACGCCGTTTCGATAAAGCCGTAGTCGTTCACCTGCGCGTACAGCGCGAGCGAATTAATCAGGCCGATATTCGGGCCTTCTGGCGTTTCGATCGGACACACGCGACCGTAGTGAGTTGGGTGCACGTCGCGCACTTCAAAACCGGCACGCTCACGCGTCAAACCACCTGGACCCAGTGCCGAGACGCGGCGCTTGTGGGTGATCTCCGACAGCGGATTGGTCTGGTCCATAAACTGCGACAATTGGGACGAGCCGAAGAATTCCTTGATCGCCGCCGACACTGGCTTGGCGTTAATTAGGTCGTGCGGCATCAGATTTTCGCTTTCGGCCTGGCTCAGGCGCTCACGCACCGCGCGCTCCACACGCACCAAACCTGAACGGAACTGGTTTTCAGCCAACTCACCGACTGACCGCACGCGACGGTTACCGAGGTGATCGATATCATCGACGTCACCACGTCCATTGCGCAACTCGACCAGAATTTTGATGACCGAGACGATGTCATCTGTCGACAAAGTCATCGCGCCGGTCAACTCATCGCGACTAATGCGACGGTTGAACTTCATGCGGCCGACGGCAGACAGATCGTAACGATCGGGCGAGAAGAACAATGCATTGAACAGCGTGTTGACCGCGTCTTCGGTCGGCGGCTCGCCCGGACGCATCATGCGATAAATCGCCACTTTGGCGTTGAGCGCGTCGACCGTTTCGTCGATGCGCAGGGTCGACGAAATGTAGGCACCCTGATCGAGGTCGTTGGTGTAGAGCGTGTAGATCGATTCGACGCCGGCATCAATCAGTTTGCGCAGGTTGATTTCGGTGAGCTCTTCGTTGGCGCTCGCCACGATCTCACCGGTTTCGGTGTTGACAATGTTGGTCGCCAGCACGCGGCCGATCAAATACTCTTCATTCACCAGCAGCGACTTCATCTTCGCGACTTCCATATCGCGAATGTGCTTGGCAGTGATGCGCTTGTCTTTTTGTACCAGCACCTTGCCGTCTTTGGCGAGGATGTCGAAACGCGCGATTTCGCCCTTCAAGCGATCCGGCACCAGTTCGAGTTCGATTTCACCTTTCTTGGTGATCTGAAACTTATCAAACGCAAAAAACTCGCGCAGGATTTGATCCGGCGAGTAGCCGAGCGCTTTGAGCAGGATCGTGACCGGCATTTTGCGACGACGATCGACACGGAAGTACAGGTAGTCCTTTGGATCGAATTCAAAGTCGAGCCAAGAGCCGCGATACGGAATCACGCGCGCCGAAAACAATAACTTGCCCGACGAATGCGTCTTGCCACGATCATGCTCAAAAAACACGCCGGGCGAGCGATGCAACTGCGAAACGATCACGCGCTCGGTACCGTTGATCACGAACGAGCCGTTTTGCGTCATGAGCGGAATCTCGCCCATGTACACTTCCTGCTCTTTCATTTCCTTGACGGTCGGCTTCGATGCCTCACGATCCATGATGATCAGACGCACTTTGGCGCGCAGCGGCGAGGCGTAGGTCAGGCCGCGCTGCTGACACTCCAGCACGTCAAACGGCGGCTGGCTCAGCGTGTAACTCTGGAATTCCAGACGCGCGAATTGATTGTGCGACACAATCGGGAATACCGAGTGAAACGCGGCTTGCAATCCCTGCAGATTGCGCGTGGCGACGGCGACGTCGGCCTGCAAAAATTCGGCGTAGGAATTGAGCTGCGTTGCCAACAAAAATGGCACGTCGAGAACACTCGCGCGCTTGGCGAATGATTTGCGGATGCGCTTTTTTTCCGTGTAGGTGTACCGCGGCGCGGGTGTGGCGGATGCTGGGGCCATTACTGGATCTCCGAACGTTGTGGAACGCTGCGGACTGCAGCGTCAATGTTCTTCGACTGGCGCAGACGATATTCTGTCGGCGTCATTTGGTGAAGGGCCGCTACCCTTCGCTGGCGGACGGTGAGAGAACCTCACCCGAACCAAACGTCTTCTGCAGTCGTTTCAGAAGACAAAACAAAATGTGCGCGATTGAAACTGCGGCGACGCTTTGTTTTGGCCTCTCGGCAAAAACTCAAACTCTAGTATCCACGGGCATTTTCAGGCAGTTTTGCCTCAAACACCGCATGGATATTGCACTTTCATAAACAGGGTGACGATTGATGCAAATTCCCGCAACGGCAGAACCCGTTGCAGGAATCTTTGAAGCCCACTCAAAGAAAATTTCGATTCGGTCGCGCCAGCGAGCGGCTTGAGGTTGAGATGAGAAGCGTAACCGTATGTCGTATACGGTGAGCATCGCAGTCTCAAGATCGAGCCGCGCAGCCAGCGAACGGACGAAATTTATTTGAGTTCTACCTTCGCGCCGGCATCTTCCAGCTTCTTCTTCATCGCGTCAGAGTCAGCCTTGTTAGCGCCTTCCTTAACGGCTTTGGGCGCACCTTCGACCAGCGCCTTGGCTTCAGCCAAACCGAGACCGGTGATTTCGCGAACCGCTTTGATGACGTTAATCTTGTTGGGGCCGAATTCCATCAACATGACGTTGAATTCAGTCTTCTCTTCTGCGACTGGTGCAGCAGCGGCACCGGCGGCTGGAGCCGACATTGCTGCGGCCGATACGCCAAATTTCTCTTCGATCGCTTTGACCAGATCGTTCAAGTCCATGACCGACATTTTGTCGAGGGATGTCAGGAATGTGTCTTTATCGAATGCCATGATTTGTTTCCTTTACGAATACTGTTGAATTGTTTGATTGATTGCGTGGTTGAACGTCAGCGTTAGGCGGCTGGTGCCGTCTCGGCAGCGCCAGCAGCTTTGTTCGCCGCAACTGCGCCAAGCACACGTGCGATGCGAGAGATCGGGCTCTGCAACAAGCCGACCAGCTGTGCCAGCAACACTTGCTTGCTCGGGATATTGGCCAGTGTTTTGACACCCGCCTCGTCGAGCAACTTGCCGTTGTAGGTGCCTGCCTTGATGACGAATTTCTCGTTGGTCTTGGCGAAGTCATTGACGACTTTTGCCGCAGCCACTGCATCTTCCGAGAAGCTATAGATCAGCGGGCCGACCATCTTGTCTTTGGCAATTTCAAACAAGGTGCCTTCGACTGCACGGCGCGCCAGGGTGTTTTTGATGACGCGCAAGTAAACACCTTTGGCACGTGCATCCGCACGCAGCTTGGTCATGCCAACCACTTCCGTGCCGCGATACTCTGCGATCACCATCGTCTGCGCTTTCGCGATATTCGCGATCACTTCCGAGACGACTTCTTTCTTGCCTTCCAGACTCAAACTCACGTTTGATCTCCTTTCGTTGAAAAATGCATGCCGGCAAGATGCCCGCATCCACACTCATAGCGACCTTCGCTTGGAGATCGGCAGTTGAAAATTCAACTGCCTGACATCGTTGCGGGTGACGCCATCTGCGTAGGGAAGCTCCAAACAAGCCACTTAATCGAAACTGCAACCTTCCGACCCTACGGTCTTGGATAACCTCGCTGTTTCAGACCACAAAACAGCGAGACCCAAACCAAGGCTCAGGCAACCGCCTGAGCCGCAGTCCCCGCGAAAGCGGGGACCCATTCCAATCCACCCCGCGAAAGCGGGGATCCAGACTTTTCCTTTACCCTTGCTGACCCTGCGGCTGCGTCGAGAACGCTGACGTTTCCAGACGCACGCCGACACCCATGGTCGATGACAGCGAAATCTTCTTCAGGTAAATACCTTTGGATGACGCCGGTTTCGCTTTGTTGACCGCCGCGATCAAGGCTGTGAGGTTTTCCGCCAATGCGTCGTTCGCAAACGATGCGCGCCCAATCGTGCACTGCACGATGCCGGCTTTGTCTGCGCGGTATTGCACTTGACCGGACTTAGCGTTTTTCACCGCTTGCTCAACGTTGGGCGTAACGGTGCCGACTTTCGGATTTGGCATCAACCCGCGCGGGCCTAGTACCTGTCCGAGCGTGCCGACCACTTTCATCGCGTCGGGCGTCGCAATCACCACGTCAAACTCCATGAAGCCGCCTTTGATGCGCTCGGCCAGATCGTCAAAACCGACGATATCCGCACCCGCTGCTTTGGCTTTGTCGGCGTTCGCGCCCTGGGCAAATACCGCCACGCGCACCGACTTGCCGGTACCGCGCGGTAACACCACTGCACCACGCACCGACTGGTCCGATTTCTTGGCGTCGATACCGAGATTGATGGCGACGTCGACGGATTCATCAAACTTGGCGGTCGCGGTTTTCTTGATGATCTCCAACGCGTCAGCGACCGGATATGTCTTGTCGCGATCGACGAGCCCGGCAAATTTTTGAACGCGCTTGGACAGTTTCACTTTTTTCTCTGCGTTAGCCATTACCGTACTCCTTCAACTTCGATGCCCATCGAACGTGCCGAACCGGCAATGGTGCGCACGGCGGCGTCCATATCGGCGGCCGTGAGGTCCGGCATTTTGGTTTTGGCAATTTCTTCGGCCTGCGCGCGCGTCAGCCGACCCACTTTGTCGGAGTGCGGCGTCTTGGAGCCTTTTTCAATTTTCGCCGCTTTCTTAATCAGGATCGACGCAGGCGGCGTCTTCATGATGAAGGTGAACGACTTGTCCGCAAAGGCGGTGATGACAACCGGAATCGGCAGCCCCGGTTCCATTTTCTGCGTCTGCGCGTTAAACGCTTTGCAGAATTCCATGATGTTCAAACCACGCTGACCGAGCGCAGGACCAATCGGTGGCGATGGATTCGCCTTACCCGCTGGCACTTGCAGCTTGATGTAGCCAACAATCTTTTTTGCCATTGCTATTTCCTCTTGAGTACGAACGATGCTGACTTGACAGCATCTCCTCGTTAATTCGCGGCCTCTGTTGAACTTTCCAACGACACCGGGCCGCCCCGAATCATTGGTTTACTGCAAACTTGTCGCGAACAATCCTACTGTTTCTCGACCTGCCCAAAATCCAGTTCAACCGGTACCGGACGACCAAAAATCATCACCGAGACGCGAATCTTCGACTTGTCGTAATTCACTTCCTCGACGTTGCCATTGAAATCCGTGAACGGGCCGTCCTTGACGCGAATCAGCTCGCCAATTTCGAACAATACTTTCGGCTTCGGCTTCTCAACACCTTCTTTGACCTGATTCAAAATCGTGTCGATTTCTTTTTGCGACACGGGCGACGGCTTGTTGCCGACACCACCGACAAAACCAGTGATCTTTGGCGTGGATTTCACCAAGTGCCAGGTCTCATCGGTCATTTCCATATTGACCAGAATGTAGCCGGGGAAAAAACGCCGTTCTGACGTCGCTTTCGCGCCGTTCTTCATTTCAACGACTTCTTCGGTCGGCACCAGCACTTCACCGAATTTATCCGGCATGCCGGAACGGCGAATGCGCTCAATCAGCGCCGCCTGAATGCTTTTTTCCTGACCCGAGTACGCATGGACGATGTACCAACGCATTGTCATTTACGCACCGTGCCCAATAAAATTCTTCACCGCCAAGGTCAGGCTCCAGTCAACAATCCAAAGGAACAACGCCATGATGAACACAAACACAAAAATCACACCGGTCGACTGCATCGCCTCTTTGCGTGTCGGCCACACCACTTTCTTGGCCTCTTCCACCGCCTCTTTGCTGAACTGCGCAAATTCACGCCCCGGTGCGCTAAACCAGCCGACCAGACCTGCCAGCACGACAACGCCCATCATCGCACCGATGCGAACAATCATCGGCTTGTCGGAGAGCACGTAAAACGCAGCCACACCGCCAAACAGCATGAGCACTGCAACCACGATTTGAATTTTGTCTTTCATTCCACGCACTTTTGAGCCGCGACGATGAGACTGCTGATCGCCGCGCGCTCGGTTATGTTCGAAAAATCTGGCAGGCCAGGAGGGCCTCGAACCCCCAACCTACGGTTTTGGAGACCGTTACTCTGCCAATTGAGCTACTGGCCTATTCGAGGTTGTTTTTCGCCTACTGCGCGACTCAATTGCTTGCCTGCGATGCTCACCGTACATGAGTACGGTTGCGCTTCTCGACAACCACTTGAGCCGCTCGCTACGGCGCTAAACAACCTCTCTGCTACGCTTTATTGCAAACCTATTTAATGACCTTCGATACCACACCAGCACCCACCGTCCGACCGCCTTCGCGAATCGCAAACCGCAATCCGTCTTCCATCGCAATCGGCGCAATCAACTGCACCACAATCTTGACGTTGTCGCCCGGCATCACCATCTCGGTGCCGGCCGGCAATTGCAGCGCACCCGTCACGTCGGTGGTACGGAAATAAAACTGCGGACGGTAACCGTTGAAAAATGGCGTGTGACGGCCACCTTCGTCTTTGCTCAAGACGTAAATCTCGGCTTCAAAGTCAGTGTGCGGGGTGATCGAACCCGGTTTTGCGAGAACTTGACCACGCTCGACGTCTTCGCGCTTGGTGCCGCGCAGCAAAATACCGACGTTGTCGCCCGCTTGGCCCTGATCGAGCAACTTCCTGAACATTTCCACACCAGTGCAAATGGTCTTTTGTGTGGTCTTCAAGCCAACAATCTCAATCTCTTCGCCAACCTTGATGATGCCGCGCTCAATACGACCGGTCACCACCGTGCCGCGACCGGAAATCGAGAATACGTCTTCGACCGGCATCAGGAATGGGCCGTCCAATGCGCGCTTGGGCATCGGAATGTAGTTGTCGAGGGCATCGGCCAGTCTCATGATGGCGCCTTCGCCCATTTCGCCGGTGTCGCCTTCCATGGCTTTCAACGCCGAGCCTTTGATGATCGGAATGTCATCACCGGGGAATTCGTACTTGGTCAGCAGCTCACGCAATTCCATTTCGACCAGCTCGAGCAACTCAGCGTCGTCGACCATGTCGCATTTGTTCAAAAACACGACGATGTAGGGCACGCCAACTTGGCGCGCCAGCAGGATGTGTTCACGCGTCTGTGGCATCGGGCCGTCCGCGGCCGAGCACACCAGAATCGCGCCGTCCATCTGTGCCGCACCGGTGATCATGTTCTTCACGTAGTCGGCGTGGCCGGGGCAGTCAACGTGGGCGTAGTGGCGGTTGGCCGTCACGTACTCAACGTGGGCGGTGTTGATCGTAATACCACGGGCTTTTTCTTCCGGCGCCGCGTCAATCTGGTCGTAGGCCTTGGCCTCACCACCAAATTTCTTCGCCAATACCATCGTCATCGCCGCCGTCAGCGTCGTCTTGCCGTGATCCACGTGTCCAATCGTGCCCACGTTCACGTGTGGCTTGATCCGCTCAAACTTGGCTTTTGCCATTTACTTACCCTCGGTAAATCAACAGTTGAAATTGGTGCTGCGCAACGGTTCTGCGGTCTTACGGTTTTACCTACAAAAATCGGCTGGCTCCGCCAGCGATTTTTACCTAGCCACTCCGGAGAAAAGTAGGTTTGCACTTTTCTCCGAATCCTGTTTGGTGCTCTTGATGCGGATTGAACGCACGACCTCTCCCTTACCAAGGGAGTGCTCTACCACTGAGCTACAAGAGCCGCGGCGGCCGCTTTATGGAAACGAATTGCGGCGTTGCACTCACCCTCGTGTACAGACACGTACACGGCGCTTATACAAAACTGCGGTGCGCCTTGCCCTTCATTCCCATAAAACGCCCGAACGACACCGGTGATCCTTGACAATTGAGACCACCGAACTGCAAAAACTGGAGCGGGAGAACGGGATCGAACCGTCGTATGCAGCTTGGAAGGCTGCCGTTCTACCATTGAACTACTCCCGCACGATCCCTCGCCTGCAATCCCACCACTTCAACGACAAAACCCAATGGTGGAGAGGGCTGGATTCGAACCAGCGTACTCGTAAGAGGGCAGATTTACAGTCTGCTGCCATTAACCGCTCGGCCACCCCTCCACGGGAACCCAACATTATCAAGACTTTCGCGAGTTACGTCAACCTGCGAGTCAGTCGGAAGCAGAGTGCACGCGCGACGCGCCGAGACCCGCATGGCGCACCGTACAATGGCGACTGGAACGACCTTCAGCGCGGTTGTTGCCGCCGCTTGCACCCATTTTGTTAGCAACCACTCACATATGCCAGAGATCAACAAAGTCGGGCCGCTTCGCGTCGCTGTCGTCTCCATCGGCCGCAGCGGCACATCGCTGTTCGCACGTATTCTCGATCAAGTGCTCGGCGTCGATTTTGGCGACGAAGCGGATCACATTCCGCGCAATCACAACAATCCGGATGGCTACTTTGAGAACGCGGAATTTCTCGCCTTTAATGACCGCGTTTTGCAGGCTGTAGGTGCGAGCGTGTTGTTGCCGCCGCCGCTTGACTACGCCAGCCGCATGGATGTCGCGCTGCGTCGTGAGTTGTCGAACGAAGCGGCGCGCTTGCTCGGCAAATACGCCGATGGCAACGCCGCCTTTGGCTGGAAAGATCCGCGCCTGTCGTTCACGTTGCCGCTATGGCGGGAGGCCTGTCCTGACCTAGTGCCCATCATCGCCTTTCGCAAACCGTTATCGGTGCTCGCGTCCATCGGTGCCCAACTTGACCGCCCTGTCGAGTCGCTGACAGATCTTTGGTTTACCTACTATCAGCACGTCTTTGCGCACACGATGGGACTGCCGCGCTACTTCGTGAGCTTCGATCAGCTCTTAACCAACTCGACAGCCGTCGTTCGGGGAATGGCTCATCACCTCGGTCGCTCGGTTGACGAAGCCGCGCTGGCCGCGCAACTGGGCAATATTGTCAAACCGCAACAATCGCGGCATTCGGCTGTCGCTGATTCGGCAAGCAGCCGGGCGGTGCTGGATTCGCGAACAACCGCCCTTTACGACTTTTTGGAGCAATCCACCAAGTCGGGCCAGCAACCGGATGCAGACAAGCTTCGGCGTCTGTTGGAACTCTAGTGCAGTGCTTCGTAATCCACGCAACATAAGAACGCATCTTGCCGCTGCGGCAGAGTGAAGCCCAGATTGCATGGGGCAATCTGGCTACGCCAACAAGAAATATCGTCATTCCAGCGTAGGCTGGAATCCAGTCCATCGTTCACCGATCAAAGGTGGGGCTGGGTCCCAGCCCCACCTTCAAGCATGCTGGGGCAGGCTCTACGCTGGGACGACGATCTATGAAACGAAGTGATTGTTTCATAAGTGCCAAACAGAACGAAGCACTACACTGCCATCCCTTTAACTCAGTCGTTGGGCGTCATAGAGCATGCCTTGCAGGGTGTTAGCGTATTTGCTAACATAGAGCCATGGCGTTTGAAATCGAATACTTTCATGAGCGCGTACAAGCGGAAATTGAGGCTTGGCCCGTAGACGTGGTTGCAGACTACGCGCGTCTGGTCGAATTGCTTGTCGAACATGGTCCGAGTCTTCGCCTTCCGCACTCTCGTGCCTTTGGTGACGGACTTTTCGAGTTGCGGCCTCACGGCCGATCGGGCATTGGCCGCGCGTTCTATTGCTTTATGGTTGGCAAACGCATCGTTGTGTTGCACGCGTTCATCAAGAAGTCTCCGCAAACGCCTGATCGTGAATTGAAATTGGCGCGAAAGCGCCGGAAGGAGGTGCAAAGTGGCTGAATTGAAATACAAACCGGTTCCACATAACCACAAGGAGTTTCTGGCCAAGGCTGGTACTCGGAAAGGTTTTGATGTGGCATACAAGGCGCTCGAACTTGAGTATCAAGTTGCAGGACAAATGCTAAAAGCACGTTCGCGCGCGGGCCTCACTCAAGATGCAGTTGCTGAGCGCATGGGCACCACCAAGAGTGCGATCTCAAGGCTGGAATCTGCCGGCAAGCACGCACCTTCGCTCGCGACGCTTAAACGCTATGCACTTGCCGTCGGCTGTGAGCTACAGGTAAAACTGATCCGGCAGAAGGCCGCATGACGCCCAACTCTTCGATCCACTTGGACGTGCTGACGTGCGCCCGTGACCTTGGTCGACAGCAGGCGGCTAAACATGCGCTTTCCCCTTTTTAGCGGCTTGCCGGAGGCAAGTCGGCGAATTTGAATGGCAAAGGCGGCGCGCGCGCTCGTGGGGAGGTTGGGTGGGATTTTCGGTGGTCGAGTAGCAACCAACGTCAATCCGCAAGCACCGCAAATCCCCCTCAATCCCGCTTAAGTAAGGGGGAGTAGGGTGCGCCCTGCGCACCGTGCAGTGATTCGAACAGCGATGGTGCGCACGGCGCACCCTACGGTCGGCGGATGCGCACCCTAGAGACGCCCGGTACTCAACCCCGTAATGGCCATCATGATCGCGATCATGATGAAGGCAATGACGCCGCCGATAATCAGAATCGCAGCCGGCTCAATCAGCAGCAAAAAACGCCGCATGCGGTTGCGCCCGGCTTCCATCGACAATTCGCCAAGCGTGGCGACGGTCTGCGGTAATTCGCCGGATTTTTCACCGACGCGAATCAAATTCACGCCGGTCGCCCCCACCAAGTTGTAACGCGCAGCAGCGTCCGCCAGCGTCGAGCCGCCGCGCACGTCGCGGATCACCAAATTGACACGCTCTCGCATTTTGACGAACCTCAAACCCTGCGCAGAGAGTTCCAGCGCCGCCAGAATCGGCACCCGATTGCCGAGCAACGCGCCCAGCGTGGTGGCCCAGCGGCCGGTTTCGGCCTCGGTCAGCCATTCGCCGACCAGCGGCAAGGTCGACAGGCGCGTCAACCAGCGCGTGCGTCCGGCGGCATCACGAATGCTCAGATAAAACACGCCGGCGGCGGCGAGTGCGCCGAGCAAAAACCACAGCCAATTGGCTTGCAAAAACACACCAAACTTGATCACCGCGAGCGAAATTTCCGGCATATCCGCCGCACGACTGCCTTTGACGAGATTGGCAAACTTCGGCACCACCACCAGAAAAATCAGCAGCACCGCAGCGACACCCGCGACAATCAAGATAATCGGGTAGGTCAGCGAATTTTTCATTTCCTGCCGAATACGCTCGTCGTACTCCATTTGTTTGGCGGCATCCGCCAGCGCCGCAGCGAGTTTGCCGGTCATCTCACCTGTGGCGGCAAGTTGAAGCACGTACTGGGGAAACTCAATCTTGGTGTCTTCCAGCGCCTTGACGAAGGGCGAGCCGGCATTCAGGGTGCGATGCGCGCGTCGCAGCGCGACGCCGGCCGTGGTATTGGCTCGTGAAAGCGCCAGCGAATCGACCGCATCGACCAGGGTGATGCCCGCCCGCAGCAGCGTGGCGAGTTCGCGAATGATGAGAATCTGCTCGCCGACGCTGACTTTGGCATTCCGGCCAAACCCGAACATTGGCGCGGCTTTTGAGCCGAAATCGGCTGAAACGCCGCTCTGGTCCTCGAGTTTGGTTGGCGTCAGCGAGCGCTCGCCGAGCTTCATCAACGCTTCTTGTGAAGTCGTGGCCTCGAGTTGGCCCTCTACGGAGCCCCCACGAGCGTCTATGGCTTCAAATCGAAATTGCGGCATGGTGCAAGCTACCTTCTCTTCGTCTCGTCATCCCAGCGAAGGCTGGGATCCAGTCCATCGTTTGGCGGTGAATGGGGAGGCTGGATCCCAGCCTTCGCTGGGACGACGGGTCACACAACACAATGCCCGTGCGCTCTGCCCTCAGCCAACCCTATGCCGACTGTTCCGCCAGCATCGCGTCATCCGCGCCCGTGCCCTGGCTTTGCGATCCCGCCACCCGCAACACTTCTTCGATGCTGGTCACGCCGTGCGCGGCCTTGATCAACCCGTCCTCACGCAAGCTGCGAAATTTCCACGCGCCGGGTGCACGACGGGCAATATCGGCCAATGCTTTGGACGAACAGCGAGCCACAATCGCATCCTGTATTTCCGGTGTAACGGTCAGCAATTCATGGATGCCAGAGCGACCGCGATAGGCGCTGGCGTCGTCGTTGCCGGAGGCCGGTGCCTTCAGCGTGGGCAATTTCGGCATGGCATCCGGATAACTGACGGTAAGCGACGCAAATTCATCGCGCAACCACCCCGGTGCCGTCACGCTGGCGGCTTTGGTCGGATCAAGCTTGCGTATCAAGCGCTGCGCCAGCACCGCCCGCACCGAGGTCGCCAGCAAAAACGGCTCGATGCCCATTTCCAGTAAGCGCGTAAACGCCGACGGCGCATCGTTGGTGTGAATCGTCGCCAACACCAGGTGCCCGGTGAGTGCCGATTGAATCGCAATCTCGGCCGTCTCGGCATCGCGAATTTCGCCGATCATGATCACGTCCGGGTCGTGGCGCAATATCGAGCGCAGCGCGCGCGCAAAGGTATAGCCAATCTCGGCGTGGGTCTGAATCTGCGTAATGCCCGACATGCGGTACTCGACCGGGTCTTCCACGGTGACAATTTTCAGGCTGCGATCATTGATGGCAGCGAGCGCGGAATACAAGGTGGTACTTTTTCCGGAGCCAGTCGGCCCCGTTACCAGCACAATGCCGTTCGGTTGCTTCAATATTTCCTGAAACGCGCGCAGGATATCCGGCGACATGCCGAGTGACGCCAGCGATAAATCGGCACGCTCTTTGGGCAGCAAGCGCAGCACCAGCGATTCGCCGTGTACGCCGGGAATCGCCGACACGCGAATATCCATTTCCACGCCGGATACCCGCGTGGTGATGCGCCCATCCTGTGGGAGTCGCCGTTCGGCGATATCGAGCCCTGAAATCAGTTTTACGCGCGAAGCAATCGCGTCAAATCCATCACGTGCTCGCGTCATGCGTGTCTGCAGCACACCATCGACGCGCAACCGCACTTCAAAGTCGCGCTCACCCGGCTCGATATGAATATCAGACGCACCCTCATCCACCGCTTGCGCCAATACGTTATTGACGAATTCAATCACCGGTGCTTCTTCGGCGAGTTCGCGCAGGTAATTGGCGTCACCGCGATTCACCACCCGCGTACCATCACCATCGCGCAGCAGTTGTAGTAGCCGCTCAATGTCATTGCTACGCGCCCAGCAAAATTGCCTACCGCGACTCGCTGCGGACTGCGCAACTAGCGCGTTCAATTCGCGATCCAGCGGATCTTTCGCGGCAATGGTCATTTGATTGCGGATGACGAATGGCACCGCCTCACGCGATTGCCACCAGGCGCGCGTCAACCCAAGTGTTTTCACGGCTTCATTGACGGCAGCCGCGTCCGGCAACGCGTTTGAGGCCAACAATTCCATGCCGGTTTGCGCTGACAAATGCGGTAACAGCGCATCTTCAGACAAGGCGCCCATGCGCACCAGCACCGCGCCGAGCCGGCCGTTGGCGGCGCGCAGTGCCATCGCGCCATTGCCAGCATGCGTTTCGCGCTGAAACGCGAGCGCTTTATCCAGATCGGCGGGCGAAATTTTGCCCGCCCCAACTAGGCGCGAACCGATGGCATCAGCGTGACGGGGAGTGGCGGATTCAATTGGCATCGTATAAGTGGCCTAGTACCGGCTCAGGTCGAATTGCGTTTAGGGCACCTCTAAAAATTCACTGAAGCCGCGCTGGCGGCGTTGCAAAGCCGCTCAACATGCTCATGTACTACGTGTACACGGCGCTTTTTCGCGACTTTGCGCCTCGCCTAGAGGCGCCTACTTTTGGTGCCATCATCGGCTTGATTGAATTTTTAGAGGTACCCTTTATCGGTTTGACGGCGGGCGGAAATAACGCGAGCGACTGCCCAGGCAACATTGTCGCTGACCGGTGATGGTATTCGACACCATCTATTGGATTGCGTCTAAAATCGGAGCCTAATGTGACGTTCAACACTTGCGTGCAGCGACAAGACAAAATATTCTCGCACATGCGGCTCTAAGACGTTGGCTTGCCCCAGCGTTTGGCAACTTGCAAGCCATTCTTAAGGCATCTTCTCAAGATGCTTTTAATGTTGTAATATTGCAACACAACCGGCACAATCCTACGAGAAACACAGGTGGGTTTGCAAAGTGGGGCAGTTTTCTTTACTATTGCCGTGACGTCGTATTAAACTCATGGCGTCAGTGAGGCGGAGTACGATTCTTTGAAGGCAACACCATCGCGCCGGCGCGATACATAAAAAGAACGAACTGCCAAGCTAAACCGTTATGAAAAATTTTGTTAGATCTAACACAATCCTTCAAAGGAGACAGTAATGAGAGTTTCAAAGAATCAAGTTACATTGTTGAGCGCTGCGGTAGCTGCCTTGTTCGCAGTAAGCGCACAAGCACAGACTCCTACGTTGACCGCTGCGGGTACCAACGTGCCAGCAGCCTCATACGCGTCTGAAATTTCGTTTGCCGCTGCGGTACTGTTCGGCACGACGGCCACTCAAAACGCGGTTGGCGTCATCGGCATCGGTGCGTCCGGCGGCCAAGACCGCTACTACCGTTTTGACACCACGGGCGCGACCATCGTCGCGGGTTCGACCGCGATGGCCATCGGTACCGGCGGCTTGACTAGCGGTTCCGCAACGACGGTTCCTGTCGTGGTGGCTCCTGCGTACGCAGTGCCAACCGGCACCAACGTGACGCTGGTTGCCAGTGGTACCACCTATGTGGTGTATCAGGTCACCGCCGTAGCCGCTGGTATCGCCGTTACCGACTTGTTCGCCTTTGTTGGTGCGTACTCGTTGACAGCCGCCACACCTGCTCGTCTGACCATAACCACGCACGAGACACTGGTGTCGGCCAACGGCGCAACCCCAACAAACGCGACCTTGTTGCAGACCCTGAGCGCGACCATCATCAACTTCGGGGCAGTATTGAACTTCGGAATGTCCGCATCGAGAACGGAAACCGTTGCGGCGACGTCCACCTTCACCGCGTTCTGTAGCGGTGCAGTCGCCGGTACACCAGGCACCGCAGGTTGCACGTCAGTCGGAACAGATGCCATCGGTATTCTGGGTGGCATCGATCGCTACGGTATCACCGCCGGTCGTTTGACCGCCGCGGGTGTGGCCATCACTGACTTGGCCACCATCGCGTCGGCTGGCAGTCTGGTGCTCACATCAGTCGGTGGCGATTTCAGCGGCGTCACTGGTGTTGGCTACGGTACGACCGTAAGCATTACAGGCGGCAACTGTGACACGCCTGCCATCGCTGCCATCGGCATCGCCACCTTCCCGACCTTGAATGCGCTTCCAGGCACTTTGGGTATCGGTGCGCGTAACGCGGCCTTTACGACCCTCACGTTTACCTCTGCGATCCCTGCAGTTACGACCAACGTTGCTGCTGCAGGTACTGTTGGTCGCGCACTTTGCGCAACTATGAACGGCACCTCCAACATCCCAGCGCAGACGTTCAACGCCACCCTCACCACCACCCCAGTCGTCGGCCCCCCTGCCTACACCGCCTCGACCGTGGTTGCAACTGGTGTTGGTTCGTGGGTGCGTGACGGCGCAGAACTGCAGTCACCATGGTTCTCGTTTGGTGGCACGCGCTACATCAGCCGGTTCTTCTTCATGAACACCAGTGGTGCAGCGGCGGTATGTACGGCAACGACGCTGGCTGAGACGGGTAACACCCTGACGGCTGGTACAGCGGCTGCTGGCTTCACCATCCCGGCTGGCGGTCAGGTCGCCGTGTTGGCAACTGACATTGTTGCCTCGGCAACCGCTGGCGGTCGCGCCGCAGTTCGCTTCGCCTGTGCCGCACCGTCGGCTGCCATCCAGGGCCGTTATGTGATTACGGACACGTTGAGTGGTGCATTGGATTCGGGTACGCTGCTCCGTCCAGGTACGAACTAATCTAGTCGATTAGCGCAACAAAGAAAGGGACGCTTCGGCGTCCCTTTTCTTTTGTGGGGTTCCGTATTGCGCTGCATACGGGCTACATTTTCTTCATTTATCGCCGTAGCCCGGAAGCAGCAACGCGCATTCCGGGAAGCAGCGCAGCGCATTCCCGGAAGGAGCAACGCGGATTCCGGGAACCACGCATCGCTTCTTTCCACCACCGAACCCC
>JBCKPN010000017.1:0-27581 GCA_038901695.1 Usitatibacteraceae bacterium
TCGGGCAATGGAATGCTCGACTTTGGCGTGATTGTCCGCATTGGGCGCAAGGTGGTACTTGACGAGGACGCATATTTTCGCTGGCTCGACGCTCAGCAGGCCGGGGTGCAGAAATGACAGGGTCCAGAAAGACGAAAACCCCACGGCGTGCAGGCCGTAGGGCTTTCAGAAAATCACATCACGCAGCCGATTCTACGCTACCAAGACGAACAATAAAAGACTCGATAGCGAGTCAAATAAAGCGCGGATGGCTGGCCAATGTCTAACCGCACCCTCGTCCGTGATTCACTGCCGACACCGCACCGCTATTTGGCCGAACGTGAATTGTTGAAACGCAATCCACGCGGCGAATGGGCGCTGATCACTTGCCCGAGTCACAAGGGCGGCACAGAGAAAAATCCTAGTCTCAGTATTAGCCTTGCGGACGGACATTTCCGCTGCTTTGCGTGCGGCGCATCGGGTGGAGACATCCTGGCCCTGCATCGCTTGATAACCGGGCAATCGTTTGCCGATGCTGTCCGCACGTTGGGCGGGCGCTTTGAACAATGAAACGCCGAAACAAGCGGCACGGCGATTGTCCGAGCGCATCATCAACAAGGGCTATCAGCCTGAGGCGCTGCATTGCTACACGGGTGCAGACGGCAGCGCGATCTATTGGCGCATTCGTGCGAGACATTAGGCAACGGCTGAAAAATGGATTCGTCCCATGCGGTTGCGCGGTAGCGTTTATGAATTGGGCGAGCCTGATTTTCCAAGTGGCAAGCCCTTATATGCGATTCACTTGATTGCCAACAATCCAATGTCTACGATTGAATTGGTGGAGGGGGAAAAGTGCGCGGACCGCCTGAACGCATTGGGGCTAGTTGCCACGACAAGCGGCGGCGCGACCAGTGCCGGAACAGTCAACACCGACGCGCTGCAAGGCCGTACCGTCCGCATCTGGCCGGACCACGACGAAGCAGGGCGACGCTTTGCTGATGACTGGTCCGCAATACTGACACGCTTGGGTTGCCCGTTTTCTGTGATCGACGTTAACGCATTGTCATTGCCTGACGGCGGCGACTGCGTGGATTGGCTTGCGGCGCATCCTGGGGCCGCTGGTGCCGATATTGAGGCGCTGCCCATGCGTGAGTCTCAACCTGAACCGTATAACGCGCCTAGCGATGAACCCGAAGCCCGGCACGTCAATCAGCCGCGCCCCAGTGAAGCCATGCTGTACGGCTTGGCTGGCGATGTTGGCACGACGGCTGCGGCAACCACTGAAGCGAACCCCTACGCCGTGTGCATGGGCTTTATGTCGTTTCTGTCGGGCATGGCCGGGCGTGATATTTACCTGCCCGTCGGCAACACCCGCCACCACCCCCGGCTGTTCACCCTGCACGTCGGGCGATCAAGCCGTGGACGTAAGGGTGATGCGCTGTCGCTGGTGCATCGTATTCGCCACACGATAGACAAACTCGAATTAGGGCGTAAAACCGTGGGCGGCAGCTTGCTGGGGCAGGTGCATACCGGCGGGCTTTCCAGTCGCGAGGGTCTTGTCATGTTTATCCACAACGGCTTTCGGCAAGGCAAGAAGGAAGTGCCACCAGTGGACGATAAACGCCTGTGGGTTGTCGAGTCCGAGTTTGCAAACATCCTTCAGCAATCGAAGCGCGACGGTAACACCTTGTCCCCTGCGCTGCGTGATGCCTGGGATGGCGTGAGCATCAAGCCTGCCACCAAGTCGCTACCGCTGTGGACGACAGACCCGCATATCGCCATCGCGGCAGCCATCACGCCGACTGAGCTGGTGGAGTTGATGAAAGCGCGGGAACTGTCCAACGGCTTCGCGAACCGTTTCATTATTTTTTGGGCTGAGCGTGAACGGCTGATTCCTTTTCCATGCGCCACCAGTGAAATCAACTTGCAGGGTCTGGTAGAACGCACCGAGGAGGTCTTAACGTTCATGAAGGGCGACTACCCGGCCAGCAAGGACAGCCTGGCGATGACCATGAGCCATGAGGCACGCACGGCCTACGAACACCTGTACCGTGACCTGAACGCCACCACCGGCAGCCCACGCCTTGACGCCATTCTTGAACGACGTGCGCCGATGCTGTTACGCATGGCGATGTTGTTCGCCATGACCGACCTGACGCTGACGATCGAAGTCCACCATATCGAGGCCGCACAGTCATGGGTGACGTATTGGGTGGACTCGGTGCGCTACATTTTCGGCAAAGCGGCAGATGAAGCCAATATTGCCGAGCGGCAGGAAATCGCGGACAAGCTGTTGGCATTCCTGACCCAGAAAGGCGAAGCAACACGCACAGAAATAACGGTTGAGTGCTTTAACAAGCACGCACCACCCGGCGGGCTGGATGCGGTGATAGCCGAACTGCTGAACGCCACGCCGCCCAAGATTGTGACAATGAAGCGCCCGCGCCCAAGCGGGAATCCGGGCAGTCCGACAACAATCTACCGCCCGCTTTCTCAGATCACCCGTGCGAACTCTGCGAAGTCTGCGAACTGTGGCGCTGGTATTGGGTTTGAGACACTTCAAACCACTGCGAACTCTGTGCGAACTCTGCGAACTGTGGGGGATGCGACGGGCGACGGTTCCCCAGACTTCGCAGAGTTCGCTAACAGTTCGCAACACGAAAACACTGACGCAGGCCGCGTGGATACACACACTTCGCACAGTTCGCACAGTTCGCAGGGGTCAACTGGAATAATCGAAGTGGAAATAAGATGAACCCGGCCACAATCATCGAACAGGCAGCGGCGGACGGGGTGAATCTTGCCTTGTCACTTGCTGGAACCATCAAGGCGACTGGCGAACAGGCAGCGGTGAATCGCTGGCTTCCTGTGATCCGCGAACACAAGCGCGGCATCGTGGCGGCACTGCGCGAGGCCGACAACGACCCCAAGCCGACACCCGCCGATGAGCGCATGGGAAAAGTAATCGCCAAGCTGCAATCCGACCCCGGCCTGCGCTATGCGATGGAACCGCATACCGAGATTGATCCCGAGTCGGTAATTTTGACGGTGGCTATCCGAGGCAAAGGTGCCTGCGAGCTTCGGATTCCGAAGTCACGTTATGACGCCTTCGCTCTACTGGAATTCATCGAGAAGCATACAACGCATGAGACATTGCAATGAACACTAGGGTGAACGAGATGAGCCTACAAGAAACAGGGAACAAGGCCAGATTACAGCGCTTCCGCGCCAAGCTGGCAGCCCAAAAGTGCGCGCGGCTGGAAGTGGTGATTGGCGCTGATGTCATCGAAACGGCGCGAGACATGGCGAACCGGAAGGGCTGGGTGGGTCAAGGCACACCCCTTACCCGTATTACGGAAAAGCAGCGGGTGAAAATACCGTGGGAGAAGATTCGAAATGATTTTCGCACTGGCATGCCAGCCAGCGCAATCTCATTCAAGTACAACAATTGCGTGACCCAACAAGGGATTAGCAAGCGCGCAAAGAAAGAGGGTTGGACACAAGACCTCATGGCCGAAGTCGCCGCGCGAACAATAGTCAAGCTGGTTGTAGGAGTTGTGGGAGTTGTAGGAGTTGTAGACCCCAACGCGGACGCGGAAGCGGCGATCGATCAGGCGGCCGAGGTCAACGTCACCGTGATTCTCACGCATCGCCGTGACATTCACGCCGGCCGACAACTGACGAACCTATTGTTCGGGCAATTACAAGTGGCGGCGCAAACCCGCGACGAGATCGGGGAAACCATCGAGACCGAGACCGTCGACGACATCACCACCAAGCGCCGGGATGCGATGCGCCGGGCGATCAGTCTGCCGCAACATGCCGCGACCTTACGCGACCTGACCGTGGCGATGAAAAACCTGATCGGGCTTGAGCGCGAGGCGTACCACCTTGGCGACGCGCCGGTCGATGGCGGGATTGAGGCTTGGCTGAAACGCATCGAGAATCATGTCAGCTAACTTCGACGCGAACGCCGTTCTACGGACACTGCGCGACGACTAGACGAGAGCGCCGAACCGACAGTGGACGCGGTGGCGAAGGCGTGGGTTCGTGAGATGCGGGGGTCTGGGGTGGAGACGATGGTCAAATGAACTTTGGCGGGTGTCGCCACATTCGTTGAAGCAGGCGTCGAACTCGTCGGTGACAAACCGCAGCAGGTGCGTACCGGCGGCTTCGCACTGCGCCGTGAATGTGCGTGCGTGCTGCTGCATCAGCCGGTAGAGCGGCGTTTGTTCGGGGCGGCGACGTTGGTAGCGGGCGGCACTTGCATCAGGCGCGTGGTGCGAGCACGGGGGCGTAGGTGCTTTAACATCAGATGGTTACGCCGTCTGCACTACGGCCGGCGAAGTCGGCATAGCGGGCAACACGCGGCAATCAGGCTGCGCCTCATCTGACACTTCGACGCGGCCGCCAGCTTGAGCCGTCTGCGCAACAAGAGCGTGCCCTGAGCGAGCGGACCGAGTCGACTGGGGTACACTCCGGCTTCATCCCTCAAACCTAGGAGACCCCCAATGCGTATTCGATCCGTCGTCGCCGCCGTCGTCGCTCTCGTTTGTGCCGTCGCGTTTGCTCAGAACGCATTCGCCCAGAACCCGGTCGGCGTCTGGAAAATGAACCCCGCGAAATCAACGTTCTCGGGCGCCGCTCCCACGAGCTCCACGGTTACCACAACGGCCGCGAGCAAGGGTTCGTTCAAAACGATCATCGACAGCGTACCCGCCACAGGCGCCGCGAGTCGCTCCGAAGTCACCTACATGTTCGACGGCAAGGACAATCCTGTAAAAGGCAATCCCAACGCCGACACCCTGTCGTACACCAAGGGTGCCGACGCGAACCACTGGACCTTGGTCGGCAAGAAGGGCGGCAAGGTGATGATCACGACGCAGGTCGTGAAGGCGGCCGACGGCAAGTCGTTCGCAGCGACACAAACGGGCATCGATGCGCAGGGCATCAAAGTCAATAACATGATCTGGCTCGACAAGCAGTAAGAATGTGGATGAGCGCCAGAGACTGACGTGAAGAGCATGACTTACGGTGCCAAGACGACAGCCCTAGTGCTTGCCTGTGTTGGGCAGGCCGACACCTCGTGATGTGCGCTGAGTCAGAGAATGCAGAGCGTTTTTAGCGTAGCGACGCGGCGGCGAGACGCTCCGAAGAGGGGCGAGATGTTGGGGTATAGGAATTTCAAACGCTATTTTTTGCCTAACCACCGATACATCTGCGCCACCGCGCACGGTCAATTGCAGTTATTTCGGCCTAAACCGCCGCACACGCCGCCGCTTACCGCGAAATTGTGCGCCAAAATTCCCATAAGCGCGTGATTTTTCTCGGCCATTGAGCCGCTTCTTCACCACAGCCCGAGCCATCTCGCCGCAGCCGGTAAAACGCCCGCGCTTCTCTCAAGCCGCCTCAAACAATTCCACCCGCCGCACCGGTGCGATCGGTGGCGGCTGCGCACTGAGCCCCAGATGCGTCAGTATCTTCTCGATCACGTCCGGTCGCTCGATCACCGCGATGCGCTTTAACGTGCCGCTGGCGTCAAATGCGTGCAAAAGTCGCATCGAATCGCTACTCGCCAACCGTGGCGACGTTTACAATCCCCATAGCGACCACCTCGCGGGCGGTTTAGTCCAACAGGGTTTATCTGTCGCGTTCAGTATCGCGCCCTGAGATGGCTTCGGTGGCGCGACAGATAAACGCTATTCGTTGGGCACCAAATGCAAGTTCACATCCACCGGAGAGAGTTATGAAGATGATCGCAGCTGTCGTGCTGGCCTCCATTCTCATTGGTTCTGGTTGCGCTTCGATCCAACGCGCGGACAACTCCAGTGAAGAACTACGTCGCACCGATAAAGCATGGGCCGCAGCCGCCTCTGAGGGTAAGGATGTAGATCGAGTCGCCTCATTCTGGAGCGATGACGGAACAATTACTCCGCCGGGTGCTCCCGTAGTAGTCGGCAAGGCCGCGATCCGGGACTTTGTGGCACAGAGCTTTGCCACGCCGGGGTTCCATATCAACTGGAAAACACTACAGGCCACTGTTAGTCAAGACGGCACAATGGGCTACACCACCGCCGACAGCACCATGACCTTTCCAGGACCCGACGGCAAACTCGTTACAGTCGCCGGGCGCGGCGTGGCAATCTGGCGCCGGGATTCCAGTGGAGCATGGAAGTGTGTTCACGACATCTGGAATCACGGTCCATGAGTTTGGCGCCTAACAATTCATTCAAGCCGAAGCCGCTTCGCGGCTCGGCTTAACTCAGGCGTTGGGCAGCATAGAAAAGGACGCCAGAATGGGGCTCTATTCAAAGTATGTTCTTCCCAGGATTGTCCACTTCACCTGCGGCATGAAACCGAATATGAGGCAGCGCGCGAAAATTGTTCCGCTGGCGGAGGGACGAGTCCTGGAAATTGGCGTCGGGTCCGGTCTCAATTTGCCGTTTTACGACGCGCGCAAAGTCAGCCGTCTGTGGGCGCTGGATCCGTCGATCGAGATGTGGAAGATGGCGGAGATTGAGGCGCGCCGTCTCGCCTTCCCGGTAGAGTTTGTGCAGGCTCCAGCCGAAGCGATTCCACTTGACGACGGCAGTGTAGACACCGTCGTGACGACCTACTCTCTATGCACCATTCCTGATGTACGAGCCGCACTGGCCGAGACGCGCCGAGTCCTTCGCAGCGGAGGTTTACTCCTCTTCTGCGAACACGGCGTGGCGCCAGATGCAGGTGTTCGCAAATGGCAGGAAAGAATGAATCGGCTATGGATGGAAGTCGGCGGCGGGTGTCATCTGAACAGAGATATTCCATCAATGCTTCAAGCAGGCGGCTTTGAGATTCAGACGATGGATACGATGTATCTTCCTGGCTGGAAACCCGCGACTTTCAATTATTGGGGGGCGGCGAAGTAGATGCCGCCCAACAACGGGTTCGAGGAGCACGCTCGCGAAGCTCGCGCCTCTCAACCGCGACGTTAGCCGCCATGCGAATACGGCCTGCCGCTGATACCGATTCTGGCAACATTAGTACCCTCATTCGCGGTCTCAGCCATCTTCTTACGATTTCACCGGACGGAGTGGGTGCCGAGCAGTTCCTCGCAACAATCAGCGAAGAAGCAATTCGCGGATACGTCACAGCAGGAAACTTCTTGTATATGGTGGCGGAAATCGGCAACGAGCTGGTCGGGGCAGTCGCACTGCGAGACCAAACGCATCTCTATCATCTTTTTGTTGCGCCAGCATTCCAAAGGCAGGGGCTGGCGCGCCTGTTATGGTCTACGGTTCGCGAGGCTGCACTTGCCAAAGGGAATGCCGGTGCATTTACAGTGAATTCGAGTCCAAACGCGCTTCCTATTTACGAACGATTTGGGTTCGTGCAAGATGGCCCCAGGGTCGAGACACACGGAATTGCATTCATCCCAATGCGGTTGGTAATTGACAATAATGGCGGCTAACCCAACGTTCGAGAGGGACGCGCCAATAAGCGCCTTCGTTTCTCATTTATATATCGTGGGGCGCGCCCCTCAACTTCAGCGTTGAAGCTGTAGGAAAACCCTTTTTGAAAAATATTCGGATTTCAGTACTCAATTCGGCTCTTCAGAATCGCGTACACGCCACGATCTGCCACGCGGGAATGGTGAACGTACCCCCATATATGCCCCATTCAGTTTTTCGGGAACTTTTTCTACACCCTCGTTAGGCCGCGAGAAGACACGAACAATGAGAAATGCTGGTGTGACAGTTACCACAGCTGTGCTGTTGTTAGCAATGCTGGCAATTACCCCAACCGCCCACGCAAGTAATTGCAGCATCCTCTCTTACTCCGTTGATGATGCCCGTACAAAACTCAGACGGGCCGCAAACGAAACTGACTTTGAATCCGCAAAGAACTATGCTCGGCGCGCCAAGAACGCACTCGATGATGCAGCAATGGCTGCAATGGACTGCAAGTGCCACATGGCCTACAGCGAGTTTGAACGCTAAGCCGAAGTTCTGCTGAGAGCACAAGACGTTCACGAAATGAAACTTGTCCTTTGGCTTTCGTGTGAGCTTTTGGTTTCCTTCTCGCCACTTCTCGCGGACGCCAAGGACGCTAACCGTAGTAAGTCGGCAGTAAATGAATTCAAGCGTGAGAACCCATGCCCCGCGAACGGAAACAAGCGCGGAGCGTGTCCGGGTTACGTTGTTGACCATATCAAACCGCTCTGCGCAAAGGCGCGCTAATCGAAAGCGGTGGACCTACCACCATCTCAGTTACAGCATGTCTCCGCCGCTAACTGCGCAGCGGGGACTTCTCGGCACACACCCCTTTGATTCTGAAACACCGCGCCGAATGGCGCTCAAGCCACGGGGCATTTCGTCCCAAAAGGACGAACCAATCGGTCAAGGCAAAAGGCAAGACGCGACCCCGCGCTACACGCACTCTCTCGCAACTTCAAGTACGGCAACTGCCTTTGCCCGTTGAACGGACGGAAAATCTTCCAAAAAATCCTCTATCGACGAACTGCCTTCGAGGTAGTCGAAAAGGTTTTGAACAGGAACCCGCGTGCCGGAAAAAAACACAAGGCACCGCTCATGATTTCTGCATCGTGACAGACTAATTGTGTATCCATTGCGTCCTACGAGTGATTCAGTTTACTACGCGGCAATTGATGCAGTTGCACTGCGGCCTCGCATAGGTGCGATTCAAACGGCGGTGGGAGCATCTGTCGCAACCCCCGCGTTCAAGAACCGACTTTTGTTATTGTTCGCGCCCTCAACGCAACCTCATCACACTGCCGCTATGAAGCCGACACCTTGATCGGCCTGACGCGTTCGCCATCATGCACGCGCTCTCCCGGATAGACGATCACTTCGGCGCCTTCGGCCAGCCCTTCGAGCACCTGCGTTTCTGGCCCGGAACTGGGCCCCACAACAACGGATTTGAGGCGGGCGCGGCCGCCCTCCACGACAAATACAGCCCATCCTTCTCCACGCCGGAACAGCGCACCCGAGGGCACTTTAATGGTTCTTTCAGTCTGCCACGTGATGATGCGTCCCTCGACCCGGAAATTGTCACCGAGGCTTTGACGCGCCTCAGCCGGTGCGAGGATATCGGCCACCACGTTCACTCGCTGCTCTTCCACGCCAAGCGCAGAAATTTTCGTGAAAGCCGCAGGCTCGACGAATCGCACGCGCGCCGCTAGCGGCTTGCCGCCGCCCCATTGTTCAAGTTCCACTGCCGTGCCCGGCGCAATCATCGCGCCATCGCGTGAAAGCACTGAAATCACGGCTTCGATATCCGACGGATTGCCAATTTCAATCAGCGGCGTGCCGGCAACGACCACGCGCGTGCTCTCCTCCATCACGCGCAGCACGCGCCCGCTGACCGGCGCCACGATCTGCGTAGTCGCCCGCCCCGTCCTCGGTGCCGATTGCGCGCTTGGCGCGAATTCGGCGAGTTCGGCGTCTGTCTGGCGCAGCGCACTTTCCGCTGCCGCCTTCTCTCTGGAAGCCGACGATTCGCTAAGCTTGGCCGATTCGATCTCGCGCAGGGTAACCATTTTTCCCGCGAATAGCTTCTCGACACGCTTCAGGTCGGTCTCGGCAAACGCGTGCGCTGCGCGTACACGCTCCAGATTGGCCACTGCCGAGTCGCGGCGTGCGGTGGCCGTGGCGTGGCCGCGTGCGTCGAGCATCGCCGACGAGATCGGGTCAACGAAGGCGAGCACGGTGCGGCCGGCTTCGACGCGGTCGCCCGCCTTGAGCACGATCCGACGCAAGTGGCCGGCAACCGGTGCAGACACCATGAATCGATTCCTGATCCGCGTCTTGCCTTCTTCGGTGATGCTCGTTCGCAGCGGCCCGACGACGGCGCGTACCGTCTCGATCGGGGTTGCCGTTGGCCACAGGCCAGCGACCACCAACCCCAGTAGCAGCAGCGCCCCGGCATAGGGCAGCCAGCGCCTTGGACGGTGCGCTGCTGCGGTGGTAGCGGTGGCCGCAGGACGGGATGCTTGTATGGGATTAGGATTAGGTGTCATGAGTCGAGCCAGTATGTTATTCCGGCGCACGCAACGCGCCGATGAGGTTGAGTTGGTTGAGCTTGCGCAATACCAGCAACGCGGAGGCACTTGACGCAATGGTGACGATGAGCGCGGCCAGCGCGTAGTTCTGGGTGGTGAAGATAATCGGCAGTCGTACGCTCTCGGTATTCGCCTGATGCAGGAGGACAATCGAGAAAAAAGTACCCAGCAGCAGGCCGAGCGGCACCGCGACCAGCGCGAGCGTCACCAGCTCGATGATCAGCACCGCACCGACCTCGCGCCGCGAAAAACCGATCACGCGCAGTGTGGCGAGCTCGCGCGCGCGCTCGGCGAGCGAGATCTGCGCGTTGTTGTAGACCACGCCAAAAGCCACCACCGTGGCCAACACCAAATATATGCTCTGCAGCAAGTTGATGCTCGCAGCAGTGGTCTTCCGAAAGCTCTCGCGCAATGCGTCCTTGATCACAACCGTGCCGATGCGCGGCGTATTTCTCAGTGCCCGCAGAAAGTCGCCACGCTGTGTTGCCTCAACGGCGAAGCTCGCCCCGCTGATCACGTCGCCTTCTCCCAGCAATCGGTTCAAGGCGCGCAATTCCATGTAGGCGGACAGACCCGCGAAGTCCTCGGACATGCCGATCAGCATCACTGGCCGCAGGGTCTTCTTTCCTTCCAGCGATTCAATTTGCAGTTGATCCCCAATGTTCGCACCCAAAATCTCGGCGAGCTTGGTCGAGATCACCATCCCACCCGAATCGAGCGCGATTTGTTTGTGGCTCGCGCCGATAACCCGGTTGTGCAGACCTGCTGCCGGTAGCCCCAGAATGCCGAGCTGCCGATGGCGCTGACCAAAATGAATCTTGACGAAGGCACTGCGAAATGACTCGGCCGCCACCACGCCCGGAAGCTGGCGTAGGTGATTCAGTGCCTCCGCGCTGGTCGGCTCGATCAGGCCGGCGGTGATGTCTTGCCGCTGTACGACATCCCATTGAAAGTCGAGGATTTCAGCGACACTGTCGCGCAGGGTACTGGGCACGATCAAAATGCCGGTGGCGAGTGCCAGGCCGGCGATGGTGAGCCCGGCCTGCAGGGGCTTGCGTTCCAGATTGCGCATGGCGATCCGAAACGAGTGCGAGAAGAATGCCCCGGCGCCGATTCGTTCGATCAGCGACGGGCGATAGCTGGCAGGCGGCTCGGGACGCATCGCCTCTGCTGGCGGCAACTGTGCGGCGCGCCGTACCGACGAATAAACACCTGCGACCGCGGCGAGCGTGCTGACGACAAATGCCAGCAACAGCGCGGACCCATCGAGCTGAAAATTCAGCGACGGAAACCGATAGAAGACGTGGTACAGATCGACCAGCCGATGGCCGAGCGCGATGCCGCCGACCGCGCCCAATACCGTGCCCACCGCCACCATGGCGAAGGCAAATTTCAGGTAGTGGAAGACAATCTGCCGATTGCTGAAACCGAACGCCTTGAGGATGGCGATCTGTTCGCGCTGCAGCGACAATAGCCGCGATAGCACCGCATTGGTCATGAACGCAGCCACACCCAGAAACACCAACGGAAAGCCAATCGCCAACGTGGCTAACATGCGAATTTCATCCGACACGCGAACGTGTGAGGGATGGGTGTCACGACCGTAGGCACCGCGTCCACCGTACTGTCCGAGCAGATTGTCCAGCGCCGCGATGACCGAGCCTTCGCTCGCGCCGGGTGCCAGCGTGAGAGACACATCATTGAACGCGCCATACAGATCGAACGCCGAGGACAATTCCTGATACGGCATCCAGAAAATGCCGTAAGAACGATTGTCCGGCAACGCGGCGCCGGGGCGCGACTCGAAGATGTACTCCGGTGATAGAACAATTCCGGCGATACGAAATTGCGTACGCCGACCATTCAGCAACAGTGTCAGGGCATTGCCCGGTTGCAGCCCGTTGGCCTCCGCAAACGCCTCACTGACCAACAAGTCGCCGCGACTGCGGGGCGCGAGCCAACGACCGGCACGCAGGAACAGGCGATTCAACTCAGGCGGCCCGACGTCGGGCAAGGAGCGGACCGTGCCGCTGGCGGGCTCGTCCCGTCCGGCCAGATCGAGCGTCACCCGCGCGGCGACGCCGGTCTGCACCGTCGCGATGCCGGGAATGTCGCGGATGCGTGCCGCGACCGACTGTGGTGCGCGCTTAAGTTGGGCGAACACGTCAGCGAAGCGATTGGCTTCGTAATACTCTCGCTGGGTCTTGTCGAGCGAGTAAATGAGGCTGCGCGACATGGTCATCATCGCCACGCCGCAGGCAATGACCATGGCGACCGCAATCGTCTGCCCGAGCATGCGCCGGAGATCGCGCAGCAACTTGCGGTCGAGATTGGAGATGGTTACCACTTCAGAGTGTTCGGCAACGCGCGCGTGGCATTGCGATGGGTACTTTGCACCCGTCCGTCGGAGAATCGTATGACCCGATCCGCCATGTCGGCCATCACCGCATTGTGCGTAATGATGACGGCCAACGTGCCGAGTTCCCGGTTCACCCGTTCAATCGCTTCGAGTACCACGATGCCGGTCTGCACATCCAGTGCGCCGGTCGGTTCATCGCACAGCAATACTTCAGGCCGCTTGGCGATGGCGCGCGCGATGGCGACGCGCTGCTGTTCGCCGCCGGAAAGTTGCGCCGGGAAGTGATCCAGCCGCGCGCCAAGATGGACCATCTCCAGCGCTTCTTCGGCGGGCATTGCGTTAGTAGAAATCTCGGTAATCAACGCGACGTTTTCGCGCGCCGTCAGACTCGCGATCAGATTGTAAAACTGGAACACGAAGCCGACTGAGAGGCGTCGGTATTGCGTCAGTTGATCCTCGTCCGCTGCAGCCAGATTGAGGTCGCGATACTGCAACTCCCCGGACGTCGGCACGTCAAGCCCGCCGATATTGTTCAGAAATGTTGTTTTGCCACTGCCAGAGGGGCCGAGCAAGACAATCAATTCACCTTCAAAAAGGTCAAGATCCACACCGGCCAGCGCACGCACTTCGGTGAGTCCGCTGCCGTAAGTCTTGGTCAATCCGCGTATTCGAAATACCGGCTTAGAGTTGGCTGGGTCTGGCATTACGCAATTCGCTTCCGCCGCGGTGGCAAGGTCATCGCCTTCTGATCTGATCTCATGCGAGGAATCGCGCAGTTTGGGGTCGCTCAGCCACCGACATCGAATAGGCTCATTGGTATTTGATACTAGCACTTATGCCTGCCGGGTACGGGCATCCGATCATCCGATCATCCGATCATCCGATCATCCGATCATCCGCGACGAACCATGGTGCGCCGACCAGATTGGCGATTACAATCCCCATAGCGACCACCTCGCAGAGGGTTTAGTCCAACCGGGTTTATCTGTCGCGTTCAGTAGCGCGCCCTGAGATGGCTTCGGTGGCGCGACAGATAAACGCTATTCGTTGGGCGATCAGGAAGTCACCCATTAGTCCAGCAGAGGGGTTTACGAAATGGCTGTAATAAAAAAATCAGCAGCAAAAAAGGCGGTGGCAAAGCCCGTAGTAAAAAAGGCGGTGGCAAAGCCCGTAGTAAAAAAGGCGATGGCAAAGCCCGTAGTAAAAAAGGCGATGGCAAAGCCCGCAGCAAAAAAACCGGCGGGCGGGCTTGTAAAGACAGCCCCGTCTGGCTGGAAGCGTAATGCGGGAGGTCTTGTACTTGTGGGAGAACGGATAAATTTTGTGTCACTCACACCAGCCAGCAAGCTCCGCAAAGGACTTTCCGCCGCTCAAGCCGAAATCAAGGAAAGCCTTCAAGAGATCGCAACACTTCTAACTCTTAACTTCGAGGTCGCAGAGATTGAGTTGTCGATCAGCTTCAATGCGGACGGAAAATTTTTAGGCTTTGGTGTTGGCGGTGCGACATCAATCAAAGTAAAGATACGCCCCGTCGAAGAGGAAGACGATGCCTAACCCGGCAGTCAAGAGGGACTGCGCGAATAAACCCTCGCGCAGCCCCTTACTTTTACGTTAGCGGGCATCACCAATGTTCATGCTAGATACAAATGTTTTTAATCGCGCGCTCGACGAGGCCGTGGACCCGGCGTCGCTTTCGAGTTGCGGTAGGTTCTTCGTGACACATGTCCAGCTTAATGAGCTTCGTGCTACGCGTGGCAGCGACCGCTTGGAGCAGCTTCTCCGTGTTTTTAACGCAGTCGCCCAGGAACGCGTTCCGACGGCGGCGGCTGTCTGGGGTGTTTCGGAATGGGGCGGCGCAGAATACGGAGACGCCGACGGCGCGTACGGGACAATGATCGAGAGTCTGAACGCGCGTAACGGTAGTAAAGAAAACAACGCCCGAGATATTCTCATCGCGGTCACGGCATTGAAGCGCGGCTACACTTTAGTGACGAACGATCGCGATCTCGCCGCAGTGCTCAAAGAGTCGTGTGGAAAAACAATTACGTTCGAAGAGTTGCTGTCCTTGCGGCCTGTTCTCTACTCTACCAATGATCTCCCGCCGTGACCCCATGATCTCGCCGAGCATCGCGCGGTCACCGCCTTTTCACTCCATCGCCACCACGGTGTTCCAGAGCCCATAGTGAGTCAGGCCCTCGTGGCTGTCGATTCCCGTGTAACGGAGCGAGGCATCTTCGTAACGGCGGAAGGCGAAGACAGCCTGGTTCATCTGCTCGGTGTTGAACACCTTAAGCCGCACGAGCAAATGAAAGTCTTTTACTGTCAGGCCGCTGACCGTCAGAAACAAGTCCGGTTCAAGCTTGGTGATGACATCCTCTAGCTTGTTCTCGCGGAAGTCGGTCAGGTACATAAACGCGGGTATGCGCGTGGCGAACTTGATCAGTTTCTCCTGGACGAGCTTGCGCTTGGACTTGTACTCCTTCTCCTCGTCGGTCAGTTGCTTCTTCTGCTTCGCCGTCGGGTCGCCATTGTTGGTGCTGACGCGAAATTGACCCAGGGTGCCGGAATTCGTTGACCCACTCGCAAGCTCCGTAAACTGTTGCCAGCTATAGTATTTCAGAGGTTGGTGATGGGTCAGTAAAAATCAGCAGCTTGGGTCAATTTCACGTCAGCGCCAACACCGGTGCGGGTTTGTGCGTCTTGACCGCCATGAACAATGCGCGCCCCACCAGTTCAGCCTTCATGTGCACGTCCATCGCCCAGCCGACAATGGCGCAGGTAAACAAGTCTTTGACGGCGGCCAGATACAGCCAGCCTTCATCAGTGTGAATGTAGGTGATGTCGGCTACCCAGACCTGGTTGGGGGCAGTGCACTGCGCAAACTGTCGATCCAGCAGGTTGGGAGCGACCGGTAGGCTGTGCTTGCTGTCCGTGGTGGCTTTGTATTTACGCACCTGTTTGCAGCGCAGGCCAAGGCGTTTGCGCAGCCGTTTCACTGCTGTCAGGCCAAGCGTGAACCCGGCTTCAGCCAGCTCGACCCGCAGGCGTTTGGGGCCATAGGTTTGACGACCACGTTCATGTGCCGCACGGGCAGCGGTATCCAATGCCAGCCGATCCGGGCATGGTGTTAGGTTTCGTTCACGCCAATCGTAGAAACCCGCCCTGGATACCGCAATCACCCGGCACAGTGTGGTGACACGGTCTAGCATTGGCGCGGCTTCCCAGCCGGTTTGTGATAGAGCCCGGCCCGCTGATTGAACACACTCGGCTACTTACTCCGCACGACCTGTAGACGTTGGCCTACTGTTTAGGGGTAGCCGAACAGTGTGGGTTCAAGTGTTTGCGTGTGCGCAGCAGCGGCAACGTGCTGCAAGCGAGGTGCGAGGGCATTGCGGGAAGCTGTTTGCGGTTGCGGGAATGTCCCAAAAGGCGAAGCAAACGCCACTGTAAACGGCATGGATTGCGCACCGCAACACGCAATCAACACGGCTTACGTCAAATGCGTGCAACAGTCGCATCGAATCGCACCTCGCCAACCGTGGCGACGTTTACAATCCCCATAGCGACCACCTCACGGGCGGTTAGTCCAACCGGGTTTATCTGTCGCGTTCAGTAGCGCGCCTTGGATTCACGTCGAGGCGCGACAGATAAACGCTATTCGTTAGGCAAAAAATAGCGTTTGAAATTCCTATACCCTGGCGAGGCACTCCGTTGCAGAAAATACATCTCGATGTCCGGTTCTGGCTCGCTGTTGTGTTAGCCACTGCGGCAATAGCGGGCTACGTTGACGCGCTGGCGCATCTATTCGATCAGTTCGGGCGATTCAATCCTGGCGAGGCGGCTTTTTTAAACGTGGTCGTGGTTGTTCTCGCCGTGTTTGGCGTTGGCGCGGCGCTGCTCGGTGTGTGGATTTACTGGCGGACTGCGGATCGAGCACCGGCGAGACAAGTTGCATGGATGTTGATCGTCTATTCGTGCTTCGGTTTCTGGCTTGTGGTCATGCCTATTTTGGCTGTGTTCACGCCCCGCTACGATGCGTTTACCGATTTGATCGGTGATTTCATGGGGCTGGTAGCCGCAATGTTAGTGGTCTACCTCGGTGTTGCGTTGGCGCGATTTTTGGTAATTTTTCCGAGGCCAGTCGATACCGATTCCGTTCATACGACGTTTTTCAGCTGGCGCTGGTCACGCCTGCTCATGCGGGATCATGGACAACGTAGCTTCTTTCTTAGGCCGTGGCACCGCCACTTGGTCTCTGGACGGATACTCTGGGCGGCTCCGCTGGCGGTGTGCATCCAGTACCTATTCTTTGTGGCGTGGGACCGCTTCTTTTACTCCGGTGGAGTCGCTGGTGGACTGTGGTTCGTGCTCATTTCTTTGGCTGCGGCATTTTACTTTGCTGCGGCATTGCCATATGCATTTGCGTCGCTAGTACACGTTTACCACTTCGGTTCAAAAATCGAGCGGCAGCAAGTATCAGCGCTACGCGCGGCGATACTCGCGATCGCGGTCTTCTATCTATTTGTGACGACGGTGGCGATTCTGTTGGGCACAGTGCTGGCGCTGACCGGAAACCGAGCGTTTTTTCGGGTCGTGGGCGTTATTGCGGGTATCTGTTGGGCATTTTCGCCACTCATTCTCACGGTGACAGCTTCGGTGGCAGTTCTTCAGGGCGGCGCTCTGGACGCGCGCGTTGCCTTTACCCGGATCTCGCTCTGGTCGGTACTCACAGTTACTGTCACGCTCGCATTCATCTTGCTCGAACGCTGGGCGGCGGTGAAGATGGTGCAGTGGTTTCAGCTTTCGTCCGACACGGCCGCGGTCGCGGTGGGCGCAATGATCGCGACGTCGATTGTGCCGGTGCACAATGTCAGCAATCGTTGGCTGACGCGGTTGGCGGTGCGTTGGATACCGGTAGAGATGCTCGCCGATGGGGAGCGACAGGAAGGTGCTGTCGCCATTGTCGACATGTCGGGTTACACCGCACTTTCGGCGCGCGATGAAAGCGCAGCGATGTTGCAAAGCGCCGTGTTACGCCGCTGCGCGGATCGCGCGATTGAGGCGGATGGCGGTCGGTTGGTGAAGTCATTGGGTGATGCCGTGATGCTTATTTTTCCGACTGCAGCGCAGGCGGTCGCCGTTGTCAAAGCGATCCACGCAAATTTTCCGGGTGTCGCGCAGGCGGTCGTCAGCGATCCCTTGGCACTGCACTCGTCGATTCACTTTGGCGAAGTTGTGGTGATGAATGACGGCGACATCTTTGGTCAAACCGTCAATGTCACGGCCCGCATGGTTGATGTTGCCACCGCTGGGCAGATCGTGGTGAGCGACGCGGTGCTCAATGCGCTGGTACCGGATACACCACGCGAATCAGTCGGTGAGCGACGCTTCAAGAATGTACCGGTGCCGATTGCGTGCTTCAAGCTGTGAGCGTGTGACCTGTGGCGGCACGCCGGGTCTAATTAAAGGGGAGTGCCAGCACGCCATGAAACGGGGTCAGATGCAACGCGGCCTAGGTACCAGTGCTGCCAGCGCGCCTGCTGGCCAGCGGTGCGCAGCAGGCGATGGCAAAAATGCACAGCGGCCTAAGCGCGCGACAATTGCTCGCCATCTAGTCGATCAGCCCGCTGCCGGATTTGATCTGTTGCGCGTGTAGGCACGCTAACGAGTCTCCCGTTGGGATATATTTCCGGCGGCTCACCAGCTCGCCAGCGAGCGCTTTCATTCGCGCATGGCATCCGTGGATGTGGTCGTTGGCCACGCCCATGGCTTGCATAAAGGCATACATCGTAGTGGACCCCACGAAACTCCAACCCTCTTTTCGTCGATTATCGCGGCTACGGCAAGAGCGCCGGCAAGCCCGACGAGCAGGGCACCTACCGCGACGCCGCAGCGGCCTGGGATTATTTGACGCAGACCCGCAACATTCCCCCGGCGCGCATCGTGCTGTTCGGCGAATCACTGGGCGGCGCGGTCGCGGCCTGGCTGGCCAGCCGCCAAGCCCCGGCGGCGCTGGTGATCGCCTCGGGGTTTACCTCTGTGCCCGATCTTGCCGCCGATCTCTATCCGCTTCTGCCGGTCAGGTGGCTGTCCCGGTTCAGCTACGACACGCGCGCCTTTTTGCAGGCGAGCAGCGTTCCCGTCTTCATCGCCCACAGCCCTGACGATGACATCATCCCCTTCCGGCACGGGCGCGCGCTGTATGAAGCGGTGCCAGGCTCCAAACGGTTTCTCGAACTCGCCGGCGGCCACAATACGGGCTTCATTTTCATGCGCGAGACGTGGGTGCAGGCGCTGGGCGAATTCATGAACACACACGTAGCCGCCCAGTAACGGCAGCAAGAGGGGAATGCGCCTGTTGATGCTGACGCGAAATTGACCCAGGGTGCCGGAAAACATTAACCCACCCCAATGCCCCGCAGACGCTGGCCCAGTGCGGGATTGAGCGGGCTACGCCAGGGGCAGTCAAAATCAGCACGCTGGGTCAAAAACGCATCAGCGTCAACATGCGGTGGCTTGGTGTAGGTCGTAAGCCCATAGACCACCCACGCCGTTAAGAATCCCGGCATGAGCTGCGTCAATAACGCAAGAACGTCTTTAGAAGTTTCGCCCATTGGTATCCTAGGAGACTAACGCCCGGCGTCAGCCGCGCCCGCTTGCGGGCGTCGGTTGAACGCCGTTGTTAGGCCGCCTCACGATTGTTTCTGAAAGAGTGTCCTACCTACTGGTCTTGCTCTCGGTAGCCACTCTACGTATCGCGACAATGAATAGCACGAGGAAAATTAGAAATGCCGGAAGCACTCCGACCAGCCATGACAGCCCTTGCCAATACACCGTGCAAACGAAGGCGAGCACGTAAAACGAGATAAGCGCGACGTTCAGGAACGTCTTTGCGACAGCTGGCAACGGCGCAGACTTTTGCCACATCCATATGCTACCGATGACGAGAACCGGCCAACCAATTCCGAAGATGATGTAACCCAGTGTCTGTTCCATTTTTTCTCCTCACTGTCAGTTGCGGCAAAAATGGCGTTGCCGCGTCGCCTAACGAGGGTGTAGGAAAAGTCCCCGAAAAACTGAATAATTAAAGGGGTCAGAGTTGAATGGCACTTACTTAAGCCTCTGATTGACAGTTTTTCGACAGCGATGACACTAATTGTATGGCGGTCTGGCTCCTTCCCCCGCGAATGCGGGGGAAGGAGTCGATTTTCAATACAGCGCGCGGCATCGAAAGATCATCGGTAGCTATGTTGTCGCTTAAGTAAGTGCCATTCGGGTCAGAGTTATTTGTTTTGCCAAGGGCTGACTAATCAAAGAGGTTAGCGTGATTTATTTTCGGTATTCCGTAAAACAATTCACCTTGACCCCTTTGACCCCTTTGATTTCTGGAGTTTTTGGAGCCCGGTCCCCATTGATTTCGCTAATCCTTCGATGTTTGACCGCCCTGATCGCCGATCATCACCCACTTGTCGCCTTGCTTCATCAGAGTGTCGGTCCAGCGTCCGGACGATTCCTTGTCCTTGCCCTCGGCGTTCTTGGCGATTAGTACATAGTGGTAGTGGACGATGGCGATATTGCCGTGGATCTTGATCGCCGCGGGCTGCAGGTCATAGACGAGCGTCTTTGAGGTCTTGTGGCGGTGGGTGATGAATTTTTTCGTGGCCTCCCTGCTGCTCGGCATGGCGTTGGTGATGCTCCAGCCGACATAGTCGGGATGAAAATATGCGAGCAAACCATCGGTATTCCCGGCCGCATCAAGCGCCCAATACCCCTCGACATTCTTCCAGACTTCCTTCTGCGCCGCTGACCACTCCTGCGCGAACAGGGTCGTCGAGGTGAGCAGCATCAGACAGGACATAAACAGCTTGGCAAAACTGAGCGTGGCTTTTTTCATTTGGTACCCTTCCTATCAATTGTCGATCGTTGGTTGACACTCGCGGATACCGAGTGAACGACTATGGTACGCCGAACGCGATTCGCGCGTTTGCGGGCGAGCCTTTTTACTCACTATTTCACCACCTCGGTTTGAAAGACGAACCGCAATCCGTTGACTAATAGGGGACAGAGTGCGCCAGCACAAACTGGCAAGTGGTCGTTGGTGGAAGTCCAATACAAGGAAGGGAAAAGCGAATCACCTTGGCCCCGAGTCATGCGTGTTTCATCGCGAGGTGAAATGCGAAGCGTTGACAGGGGAAACCGGCAGGCCAGCCATTGAACCGCGAAATCAGTAAATCTGGGACGCTGACGTTGTACAGACAAGCGGAAAGCAACATGAGACATGACGACAATCGCAAGCCATGGATCAGTCCCACGCGGTCGGAGACCCTGTGCATGCCGGGAAGCTACTTCTGCAGGAGCTGGGAGGTCTCATCGGTGCCCGACGGAGTAATGTCGGGCGGGACGGGGAAGGGAAACCGCAATCTTGTCATCCGCGCCGATGAGAAGTCGGATATCCCCATCGTACCGACGAAGTTGCCGAACAACGGGTGCTGCCCGGCGGAGGCGATGGAGGGAAGGGGGATAGCCACAGGGAAGGCCAACAAGAACCCCGCACGCCGGACCCAGAGCCGGAGAACGTGCGTCGATGGGACTTGACGGCCTACGCGAACGCGCCAAGCAACACCGGCGTGAGACCATGAACATAGTCGCGTCATCACCTGCGGCAAGAGCCGTATGCAGCAATTTTGCACGTACGGATCTGTGCGGGGGGCGGCGGGTAACCGTCGTCCCTACCGCGACCCTGGATCAGCAGTTCCGGCGCGCTCCTAACGGCCATGGCACCATTTGAATTTTGCGCCACTGCCGCACGGACACGGATCGTTCCGCCCCGGCTTTTTGAGCAGGTTGATGCCATGCCGGCGGGCTTCTCCGCCCATTGGCTAAGAACGGTACTGCGTGAACGGCTGGGCTTTCAAGGCGTGATCTTTTCCGATGACCTGACCATGGAAGGCGCGTCCGTGGTCGGTGGCGATACCGCGCGCGGCATGGCGGCGCTCAATGCCGGCTGCGACGTGGTGCTGCTGTGCAATGATCAGGTGCGCGGCGGTGCCTTGCTCGCGGGGTTGGTCGAACACGGCGTCACCGCGACTGCAGCAGGGTCAGCGCATTTGCTGCGCATGCACGCGACCAAGGGCGTGAGTTTGACCGACGCCAACTACCTGATCGCTCGCGCGGCGGTCGTGGCGCTGGGCGCTGACTGAGCGTCAATGCGAACCTGAGCGCACAACAATGGGCGAGCTGCGCGATGCGTTGCGACATTTTTTGCCGCGTCGTCGATAATTTCGGCGATATCGGCGTCAGTTGGCGACTCGCGCGCCAGTTGGCGGACGAATACGGCTGGCGAATGCGTTTGGTGGTCGACGATTTGGCTAGTTTCCAACGCATCGCCCCTGAGATTCAGACGGACAAACACAAGCAATGGTGCGGTGTTACAGAGATTTTGCACTGGAACGGCGCGCCAATACTGGAGTTTGCCGATGTTGTCATTGAAGCGTTCGGCTGCGAGTTGCCCGCATCCTACGTCGCGCAAATGGCAGCGCAATCGCCGCCGCCGGTGTGGCTCAATCTCGAATACCTGAGCGCCGAGCCGTGGGTGGCGGCGCATCATTTGTTGCCTTCGCCGCACCCGCAGTTACCGATCACCAAGCGCTTCTTTTTCCCAGGCGTCGTGTCTGGTACGGGCGGCTTGCTTCGGGAGAAAACCGTTGCGCTGCCTTCAGCAGCAGCAAATACAGGCCGAAAGATATTCATGTTCGGTTATGACTTGCCGGCGAGTGTGATTCTGGTTGAAGCGATCGATGCGGCGTTGGGCGTGGCGTCGATTACCGTGCCTGAAGGCGCGTTGGCGACGCGGTTGATGGGTCGCAGACTCGGCAAGCTTGTCGTCGCGCCGATGGTTTCGCAGACGGCATTCGATCAAATGCTCGTCGAACATGACGTGCTGTTCGTGCGTGGCGAGGACTCACTGGTGCGGGCACTCTGGTCCGCTAAGCCGCTAGTCTGGCAAATTTACCCGCAGTCTGCTGGGGCGCATTGGCAAAAACTCGAGGCGTTTCTGGGCTGGTATCAGACCGACCTCGGCGCGGCTGCCGCGCAGGCGCAGACGCGCCTTTGGCGTCTGCGCAACGGGGCGGCCGGTGTGCCGCCAGGCAGCAACGCGGCGTCCGCGGCGGCAGAAGCGTGGTGGGGCTATCTCGCCCACCTACCCGAAATTGCCGACCATGCCTGGCAGCGGGCGGCGCGCCTCATGCAGCAGCCAGATCTGGCCGCGAATCTGGTCGCGCTGGTTGAAAAAAACGCAAAAACTCCTTAAAATTGAACCTAGATTCCTCAGTTGAACGCGCTCGTCCGCAAGGGATACCGTCCCTTGCGGGGACATAAGTGTGCGGTTTTCGGGCTGTCTGGCAAGGGTGTAGCAGGGAATTCGGGCAGCATGCTGCCCGCCTGCGAAACGGTCTGCGCATGCATGCGCAGACGCGCCCTGCAAGCGCGAGGAGGACGCAGGAGCGTCCCCTGCTACGACGAGCAACGCAGCCAGGCGGCTCGAAAACCGTGCAATCGAGTGCGTAGCGAACTCACCCAAACGGTGAACGCTGTCGAAGCTGGGGAAGCCTATGTTGGCGCGGCGTTTCATAGGATGATGAGCGGTCAACTGAGGAATCTAGGTTTAAGGCTTTGCTGCATCATTGGCAGTGCAAGACAACTGCCCAGTGCCAAGTGCCCATTGCCACCAGTATTGCGACCAGTTTCTCTCAATCGCTTGTTTCTCACCCGCCCTTCCAAGGTAATCAAGGTAATACATGAAAATCGCACAAGAACTCCGCGCCGGTAACGTCATCATGATCGGCAAGGATCCCATGGTCGTTCTTAAGGCCGATTACAACAAATCCGGTCGCAGCTCCGCCGTGGTCAAGTTGAAGTTAAAAAACCTGCTGTCCAATTCCGGCACCGAATCTGTGTACAAGGCCGACGACAAGTTTGAAGTCGTGCAGCTCGAGAAAAAAGAGTGCACCTACTCGTATTTTTCCGATCCGATGTACGTGTTCATGGACGGCGAATACAACCAGTTTGAAATTGAATCCGAGAACATGGGTGACGCCCTGCAGTACCTCGATGACGGGCTGGTCGCCGAGGTCGTGTTCTACGAAGGCCGTGCTATTTCGCTCGAACTGCCGAACTCCATCGTGCGCGAAATCGACACCGACCCGGCCGTGCGCGGTGATACGTCAGGCAAAGTCATGAAGCCGGCGCGCATCAAGCCGACCAATCACGTGATTCACGTGCCGCTGTTCTGCGAGTCGGGTGACAAGATCGAAATCGACACGCGTACTAACGAGTACCGCCGTCGCGTCTAGCCTGCATATTTCACGGGTCGGCTCCGCTCACGGCCATTCCCGCCATGAAGCAGAGTCTCACACGAAAAATCCATTTTGGTCTTCGATCAGCCAGCGCCTACGCGCTCGATAGCGGGCGGCTGAACATGCGCTTTTCCGTTCTCTTCCTCGCAAATATCTCGATATTCACTCGTCAGTCGAACGAAAAATCGCACGCCCATCCACCCACTCTCGAACGCGTCCCCGTGAAATATGCAGGCTAGCGGTAAACCGACGCGCCGCGCCGAAATCAGCGCGTTTGCGCCATACTCAAAAGGCATGAAGTTTCGTGCCTTTTTTGTTGCGGATCATGAACCCTCCCATCTTCACGACTGATTGCCGCGACTGCGAGCGCCTGGCGCGTTTTCTCGATCAGACGCGTGCGACCTATCCGGCCTATTTTTGCAAACCGGTGCCCGCGTTTGGTGTCGCCAAACCGGCACTGTTCGTGGTCGGGCTGGCACCGGGCATGCACGGTGCCAACCGCACGGGACGCCCGTTTACCGGCGACACGGCCGGCGAATTGCTCTACCGCACCTTGCACGCGTTCGGCTTTGCCACGCAGCCGACAACGGTTCACCCGGATGGCGTGGCGGACACACGCTTGAAACTCATCAATTGCCGCATATCCAACGCCGTGAAATGCCTGCCTCCACAAAATAAGCCTACGCCCGAGGAGATCCGCACCTGCAACCGCTACCTCGCGCAAGAAATCGCCGCGCTGCCCACGACCACCGCGATTTTGGCGCTCGGTGGCATCGCGCACGAAGCGGTGCTGATGGCGGTGGGTCAAAAGAAAGCCAGCGCCAAGTTTGGTCACGGTGCTGAGCACGCGTTGCCAAATGGCACGCGGTTGTTCAATAGCTATCACTGTTCGCGCTACAACACCAATACGCGGCGCCTGACGGAAGCAACTTTTCACGATGTATTTCGCCAAATCGCGCAACATCTTGCATGAGCGAGAAGCCCACCACGGCGTTTGACCCGAAGCCAATTCTGAGTGAACTGCCGAATCTGCCCGGCGTGTATCGCATGAAAAACGCCGCGGGTGACGTGATTTACGTCGGCAAGGCGCGCGAACTCAAACAGCGCGTGTCGTCGTATTTTGTCAAACAGCACGCCAGCCCGCGCACCGCCTTGATGGTCGCGCAGATCGCGAGCATCGACACCACGGTCACTGGCAGCGAGTACGAAGCGCTGCTGCTGGAAAACAATCTCATCAAGTCGCTGAGTCCGCGCTACAACGTGCTGTTTCGCGATGACAAAACTTACCCGTACATCATGGTGACCGGCAGGGCGTTTCCGCAGATTCGCTTCTACCGTGGCCCGCATGTGAAACCGCATCGCTACTTCGGTCCGTTTCCATCATCGTTGGCGGTGCGTGACACGTTGAACCACTTGCAAAAAGTGTTTCGATTGCGAACTTGCGATGACACCGTGTTCGCGCACCGCTCGCGCCCGTGTTTGCAGCACCAGATTGGTCGTTGTTCAGCGCCGTGCGTTGGACTCATCAGTGACGCGGACTATGCGCGTGATATCGATAACGCGGTGATGTTTCTGGACGGCAAAGAGAATGATGTCGTCGCTGATATCAATCGCAAGATGGAAGCGGCATCAGCTTCAATGCAATATGAGCTTGCTGCGCGCTTTCGCGATCAGGTGCGTGTGCTGCAACAGATCCTGGCAAAGCAGTTTGTGGACACGACCTCAGAACGCGATGCGGACGTCATCGCCGTGGCTGAAGCCAGCGGCACTTGGTGCGTCAATCTAGCCATGGTGCGTGGAGGACGGCATCTCGGTGACAAACCATTTTTTCCAGCCAACGTGCAACACGCCGACAAATCCACCACGCTCGAAGCGTTTATCGCGCAGCACTATCTTGAACAGACGCCGCCCGCTTCGATCATCATCGATGCGGAACTCGGCATTGACGAGTGGCAGCAGTGGTTGTCGCAGCATGCAGGAAGGCAGGTGCGCATCGTCACGAGGCCGATTGGCGAGTCCCGCCAGTGGATGTTGATGGCCGCTAAAAATGCGCTTTATGCGATTGGCCAGCGCTTGGCGGATCGCGCATCTCAGGAAGTCAAGCTTCGCAGCTTGAATCAAACATTAATCGGCGACAGCGAGACTAGCATTTTGCGCATCGAATGCTTTGACGTATCGCACACCATGGGTGAAGCCACCGTGGCCTCGTGTGTGGTGTTTGATCAGGGAGCCATGCAGTCGAGTCAATACCGAATCTATAACATCACCGACATCACACCGGGCGACGACTATGCGGCGATGCGTGATGCGCTCACGCGCCGTTACAAGAAACTGGCCGAGCAGCCTGACGATAATTTGACGCCGCGCGCGCGACCGGACCTGATACTGATCGACGGCGGCAAAGGCCAGCTCACGGTCGCAGAAGAAGTAATGAGCGAATTGGGATTGGCAGACATTCTGCTCATCGGCGTGGCGAAGGGCGAGGCGCGTCGCCCAGGGCTCGAAACGTTAATCTTCAGTGTCCACAGCGCGCGCCCGCGCGAGGAATTGCATCTGGCAACGGACAACGTTGGCTTTCATTTGATCCAGCAAATTCGCGACGAGGCGCACCGCTTTGCCGTCACCGGACATCGGGCGCGACGCGGCAAAAAGCGCAACACTTCCAGCCTGGAAGCAGTGAAGGGCGTCGGATCGAAACGGCGCAAGGCGCTGCTGCAAAAGTTTGGCGGCCTGCAAGGGGTGACATCGGCCAGCATCGAGGACTTGTCCAAGGTCGAAGGCATTTCACGCGAGCTCGCCGAAATCATCTACAACGAACTGCATTAGCCAAGCATAATGCCGCCATGCCGTTAAACGTCCCGATCATTCTGACTTGGCTTCGCATCGCCGCGATCCCGCTGTTTGTCGTGGTGTTGTACTTCCCGCGTTGGGGGTGGCTGTCGGGTGAGCAGGCGAATATCGCGGCGACCATCATCTTCATCGCCGCCGCCGTGACCGACTGGTTCGACGGTTATCTCGCGCGTCGTCTTAATCAGACGTCCGCCTTTGGCGCGTTTCTCGATCCGGTCGCCGACAAGCTGATGGTCGCTGCGGCACTGATCGTGCTGGTTGAATTGGGCAGGACGGAAGCGATCGTTGCGTTGATTATTGTTGGCCGTGAAATCACCATTTCGGCGCTGCGAGAATGGATGGCGCAGATCGGTCAATCGCACAGTGTCGCGGTGTCGATGATCGGCAAAATCAAGACCCTCGCGCAACTGGTGGCAATTCCGTTTTTGCTCTACGACGGCATGCTGTTTGGCATCATTGACTGCAAAATTGCCGGCAGCATTTTCATCTGGGTCGCCGCCGGCCTGACACTCTGGTCGATGGTGTATTACCTCGAGGCGGCGTTTCGAAATCGCAAGGGATAGCGCGCTAGCCTGCCTATTTCACGGGGACGCGTTCGAGAGTGGGTCGCATATTGGTCAATGAGCGTGTGTTTTTTCGTTCGACTGACAAGTGAATGTCGAGACATTCACGCGAAAGCGGCCGGAAAAGTACATGTTCAGTCGGCCGGCATCGCGCGCGTAGGCTCAGTGCGGGTCGAAGTACAAATTGGATATTTCAAGTGAAGTCCCTCGTCATGGCGGAGACAGTCGTGAACGGGGCCGACCCGTGAAATAGGCAGGCTAGTCCCTGACCGGCGCAGCGTGCTCAGAGACCCCGGGTCAAGCCCGGGGCGACAGCGAAAAAGAATGTCGTCCCGGGCTTGACCCGGGATCTCACATCAAACGTGTACCCCTACCTTCGGAAGCGATTTTGCTTGGTGGCCGGGACCGACCCG
>JBCKPN010000018.1:0-27521 GCA_038901695.1 Usitatibacteraceae bacterium
AATGCAGAAACCGCGGTCTGGCTTGCAGGTGGCGCTTCATTGCAGCGCGGACATCGAGCGGCAAGTGCACGACATCAGACAGCAAACTGTGAAAGTCGTTTATTGGTGCGCCTTTTGACGCATTTGTGCCTGAAACACCGCGTCCCTATTAGAGTTGTAGTTGCGGCCGTTTGAACTGCGCGAACTACATTTGCTTGAACAAATGCGTGTAGTTGCGGCTCACGGTCAGCGTTTCAGGCCGCGCAAGCAGTCGCAAATCGGCCTGGTCGCGTGGGTCACGCACCACGCCCGCGATGGCACGCGTGTTGGTGTGACCTGCCTGAGGTAGGCGAATAGACGTTCCATAGCGCCAAGCATAACGCGGACAAGCGCCACCACGAAATGGCATCGGATGAAACGCGAAAAGTTGACCGCAAACGGCGCCTTTGTCGCACCGTCCAGCGCTCGCCGCTAACGCACGACTGCGAGGCGTCGCCCGATTCTGGTCGACGTTCTGGACAGCCCGGGCCGACGCGCAACCAATACCATTGGCGCGCTTGGCAGGCGGGTGGAAGGCTCGAACTGGCGCACCGACAGCCCCGGCACCCGCAGCGCACCCACATGCAGTGCGTGTCTTTCGGCCGCACGCACCACAACCTCGACTGGCACGCGCTCGGCACTGATCGCCACTAGCCGTCGACTTGATTCCGCGCTGATCGTCGGCAGCACGACGCTCCGCGACGGCGCAGCCGATAAGCGCGTGGCCGACGAGCGCAGCCGCGCAATGCCAACTGCGGCAAGAGTGGTCAGCGCTAGCAGGCTGAAAAACACGGCGATGAGAGAAAACGGGCTTGTCATGATGTGGTTAACGGGAGCAGTGGACAAAACTGGAGGGGTTCAGTGCGCTATGGTGCAGGTCAAATGTGAAAAACCGATGACAGCACTGTGATGATTTGAGGAAAAAAATGCCCGAGCCATTGGCGGCTCGGGCAAAGCAGTCGAGCAAGACTCGACTTGGGGACTCACACAATGAAAGCGGAATGTGTTCTAGCACGCACCTTGCTGGCACTCGTTTGCGGTATGCGAGGCGCGATGCCTGACTTCCGGTGCGCGCGCAGCTCGCGTCAAGCGCGTGGCGGTAACGACCAGCGCGGCGTTACTGTTGCTAAAAACGACATCGGGCGCGACGAGACGAGCGTGATACAAGCTCGTCACGCCGGCCACGATGCCGACAGTAAGCAGTAGTGCGACAGCCAGAAACACGCTCGCGAGCACGTCTGCGGATTTGCCAACATATTGGGGCTTCATGGACATACTCCTGTCAAAGGTCGTTCCCGCCACATCGCCGAAACAAACAACTTGTTCATGGTTGCAATGTCCGCAGAATAAAGTTCCCGCAGAAGCCGCGCGAGCACCACGCGACGAAACGCAAAAACCATGGCGCGAACCGCCTAAAAGCCGTGGCGTTTCGAATGCGTCAACAAAAATGCCCGCTTCCGCGGGCGCCTCGCTGCTTGCTGTTTGAACGACTAGCGCGTTGACGTGTGTGGCTGGTGATGGTGTGCCTCAACGTGGGCGTGATGCTCGTGTTGCTTGGTGACCAGCGAACCGACGACCATTCCAAGCCCCGCCATCAGCACGCCAGCCAACTGTGCGGGGAATTGTTCACCGAGTGGCGTCACCAACAACAACAGCCACGTGGTGATGCCGAGAACTATAGAGGCGATAGCACCGTGTCGATTGGCACGCTTCCAGTAAAGGCCCGCCACCAGTGGCACGAACGCACCACACAGTGTGACTTGGTAGGCGGCGGACACCATTTCGTAAATCGGCGTGCCCTGCATGACCACCGAATAGATCAGCACGATTGCCGTGAATAGGACAAGAGTGATGCGAAACGCCAGCAACTCCTGTTTGTCGGTCAGGCTCGGACGAAAGTGTTTGTAAATGTTTTCGACAAAGCTGATGGACGGTGCCAGCAGTGTTGCCGACGCGCAAGACTTTATCGCGGACAGCAGCGCACCAAAGAACAACACTTGCGCGAAAAACGGCATGTGGTTCAGGATCAGCGTCGGCAACACTTTCTGCGGGTCATCGGCCAACAGTTGTTTCGACTCTTCCGGCATGACCAATACTGCGCACGCGACAATGAACATCGGTACAAACGCGAACGCAAAGTAACAAATCCCGCCGATGATTGCGCCACGCGAGGCGGTCTTGGCGTCTTTGGCCGACATCACACGTTGAAAGATGTCTTGTTGCGGAATGGAGCCGAGCATCATGGTGATGGCCGCAGCAATGAAAAATACGACATCGTGAAACTTCGGTTCCGGGAAGAACGTGAACCAGTCTTTTGAGATGGCCAGATCGAGCACTTTATCCGCGCCACCGGCGAGGTTTCCCGCCATCACGGCAATGATGGAGAGTCCCACCACCAACACGATCATCTGGATGAAGTCGGTCCATGCCACCGCGAGCATGCCGCCGAATACGACGTAGACCAGCACGGACAAGGTCCCAATCACCATCCCCGTTTCGACACTGATGGCACCGCCCGAAACGAGATTGAACACCAGTCCGATGGCGGTGATTTGCGCCGCGACCCAACCCAGATAGGACATGATGATGGCTACCGAACAGAAAATCTCGACCACCTTTCCATAGCGTTTACGGTAGTAGTCGCCGATGGTCAGCAGCGTCATCTTGTACAGTTTGGCGGCGAAGAAAACGCCAACCAGAATCAGGCATAACGACGCGCCAAACGGATCCTCCACGACCTTGTTCAGGCCGCCCTGTACGAATTTGGCCGAAATCCCCAACACGGTCTCTGCACCAAACCAAGTCGCAAACGTCATCGTGACAATCATGGCCAGCGGCAGGCTGCGTCCGGCCAGCGCAAAGTCGGTCGATGTTTTGACACGTGTCGCGGCATACAGCCCGATAGCCAATGTGCCGAGCAAATAGACGACGACGAAAGCGAGCAAGGCGGTCATGGCGAGGGCACCCGATGTTCAATAGGATTCAAGAATAGCGCGTAACGCAACGCTTGAAAAGCGCTGCGCCCACGGTGGTGACGCAGCCCACACGACGTTGTTAGCTGCCCCAAAATAAGACGAGGTACAAGTAGGCAGCCGCAACCACAGCGAACAGCCCGACCAGCGTTGCGATCAATGCCGTCTGCCACCGTTGTGTGCGATTGACGCGTTCGATGGCGGCCTCAATGCCCGCCAGCCGCTCAGACGGATTGTTCTCGAGCGCGCGATGAACCAACCTCGGCAGCTGCGGGATGGTCGCGGTCCAGAGCACACTCTCTTTGCGCAATTGTCGCACCAGGCCGCGCCAACCAATTTGCTCATCCATCCACTGCTTGAGTATCGGTTGGGCCACTGGACGCAAATCGAGCTGCGGGTAGAGCTGCCGCCCTAACCCTTCGACTTGCAACAGCGTTTTTTGCAGCAACACCAGTTGCGGTTGAATTTCCATTTTGAAACGTCGTGAGACTTCGAACAGTCGCAGCAGCACGTTGCCAAAGTAGATTTCATTCAGCGGCTTATCGAAAATCGGCTCGCAGACACTGCGTATCGCGGCTTCAAACTCATCGACTCGCGTCCCGCGCGGCACCCAGCCGGCTTCGATATGGGCAACGGCAACCGCCTTGTAATCACGATCGAAAAACGCGGCAAAATTGCGCGCCAGATAATTCTTGTCCGCGTCTGACAAGGTTCCCATGATGCCGAAATCCACGCCGGAATAAATCCCGTCGCGCCCGACAAAAATGTTGCCTGGGTGCATGTCGGCGTGAAAAAATCCATCGCGAAACACTTGCGTGAAAAATATTTTGACGCCATCGGTGGCCAGTCGTGCCAAGTCGATGTCGTGCGCGCGAAGCTGTTCCACATCGTTGACCTGGATGGCGTCGATACGCTCCATCACCAACACGCTGGGCGACGTATAGTCGAAAAACACTTCCGGCACATACAGTAACTTGCCGTCGGCGAAGTTGCGGCGCAGCGTCGATGCATTAGCCGCTTCCCGCACTAGATCTAGTTCATCGTGGATGGATTTGTCGAACTCGGCGACAACTTCACGCGGTCGCAGTCGTTTGCCGTCTTCAAAGATCAATTCGGTTAGATCGGCAATCAAGTACAAAAGCCCCAGATCCTTATCGATGACCTTGTAAACTTCAGGACGAATCAGTTTGACCGCGACCTCACGCCCGGCCAACTTCCCCGCGCCCATGGTCGCAAAATGCACTTGTGCGACCGAGGCTGCCGCCACCGGAATCATGTCAAAAGCGGCAAACACGCTGCGCCAAGTGCGCGCTGCCGCGACTTCGCCGCCTGCGCCTGGCAAGTTGAATGCTGCTTCGAGAATCGCAACAACATCGGATTCGCCAAATGGCGGCACCTTGTCTTGTAACTTCGCCAGCTCTGTCGCGATATCGACTGGGATCAAATCAGGGCGCGTTGACAGCAGTTGGCCGAACTTGACAAACACCGGGCCGAGCGACTCGAGTGCGAGACGCAATCGCACTGCGCGCGGCGCGTCTAGGCGCCGCCAGAAAAAAAACCCGCGCATCACCGTGCGCAAGGCACCGGCCGGTAGAAATTCATCGAGACCGAAGCGCACAACGACGCTGGCGATTCGGATGAAGCGCAAGACTCGCATATCGCGCGGGCCGGCGGTCAGGCCGCTTTGCGTTTGCGCGGGGTTGCGGCTTTGGCGGCGACGGCTTTGGTCACAGGTTTGGCTGTCTTCTTGACGGTCTTTACCTTCTTCGGCGCAACACTGCCTGTTTTTTCTGCCAGTAGCTCAAGCGCTTCTTCGAGCGTGATGTCGTCAACCTTTTCTTTCTCGCGAATCGTCGCGTTGGTGTCGCCGTGTTTGACGTACGGGCCATAGCGGCCTGCGTGTACGCTGATCGGTGCCCCGTCCTTGGGGTGCGCGCCCAGCACACGAAGTGCGACTGCGGCACCTGCGCCGCCCGCCTTGCCCTTGGCAGTCTTGGGATCACGCGCTTCAAATTCGAAGCCAATCTTGCCATCGGGTTGCTTGACCAAAAACGCCGAGAATGGTCGCCCTTTTTTGCTGATGAATTTTTCGAGCAAACGTGTCTTGCCTTTTTTCAGCAACTCAATCATTTCCTCGCGCTCGATGACGCGTTTGAGGATAGTGCGACCGGAGCGAAAATCGCAAATCTTGGCCGAGCCTGTCGCCTTTTCACACGTATAGGCATTCGGTGTTTCGTAGACATTGGCCGCGCACTTCGGGCAAGGCCCGAGGGCCTTCTGCCCAGAAAAGTCCACTTCTTCGCCGTCGATACCGCCGTCACCCCACGAGAACTCGATGACATTTTCCTTGTTCAGAATCAGGTTCGCCGAAAATAGGCGCCCCTGTCGGCTGCGAAATCCTTCGAGCGGTCCAATTTCGCGCGTCTCAATTAACGCCTCCGCTTCGCTGGCTTCGAGTTGTCGTCCCGCAATGATTTTCCAGAAACCGAAATCGCATTTCACACAGGCGAATTTCTTGTAGTTTTCATGAACTTCTGCGCCGCACTTTGGACAAGCAACCGCCAGCGCGCCAAAGTCGCCCGGAATGGTGTCGTGCTCAAAGTTTTTTGCCTGCCCGACAATGTGCTCGGTCATGTCGACAATTTCTTCCATGAACTTCTTGCGCGACATTTCGCCTTTTTGCATGAGAGCCAGCTTCTGCTCCCACTCAGCGGTGAGTTCCGGCGAGTAGAGTTCCGGAATCCCCAAGCCGTGCAACGCGATCATCAATGACGCCGCTTTGGCGGTCGGTATCAGTTCGCGGCCTTCTCGGTGAATATATTTTTCGTAGAGTAATCCTTCAATAATCGCCGCGCGCGTGGCCGGTGTTCCCAAGCCCTTTTCCTTCATCGCCGCGCGCAACTCTTCGTCGTCGATCGCTTTGCCCGCGCCCTCCATCGCTGACAGCAACGTCGCTTCAGAGTAGCGTGCCGGCGGCTTGGTCGATGTCGCCTTGACTTCAACCGTCTCTGCTTTGACTTTCTCACCGTCTTTGACTGCAGCCAAATTCGCCGACGCCGTCTCGTCGTCCGCATCACGTCCGTAAACGGCCAGCCAGCCCGGATTGACCAACACCTTACCTTCCGACTTGAAGGCCTCGCCTTCGACGCGGGTAACACGTGTCGTTTGTGTAAATTCGGCCGATGGGTAGAACACCGCCAAAAATCGCTTCACGACAAAGTCGTACAACTTCTGCTCGATTTCGTTGAGCGACTTTGGTTCCTGAGAAGTCGGAATGATGGCGAAGTGATCCGAGATTTTTGAATTGTCGAAAATCCGTTTGTTGGGTTTGACCCAACCGCTATCGAGCACCTTTTTTGCCGCCACGTTATATGCGCCCTGCTTGAGCATTTCCAGCGTCTGCTTGACCGTCGGCAGGTAATCCTCCGGCAAGGCGCGCGCATCGGTTCTCGGATAAGTGAGCACCTTGTGCTTTTCGTACAGCGCTTGCGCGAGACCGAGCGTGGTTTTGGCCGAAAATCCGAAACGCGAATTGGCTTCGCGTTGCAGTGACGTTAAATCAAACAGCAGCGGCGAAGCCTGGGTGGTCGGCTTCGACTCCTCTTCGACAACGCCTAGCTTGCCGAGGCATTTGGTGACGAGTGTGCGCGCCGTTTTTTCGTCCCAGATACGTTCTGGCTTGAGCTGCTCATCTTCGTCAGACTTCTTGAATTTTTTATCAATCCAGCGACCGGCATAATCGCCGCCGCTAGCCGAAAAGTTCGCGTGCACTTCCCAGTAGTCGCGCGACTTGAACGCTTTGATGCGCTCCTCTCGCTCAACCATGATTGCCAATGTCGGCGTCTGCACACGACCGACCGTGGTGAGCTGAAAGCCCCCGGATTTGGAATTGAACGCCGTCATGGCACGCGTGCCATTGATGCCGACCAGCCAGTCGGATTCTGAGCGGCACACCGCAGCATCGGCCAAGCCTTGCATCGAGTCGCCGGAGGCGAGACTGTTAAAGCCATCGCGAATCGATCCTTGCGTCATCGATTGCAGCCACAGGCGCCGGATCGGCTGTTTGGCCTTGGCGTATTGAACGATGTAGCGAAAAATCAGCTCGCCCTCACGCCCGGCGTCACACGCGTTGATTAACGTGCCGACGTCTTTGCGTTTGATAAGCTTGAGCAACACCTTGAGACGCGCCTCGGTCTTTTCAATCGGGCGCAGCGCGAAGTACGAAGGAATTGCTGGCAAGTGCGCGAACGTCCACTTGCCTCGTTTAACTTCTTCTTCCTCGGGCATGGCGATCTCGACCAAGTGGCCAACTGCCGAGGACAGGACGTAGTCGGCACTCTCAAAATACTCTGCGTGCTTGGTGAAGCCGCCGATGGCTTTCGCGATGTCGTTGGCGACCGACGGCTTCTCGGCGATGATGAGACTCTTGGACATGCTTTGCGCTTTCGTAAATTTGGTTCACGCATCCGCAGCCGCCATCACAGCGACCTCGTGGGGCGCACATGATAGACGTTCAGGCCGAGTCGACGCAAGCAATTAATTTTTGGGTGGGCTAGCCTGCATATTTCACGGGGACGCGTTCGAGAGTGGGTGGATGGGCGTGGGGATTTTCGTTCGACTGACCGAGTGGTATCGGGATACCACGAGGGAAGAGAGCGGAAAGACGCATGTCCAGCCGCCCGCTATCGAGCGCGTAGGCTCGGCGCTGAGCAGAGGACAAATCGGATTTCTCAAGGCGGGGGCTTTCATCGCGGAAACGTCATTGAACGGAGCCGACCCGTGAAATATGCAGGCTAGGCAAGGCGCTGGTAACGACCGCCCGGCAGTTGCGCGATCTTGCCGTCGAGTTCGAGCGCGGTAAGCTGCGCGACGAGCAAATTTGGCGGCAGCGTGGTGCGGGCGCACAACTCGTCGACCGAAACCGCGTCGTAACCTAGTGCGTCCAACACCGGATCGGATTCTGTACTGACGCGCGCGCTGTTCGCCGTCATTGATTGCGTTGTCCAGCCAAGTTCGCTGAATATGTCGGTCGCATCGTCGACCAGTTTGGCACCTTGCTTGATGAGCTGGTGTGTGCCCTTGGAAAAAGGCGAGTGGATGGATCCGGGAATGGCGAACACTTCTCGGCCTTGCTCGGCGGCCTGCCGCGCCGTGATCAGCGAGCCGGATGCGAGCGCCGCCTCGACCACCAGCACGCCGCGCGACAGCCCGGAGATGATGCGGTTGCGCCGCGGGAAATTTGCCGCCAACGCGGGCGTGCCAAGCGCGAACTCTGAGACGATGAGCCCTTGCTCGGCAATTTGCTGTGCCAACGATTTGTTGCGCGCCGGGTAGACCCGATCAAGCCCGGTACCAACCACCGCAATCGTTGACGCCGGCCCACTCAATCCGCCACGATGCGCGGCCGCGTCAATTCCCAACGCGAGTCCGGACACAATCGTCAGACCACCTTCGGCGAGCGCGCGCGAGAATGTCTCGGCCGTTTGCATGCCGGCAGGCGTTGCATTGCGACTGCCAACGACCGCCACGCAAGCTCGCCCAAGCAATTCACGGCGGCCTTTGAGATACAGCAACGGCGGCGGATCAGCGATTTCGAGTAGCCAGACGGGGTAGTCTTCGTCAGCCAGTGTGAGCAGATGATTGTTGTCGTGGGCGAGCCAGGCGAGCGTCGCGTCAACACGCTCTTGTTCGGCACCCGCCAAGACCGCCTGCGCCCGCCGCGGACCGACAACCTTGGTTAGCGCGTCCTGCGTCTGCGCAAACGCTTCACGCGGTCCGGAAAACGCCTTGAGTAACGCGCGCGTCGCCTCGCCGCCAACGGACGGAATAAGGTCAAGCGCGATCCATGCAGCAGGATCGAGGCCAGCAGCGGGAAGTGGCATTAGGAGATGGCCACCGGCAGCGCGGCAGCAATTAGGTTGAATAGAACGCGCTTAACGTTCCTGCGGCGGGTTCGTTTACTGCGCGAACCTCACCGTTGCATGCATTCGACTACGGTGTCTTTACCGTGTCGCCGAGTTTCAGCGGCCGCTTGGACGACATGACCAGCGCGTATGACACGCGGTCGAAAACGCGAAACACCACGAGCAGTCCATTGCGTTCCGATGGCAGCGTCATCTCAGGCGGCACACCGTCGGCACCGGTTCGCCAAGCGCTCGGCACCATCGACGACCAAGCGTTGCGAGCTTGGTCACCGGCTTGCGTACTCACAACCTCGCCACCGCTTTGCGCCGACAATACGTGCCCGACTTCCATGCCCTCGCGCGCACCAAGATTCAACACCACAACGGAAAACTGCGCGCTCTCGGCCACGCCACCGACCACCGAAATGATGTTGCCCATGACCTGCTTCTCCGGCGCACGTGGACTGTATTGCGGAAGCGTTGCCGTTCCCGCTGGCATCAATCGATCGCCGCGGTTGATTTCTTGATTTGACCTGGTGATTTCCAGCGTGGTGGGCGTGGTGACACCTTCACCAAATCGGCTGACGCGTGCGTCGCCGAGATATTGAGCCTCATAGCCGAGCACTTCTTTGGTGTTCGGATCTGTGAGCGCCTTGCCGGGGCGATAGATTTGCCAACGTGCGCCTTGATCCGCTTTCATCCCTACCACGTAGATCAAGTTACCGGCACCGACCACCACGCGCCCCTCTTCGGCAGCAACAATGCGCGGCGCGTTGTTCATCGCGCCTTCTTCGGCGACTAGAGGCGCGGTCAAAAACGGGCCAATGACGCGTGCCGGAATGGATGGAATCGCCTGACTGATCGATTCGGAGCGAATTCTGGGCGAAAGCTTGGTTGCGCCGCCGCCATCGGCGGAGATGATCGATAACAATGGCTTGCCGCTGGCGTCAAAAGAGAGCTGGACGATGTCGCCCGGATAAATCAGGTGGGGATTCTTGATCTGGTCGCGATTCATGTTCCAGATTTCCGGCCAGCGCCACGGCTCTTTCAGGAACTTGCCGGAAATGTCCCACAGCGTGTCGCCCTTGACAACGGTATACATCGTCGGCGCATCGTTGGATAACAACAGGGGATTGTCTTTCGCAGGCTTGGCCTTTTCGCCGCTGGCCGCCGCTTTGGCGGCCTCTTGTGCGTGCGACGCCAATGGCAAGCCGACCAGCAGCAGCGCCAAACTGAGGAAAAGGGTGCCGGGGATGGTTTTCATTGCCGTGGTTTACCTCGCGCAATCACTCAATATTGCCCCGCGCAGACGTCGCGCAGTGGCTCGCGTTCTTGTATTTCAGCCGCCCGGCCGATCCCGAATCTGACCCGCCTGACAGCGCAGGGGCTGTGGCAAAGCGACGATCGGGATGCATTGCCTGACTTCCCGTACATCGCCCCGATTTGCCTAAATCGACGACTTCCCATAAACTTGCGGGTCAGCAACATGGCACGAACTTAAAGTATCACTTTAAGATTCTGCACCTAATTTATTCAATTCGCAAGCAATTATGGCTATTCTGGACGTCCTGACCTACCCTGATCCACTGCTCCAGCGCATCGCCGAGCCTGTCAAGCTAATTGATAATAAAATCAAGAAGTTAGTCGACGATATGGCCGAGACAATGTATACCGCACTGGGTGTCGGTTTGGCCGCAACGCAAGTCGGCGAATTGAAGCGCGTCATGGTCATTGATGTGACCGAAGAGAAGAACCAACTTCGGGTTTTCATCAATCCGGAGATTATTCGCAAGGAAGGCACGGCCATTAATGAGGAAGGCTGTCTTTCCGTGCCGGGGTTCTACGACAAGGTCGAGCGCGCCGAAACGGTCATGGTGACGGCTCTTGATCGCGAAGGTCAGCGCTTCACCATCAACGCCTCTGGCCTGCTCGCCGTCTGCATCCAGCACGAGGTCGATCACCTCGACGGACACGTGTTTGTGGAATACCTGTCTCCACTGAAGTCAAACCGTATCAAGAACAAACTCATCAAGCGCCAACGCGAGCTTGATCGTGAGGCGGAATTGGCGCAGCCGCGCCGCCGCGCTTTGGCCGCACGCGTGTAACCACTTTTCAGTGCGCTGCAACGGACGCCGACCGCAGGTCGGCGTTTTTGTTTCAGTTGCTTTAATCTGGCAGCAGCAGTCACGCTGATCCTCCGCGATACATTGCGGAACACCATTGCTGGATCACACCACGTTCGGCGTCGCGCCGGCGCACCTTATCGCAAGCCACATGAAAATCATCTTCGCCGGCACTCCTGAATTCGCGGCAACTGCCCTTTCTGCGATCCATGCGGACGGACACCATGTAGCGCTGGTGCTAACGCAGCCGGATCGCCCATCCGGGCGCGGAATGAAGTTGACCCCCTCTGCGGTCGCACAACGCGCCGCCGAGCTCAACCTCCAGGTCGAAAAACCACACACCATGAAGTCAAGCGAGGCGCAATCCATGGTCGCTGCGGCGAACGCTGCGGTGATGGTCGTCGCCGCTTACGGACTGCTGCTTCCAGCATCCATGCTCAAATTGCCACTTCATGGCTGCATCAACATTCACGCCTCGCTGCTGCCGCGCTGGCGCGGTGCCGCGCCAATTCAGCGCGCCATCGAGGCAGGCGACGCACGCACCGGCATTGCCATCATGCAAATGGAAGCAGGGCTCGACACGGGTTCGATTTTGCTCGAGCGTGCCATCGAAATTGCGACCGACGAAACCAGCGCAAGCCTGCTGACCAAACTCGGTACGCTGGGGGCAGAGGCGGTTGTCGAGGCGTTGCGGCGGCTCAACACGCTGACACCACGTCCACAAGCCGAGGCGGACGTGACCTATGCGAAGAAGCTGGAGAAGTCTGAAGCTCCGATCGACTGGTCGCAGTCAGCCAGCCTGCTCGAGCGGCGGATTCGCGCCTTCGATCCGTTTCCGGGCGCTGAAACCATCATCGCCGGTGAACGCATCAAGATCTGGCGCGCGGCGGTTGCCGATAATAGTGCCGCCGGAGACGTCGGCAGCGTCATCGCCGTTTCGCGCGACGATTTCGCGGTACGCTGCGGCGAGGGCGTACTTCACGTCACATCCGTCCAACGCGCGGGCGGGCGTCGCATCGCGGTGCGCGACTTTCTGCAATCCTTTCCGCTTTCGCCAGGGCAGCAATGCACATGACCGACAACAAGAAAAACGCGACATCTGCCGGTCGACCGCCCGCTGCCGCACACGCGGCGAACCCGCTCGCAGTGGAAACGCGTGGCATGGTCGCCGTGCAAATCATCACCGCCGACATCATTAGCCGCGTGCTGGGCGGAAAAAACCTCGATCGCGAACTCAGCGAAACGCTGTCGAAAAGCACCAACTTGTCGAGCAACGAACGTCAGGCGGTACATTCGATCAGCTTCGACGTGTTGCGGCATTACGGGCTGTTAAACGCCCAGCTTGACGTATTGCTGAGTCAGCCGCTGACGGATTCGGCAGTGCGTTTCTTGTTGCTGGTGACGCTGGCCCAGTTGCAGTTTTCCAAGGTTGCTGCACACATGGTGGTCGACAACGCAGTAAACGCTTGCGTGGCGATGGGCTTCGCGCGCGCCAAGGGATTGGCCAACGCGGTGCTGCGAAATTATTTGCGTGCGCCGGAAAAATTCGAGCGCAAACGCTTCAAGGATCCGGTCGCCGCCTTCGACCATCCGCGTTGGTGGATTGCTCGACTCGAAACTGAGTATCCCGAGTACTATCAGGAAATCCTGCGCACGGCGCGTGCGCGCCCGCCGCTGCATCTACGCGTCAACGCACGCAAGTCGTCCGCTGCCGCATACGCCACGCTGCTCGCGCAGCAGGGCGTCTCGGCAACTTTGATCGGCGGCGACGCGATCGCGCTGGAGACGCCGGTGCCCGTCAGCGTGTTGCCCAAGTTCGCCGAGGGATGGGTATCGGTGCAGGACGTCGGCGCGCAGCAAGCGGCACATCTTCTCGATGCGAGCGATGGGATGCGAGTGCTGGACGCGTGTGCGGCCCCGGGTGGCAAGAGCGGACACATACTCGAACGAAACAGTGTCCAACTCACCGCGCTGGACAGTGACAAAGTACGCTTGAAGCGCGTGGCGGACAATCTGGCTCGGCTTGATCTGAAAGCAACGATTTGGCATGCGGACGCGGCGAAACTTGAACAGTGGTGGGACAAGAAACCGTTCGATCGCATTCTGCTCGACGTACCGTGCAGCGGCTCGGGCGTTGTGCGGCGACATCCTGACATCAAATGGACGCGGCGCGAAACGGATATCAAACGCTTTGCCATCGCACAAAGCCGCCTGCTGCAGGCGCTGTGGCAATGCCTGAGTCCCGGGGGCAGGTTGCTGTACGTCACCTGTTCAGTTTTTCACGCAGAAAACCACGGCGTGATCGCACAGTTCTTGCAAGACGAACCGACGGCACGACGCATTTCTGTATCGGCCAAGCTTGCACAAGGCGTTGGTCACCGTCTGGTCGGCCAATTGGCCGAGACTGACGCCATCGACGATGCGATGCTGCTGCCTGATGATCTCCACGATGGCTTCTATTACGCCCTGCTCGAAAAGACAGCGCGCAACGCGGATGCAGCCGCTATCGGCACCTGAGCTCCGGCATCGTCGATGCCGCGTTGGCGCGTCAGCGCTGACGGTTGCGCTACGTGCCGTTGGCCGCCTCGGCCTGCTGCTTTGCCTTGTGCTCCCCGCCGCGGCACGCGCCGACGGTGTGCAGGTCAAGACCGCCAAGATTGAAGCCACTGAGGACGGTTACCAACTCAACGCCGACTTTGATCTGCAGCTCGCATCCACCCTGCTGGAGACGATCAGAAAAGGTGTGCCGCTCTATTTTGTCGTGGAGTTCGAACTCAGTCGCGGTCGTTGGTATTGGCTCGACGAGGTCGCCATTCGTGCCGTGCGCGAGCGCCGCGTTTCGTACGCTCCGCTGACCGAACAATTCAGGCTGAATACGGCGGGCATCTCGCAAAACCTCAGCCATGCCGACGACGTTAGGCGCGTGTTGTCGCGCATTCGCTCGTGGATCATCGCCGAAAAGGGTAAATTCAAACCGGGCGAAAAACTGGACGCGGCGATCCGCTTTCGACTCGACACAGCAAAACTGCCGAAGCCGTTTCAATTGAATACGATTGGCTCGCGCGAGTGGGACTTGTCCAGCGATTGGCATCGTTGGACGATCACCATTGGCAAAGATGGAAGTGTGACGCCGTGATCCGCGCCATCATTCTCACCTGTGTGGTCACCGGCATTGCGCTGATTGCCATGATGTTTCGCGCCTCGAGCAATAATGCAGTGTTCGAACAACACTACGCGAGCTTGTTCTGGCTCGGCCTCGGACTGACCATCGGGCTGGTGTCCCTCATCGGCATGCAGGTCTATTCGCTGGTCAAGAAATTACGCGCGCAAGTGTTCGGCTCGAAACTCGCGTTGCGTCTGATGGCGGTCTTCGCGCTGATGGCGATCATCCCTGGCGGACTGGTCTACACCATTTCGGTGCAATTCCTGAACCGCTCGATCGACTCGTGGTTCGACGTGCCGGTCGAGCAAGCATTCGAGAGTGCGCTTGATCTCGGGCGCGCGGCGCTCGACGCGAATGCCAGCGAATTGCTGCGCCGCTCGCGCGATGCAGTGCTGCGCACGGCCGACGCCAAGGGTGACGCGACGGAGGTCACCAAGCAGATACGCCAGCAATACAGTTTTGATGAAGTGACGATTGCTGGGGACGATGCCAGCGTCAAGGCTTGGGCGGGTAGCGATGCGAAAGCGTTGACCAACCGCGTGCGACTCATGCCGGACAAACCTTCTGCCGCCGAGGTGCGCGACGCGATTGCGACCGGACCACAGAAATTCACCGAGACGCTCGGTGATCGTGCCATCTTCTTCCGTGTCGTCATTCTGATCCCGGCAGGCCCGACACTCGAAGGTACGCGCGTCATGCAAATTCTGCAGTCCGCGCCGAAAAAATTAGTCAGCGACGCACAGAGTGTCGAATCGGGTGTGCGCGACTATCAACGATTGCAACTATTGCGCGACGGCCTCAAGAGCGTGTTTGCGTTGACGCTGACACTGGCGATGGTGTTGACACTGTTCTCGGCCATTTCGCTCTCGTTTCTACTCTCCGAGCGTCTGTCCGCGCCGCTGTCCGCGTTGGCAGAGTCCACGCGCGCGATTGCAAAGGGCGATTTCACCAAGCTCAATCCGGTCAAGAGTCGGGATGAATTTGGTGTGCTCACGCAGTCATTCAACACGATGACGCGCCAATTGAGTGAGGCATCAAGCGTGGTCGCCAGCAAGCAACTCGAACTCGAGAGTGCCAACGCCTATCTCGAGTCCATTCTTGGCAACCTTACCTCTGGTGTGGTGACGCTCGATGAGCGCCTGCACGCTAGGTCGATCAATCGCATTGCGCGCGACATGCTCGGCATCAACCCCGAACTGGTCGCCAATCGGCCGCTGCCAACATGGGCCGAGACGCGCCCTGCACTGGCCGAGATGATCGCCGAAGTTTCACAGCAGCTGGCGCTGATTCGCGAAACGCCGCGGGAGCGGCCGTGGGAGCGACAATTCCAGATCGAGGCGGCTGATGTCCCGGCGATTTCTCCGACGACGACGGTGCAGATGAAAGCGATGGGTGCGCTCGGCAAACGCGTGTTGCTGGTACGCGGCACCAAGCTGGCGCAGGATGTTGATGCAGGGTACGTGCTGGTGTTTGACGACATCACGGGACTCATCCAAGCCCAGCGTGACGCCGCCTGGGGCGAAGTCGCGCGGCGGCTCGCACATGAAATCAAAAATCCGCTGACGCCGATCCAACTTTCGGCCGAGCGCATGCAAATGAAATTGGCCGACAAACTGCCGGCGCATGAGCGCGAAATCCTGAGCCGCGCCACGCACACCATCGTCGCACAAGTCGCAGCATTGAAAGGCATGGTCGACGATTTCAGCTTGTATTCTCGCGCCTCGCGCATGGAACCCGAGTTGGTCGACCTGAACGAACTGGTGCTTGATGTGCTCGCGCTCTACCAGTCGATGCCGGCCACGCTGGTCTCGAACCTCGCGCCTCGTTTGCCTATGGTGTCGGCTGATCCTGCCCTGATGCGTCAGGTCATCCACAACTTGATGCAAAACGCGCAAGCCGCACTGACGAATGCCGAGTCGCCCACCGTCACTGTGTCGACCAAGCTTGACGCAGGCGGAATTGCGTTGTGTATCGCCGACAATGGCAGCGGTATTCGCGCCGATGTGATGGCGCGCATTTTCGAGCCCTACGTGACGACCAAGGCGCGCGGTACCGGACTTGGTCTGCCGATTGTCAAGAAAATCATCGACGAGCACCGCGGCACGATCCTTGCCGAGAATACGACTCCTTGCGGCGCGATGATTACCATCGTTCTGCCGCTCGCATCGCCGATTGGCTCTTCGGCCATCGAAACCACGTAGACACGTTAAACTGAGGGTCAAGGAAATCGAAATGCCAGCCAACAATATATTGGTCGTTGACGACGAGATCGGGATCCGCGAGTTGCTGTCGGAAATCCTGAAAGACGAGGGCTACACCGTCCGTCTGGCCGAGAATGCACAAGCTGCACGCGTCGCACGTCGCGAGGCGCGGCCGGATCTCGTCCTGCTCGACATCTGGATGCCCGACATGGATGGGATCTCCTTGCTCAAGGAGTGGGCGCAAAACGGTCAATTGACCATGCCGGTGGTGATGATGTCAGGCCATGGCACGATCGAATCCGCCATCGAGGCGACCCGCATCGGTGCCTTCGACTTCCTTGAAAAGCCGATTAGTCTGCCGAAACTGGTCGCCACCGTCGGCAAGGCGTTGGCCGGCGGGCGGGTGTTGGCCAAACCCGGACTTTCATTCGCGCACTTGGGTCGCGCAAAAATCATCACTGAACTTCGTCAACGGCTCGATCAGGTCAGTCGGCTACGCATGCCACTGTTGCTCACCGGCGAGACCGGCTGCGGCTTTGAATTGATTGCGCGCATGGTGCATTTGCGCAATACACCGTGGCTGGCACCGACCGAACATGCCTGGCTTGCGCTCAATCCGTTTGCGCCACTCGCGGAGACGCGCGACGGCGTGCTGTTCATCGAGGGCATCGAACGCCTGTCGCGCAACGAGCAGCGCGGTCTGTCGCAACTGATTACAAAGCTTGAGAAATTCAACGTGCGCCTAGTCGCCACGACATCGCATTCGTTGATTCTGATGATCGAATCGGGTGATTTCGACTCTAATCTGCACGCGCAATTGTCGGGCATCACGCTGCGCATTCCGTCGCTGCGCGAACACGCGGAGGACATTCCGGATCTTGCCAACACCATGCTGCTGCAGATGGTCGAAGCTAACGAATGCCCGCTGCGATCGTTTAGCGTCGGTGCCCTCAACGCGCTGCGTAATCTTGAATGGCCCGGCAACTTGCCGGTGTTGCAAAGCGCGGTCAAAACGCTCGCGGTAACGAGCTTGGCGGCAGAGGTGACGACCGATGACGTCGCGCGCGTGGCCGGTGAGTTGGGTCTGAATGTTGCCACAGGCGACATGCCGATGGGTGGCATTCCGTTTGATTTACCGCTGAGAGAAGCGCGCGAACGCTTCGAGTTCCAATATTTCCTGCACCACATTCGCCACGAGGAAGGCAATATGTCGCGCGTGGCGGACAAGGTGGGGCTCGAGCGCACGCACCTGTATCGCAAGCTGAAACAACTCGGCATCAGGCCGTCCGGCAAAACCGAGTAAATCACGTGCCATACGTTAGTTTTATCAGAGACGTCGACCTTGAGGCCGTTGTCAGCGATCTATTGAAGAAAGCGAACGATGCCAGTCAGGCGTCGGACAAACTATTTCATCGCAATGTGATTGATCCGTTCGCTGCTGTCATTGAAATGGCGGGCTTTGGTTTAACTGCGACGCAGTGGACAATGGCGGAACACAATCGCCAAGCACAAAAGAGCCTGATCAACGAGATTGGTCTATTTCACCAACGGGTACTTGGCGGCGTTTCTGGCTGGGAAAATTTGGGCACTGGGCAACAAGTTGATCTGGTCAATACAAAGAAAAAAATAATTGCCGAAATTAAGAACAAGCACAACACGCTCAAGGGCTCCAATCAAATCGACTTATATCACCAGTTGGAAAACTTGGTGATGATGAAAAGCAGCATCTACAAAGGCTACACAGCCTACTATGTGGAAATTATTCCCAAGAAGCCAGCTCGCTATACTGAACCCTTCGCGCCGGCCAATAAGGAAATTGGTGAAGGAGGCAAAGCGGCAAAAAATGCACGCATCCTCAAAATTGACGGCGCAAGTTTTTATGCGCTGGCCACTGGTCACGAGCATGCACTTGAAGAGCTGTTTGACGCACTACCAAAAGTGATCAAGAAATGCGGCGCAAAGACACCTAGCTCTGAACTGCTGGCAGCAAAACCGCTATTCAAAAAAGCGTTCGGTTAGAGACAATCAGACTGTCGTCATACTTGCCACGCAGCATCGCGATGACCGCACGCCCGATGTGATAGCCCAAATTCACGGGCACCGCATTGCCAATTTGTCGATATTGCGCGGCGACCGAGCCAACGAACGACCAATCATCCGGGAACGATTGAATGCGCGCATATTCGCGCACTTTCAACGGACGCGTCTCAGACGGATGGCAGCGCTCGGTTTGTTTTTGCGCCGGATTGCAAGTGAGTGTGAGTGAAGGCTCATTCCACGACAAGCGACGTGCCATACCGGTTTTACCACCGCCCAAATGAAAGCTGCCACCCATGTACTTTTCTTGCAGACCGCCTGGCAGGTCACGCCAGTAGCCACCTTCCGGGATCAAGTCCATGACTTTGCGTTTGCTGTCGGTATAAGCCTGCCCTGGCGAATCTGGGGCATCACGCAGCGCCTCACGCAAGCCAACCGTGTAATTTTTTTCACGGGGGAACGCGATTGGTGATGCTAGATCTTTGCGAACACCAAAAATCACCAAGCGCTCACGCTTCTGTGCGACATCCAGATACTGTGCGCGTAGAAGTTTGTATTCGACGCGATATCCCAAGTCATCCAGAATATTGAGCATCGTCGCTAACGTTCGCCCACCATCGTGCCGTTCCAGCCCGCGAACGTTTTCGCCGACAATGACCTTTGGATTGATTGCTTTGACGGCACGCGCGTACTCAAAGAACAGAGTGCCGCGCGTATCTTCAAAGCCCAACCGTTTCCCCGCGTAGCTGAACGCCTGACACGGAAATCCCCCCGCCACCACGTCTGCCTCAATATCTGAAAAGTCGACGTTGGCGATGTCGTCATCAATCACATTCCACTTGGGTCGATTTTGACGAAGCGTGGCGACGGCTTTCTTGTCTATTTCGACCAAGAGCTCGCATTTGAGTCCGGCGTTTTCAAAGCCGAGCGCCAATCCCCCCGCCCCAGCAAATAGTTCGACAACACGAAACTTGCTTGCGCGCGACGCTTTCAGTACGTGGTAGCCCACGTCACCCAATCCGCCTTGTTTGGCCTTGATGCGCGAGAGCTCTTCAACATGAAAGTAGCGATGCCCATTGCTTCCGCGCTGGCCTTTAATCAGCCCCTTCTTCTCCCAGCGTCTAATGGTATCGATCGATACCGCCAAGGCTTCGCTGGCATCAGACACGGAAACATGATTCGAAGAGTGGGCGGAGGAGAGTGATGAAAGCGACGTCATTGGATAACCTTTGCATAGGCAATGGTTACCATGGTAATGGAAGTCACTATTTTTTTACAGCTTTTTATTCAACTCGCAAGTTGCCCAATACGCACAACCGTCAAGCCGGGTTTGACGTGAATTAAGGTCGGCATGATGAGAACGCAATTGTCATACGGCGCGACCACCGGTTGGCCGGCATCGTAGGCGATTACGTCGCCACGTCGCGCGATGATATCGAGACCTTTGGTGCCATCACGGAACTTGTAGTCGGCGCTGTTGGCGATCAGTGCGTCCGTGACGCGGACGACTTTGGGTGTTGGTAGCGACGCTTTGTCGATTTGTTCGTCGGCGAGTGCGCGATCGACACAGTTGGTTTGGCGCAGGAATCGCCAAGTGGTTTGCCAAGCAACGTGCTCGGCCGCTGCTTCCCAATGCTGTCCACACTCGACCAACAGCGCATTCTTGCCGGAAGTGGCGTCACCGAATCCAGCATAGTCGCGCATGCGCGTGCCGTTGGCGTGCCCCTTGTCGCTGACAATAAATTCAGGTGTGCCGACGGCTTTGGCGAACGCAATGCCCTTCTCCAGTGCGCCACAAATCATGACCGGATCGTGCGGGTCATGCATGGAATGGATATCCATCATGAAATCGACATCATCGATGATCGGTCGCATCGCACGCGCCCGCCGCAGTTCAACCGAGTTGCGCGATCCGTCGAGCGTCGCTTCCGTCCACACGCGATTGAAGTCCTCGTCAACGTAGCGATTGGCGTGTGGATGCGTCGGATTCCAGCGATGGTAGGCGTCGACGTTAGCGAACGACAACGATAGCTTGCCGCGAGCCGGACGCACGTTCATGCGAAATAGCCGATCAACTGCGATGGCACCGCACACTTCGTTGCCGTGCGTGACGGCATTGACCATCACGTGCGGCCCACTCACGCCGGAGTCAAACGTCGTGATGTAGTCGACGCCGCTGTTGCCATTTTTGTATGGCGAGATGTCGGGCGGCGACAGTTCGACCTTGTAGGGCGAATCGCCCGCAGCAAACTTAGTGGTCATGCTTGTGGTCGTGGCCGTGCTTGTGGCCGTCGTCATGCGCGTGGCCGTGTCCCTCGGCATGTGAATGCTCGTGGTGTTGGTGTTTGCCAGACGCATCGTGTTCGTGATGGTGGTGTTCGTGTCCGCAATCGTAGTGATGATTGTGGCTCGGCACATTGTCGTGTGCGTAGGCGGCGATTTCTTCAATCAAGCGCGTGATGTCTTGCTGCAATTTGCCGAAGTTCTCATTCGGCTCGCGCGTGTTTTCATCCAGATACAAACGCCGGTTCACTTCAATCTGAATGGAGTGCTTGTTGACACTCGGATCGGAGTACGCGCGCACCAGCTCAACACCTTTGTAGGGGTCGTTGATTTTGACGTCGTAGCCCATCTCCCTAAGTATCACAGCGATGAACGTCGTGAACGCGGGCGAGCATGTCGTTCCATCGCGGTCACCGAGTACAAAGTCGGCGCGCGCGACACCGGGGCCGTCTTCGGAAATGACCGATGACATCGCCGGCATTGAATGGCAATTGATATGCCAGACCGCACCGTAATGTTTGTGTGCGCTGTTGATCGCCTCACGCACCGCCTTGTGATACGGCGCATAACACGTGGCAATGCGCGCCTGCACTTCGGCCACACTCAGCTTGCGTTCGTAGATGGATTCACCCGTGTCCAGCAGGCGCCACACCAGGCCCACGCCTTTTTCGGTTTTGCGCGAAACCTTAATCGGACCCGGCCAGCGTCCATCGAGCAACGCTTCATCAATGTCGAGCAGCGAACGATTGGCGTCGATGTAGCTGCGCGGGAAATTGGCACTCAGCAGCGTCGCGCCGAGCTCTGGTGCGGCGGCATACAACGTCTCGACGTGGGTATCTTCCGCGCGGCGCAGCGTCAGCGAATCGACGGTGTGACCGAAGTCGGCCGGATAGTGCGTGCCGCTGTGCGGCGAATCAAACACTACCGGCACGTTGTGATCGTGGGTGGTCGTTGGCGACAGCAACGAAAAAGCGGCGGGGGAATTCAGTTGCGACATATGGGCACCTCTAAAAATTCAATCAGGCCGATGATGGCAAGGCGCAACGTCGCGAAAAAGCGCAGTGTACATGTAGTACATGAGCATTTTGAGCGGCTTTGCAACGCCGCCAGCGCGGCTTCAGTGAATTTTTAGAGGTGCCCATATCAGTTGCTCGATGGTGAGGAGTGAAGATGGCAGGCAGCATAGCGCAACGGCGCGATTTGCCGGAGAGTTGGTCGCTCGTTCTGGCAGCGCCCTCCGGCCACACTCGCGGCGTGCGGGCAGCGCGGATGAAAATGGCAACCGCTCGGTGGATTGAGGGGGGACGGAATCTCGCCTTGCACGGCGACAAAATCTTTTTTGCGCAACGCCAGCGTGGGCACTTCTTTCAGCAACGCCTGCGTGTACGGATGCTGCGGCTGCGCGAAAATTTCCGTCGTGGGCCCTTCTTCGACCACACGACCCAAGTACATTACCACCACACGATCCGACAGGTGATTAACCACACCCAGATCATGGCTGATGAACAAATAGGTCAAATCCAATTCTTCGCGCAACTGCATGAATAGATTCAACACCTGCGCCTGAATTGAAACATCGAGCGCGGCAACGGCTTCGTCGCACACCAGAAAAGTCGGATTCACCGCGAGCGCACGCGCAATGCCGACGCGGGCGCGCTGTCCGCCGGAAAACTGGTGCGGAAAACGATCGATGACGGCAACGTCCAGTCCGACTTTTACCATGAGGCTGGCGACATAATCACGACGTTCGTTGGCCGTGATGATGCCGTGCACGACGGGTGCTTCGCCGATGATGTCCTCAATCCGATAGCGTGGATTCAGCGAGGCATACGGGTCCTGAAAAATCATCTGTACTTCAAGCTGCATGGCGCGTTTTTCAAGTGCGGTCATGTCGTCGACAAGTTTGCCGCGCCAGCGCTTGCTACCTTCGCTCGGCTGATGCAAACCGACGACGATGCGCCCGAGGGTTGACTTTCCGCAGCCCGACTCGCCTACTAGCCCCACCACTTCGCCCTTGCTGACCGTGAGATTGACGCCGTCAACCGCGTGCACTGTTTCCGACCGCAAGTTGGCTCCGAGTGTTCGCGCCACGCGTCCGGCGAGGTCGAGTTTTTTCTCGAAACGCTTGGAAATGTTCAACAGCTCCAGTAGTGGTGCCATCAGCGTTTCCCGCGCAGCCATAGAACTGTTCGGCAAACACCAGTATCCACGCGCCTTTCCAACCATAATGCCGTGAAAGTGCCCGCCAATGCTTGACTTTCAATTCCTGCAATTGGCATCGTCCTGCGCCGCGACCTCATGCCGCTCTCGGAAAGTGACAACGCACCGCGTGTGGCGCGTGCCGGTCGAACAGCGGCATCGCCTCGCAAGCGTCTTGGCGATAGTCACATCGGTCACGAAACGCGCAGCCCTGCCCGATGGCCAGCAACGACGGCGTCATGCCGCGAATCTGGCGTAGCGGTTTGCCGCGCACGTTCGACGATGGCACCGAGCTGAGGAGCCCTTGCGTGTAGGGGTGCATCGGCCGATCAAGCACATCACTGGTGCTGCCCGCTTCGACAATTTTGCCGGCGTACATCACTGCAATTGTGTCGGCCAACCCCGCCACCACCGATAGATCATGCGTAATCCAAATCAGCGCCGTGCCGGATTCACGACACAACTTTTGCATTTCAAACAAAATCTGCCCCTGAATAGTCACATCCAGCGCCGTCGTTGGCTCGTCAGCGATGATCACGTCGGGCTTATTGAGCAGCGCGATGGCGATCGCGACGCGCTGGCGCATGCCACCGGAAAATTGATGCGGGTACGCCTTGAGTCGCTCATCCGGCGAGGCGATGCCAACCTGCACCAGCGCCGCGCGACAGCGATTCAGCGCCTCCGCTCTACTAACCGGTTGGTGCGCTGTGACGGCTTCGATCATCTGCGTGTCGATGCGAAGCACCGGGTTGAGTGTCATCATCGGGTCTTGAAAAATCATCGCGATGCGATTGCCGCGAAGCGGTCGCCACGCATCATTGTCATAAGCCGTGACGTCAACGCCGTTGAGTCGAATGCATCCGTCGACAATTCTGCCTGGCGCATCAACCAGGCCCATCAGCGAGTAACCGGTCATCGATTTTCCGGAACCAGATTCACCGACCAAGCCCATCACCTGTCCGCGCGCCACCGTAAATGACACGCCGTCGACCGCCTTGACCAAACCGGCCTTGGTAAAAAAATGCGTGTGCAGATTCTCGACTTCGAGTACTACGCTCATTTTTTTAACCTTGGATTCATGATGTCACGCAACTGATCGGCGACCAGATTAATCGCCATGATGGTCACCAGCAGCGCGACACCTGGATAAAACGATATCCAATACTTGCCGCTCATCAAATAGGTGAAACCATTCGAAATCAGCAAGCCCAGCGAAGGTTCCGTGATCGGCATGCCAAGGCCCAAGAACGACAACGTTGCCTCAAGCGAAATCGCGTGCGCGACTTGCACCGTTGCGACCACGATTAACGGTGGCAAACAATTGGGCAGCATGTGGCGAAACACAATGCGCGGCCGCGACAAGGCCAGCACGGTCGCAGCTTCGACGTATTCCTTTTGACGCTCGACCAGTGCCGATGCGCGAATCGTGCGCGCGTAGTATGCCCACTGCACGGTCACTAGCGCGATGATGACTTTATCGACACCCTGTCCGAATACGGCCAGCAGAATCAGCGCAATCAAAATGGCGGGAAACGAGAGTTGAATGTCGACCACGCGCATGATGAGGGTATCGACCCAGCCGCCGAAATAGGCCGCCAACATGCCGAATAGCAGACCGATGGCGAGCGCGCACACGGTGGAAATAACGCCAACGCCGAGCGAAATGCGCAGTCCATAGAAAATGCCGGACAGCATGTCGCGCCCCTGATCGTCGCTGCCAAGCAAAAAGGTTTTGCCCGCCATCGATTTTTCGCCCGGGGCGAGTTTGCCATCCATCACGTCGAGCTGCGCGAGATCATAGGGATTTTGCGGGGCGATCAGCGGCGCGCTCAGCGCAATCAGCAACACGACGATTAGCACCGCAAGCCCCAAGAGCGCCAGGCGCGATTCGCAAAACTCGCTCCAAAAGCGACGCCAAGGTGTTTGTTCGACGCTCATCAGTGACCACCTACGTTGGACTGCCCAAGCCGCACGCGCGGATCGAGCAGCGAATAAACCATGTCAACGATAAAGTTGATGGCGATGAATAAGGTCACGATCACCATCAGGTAGGCAACGATGACCGGGCGATCGAGCTGGTTGATGGAGTCGATCAGCAACTTGCCAGTTCCTGGCCAAGCGAAGATCGACTCAGTGACGATCGCAAACGCAATGACCGAACCGAACTCCAGTCCGATAACGGTGACAATCGGGATCATGATGTTTTTCAGAATGTGCACGCCGATCACGCGCGCATTTGAGAGCCCTTTGGCACGGGCGAATTTTACGTAGTCCTGCAACACCGCTTCGCGCACCTGCGCACGCGTGAGACGTATCAGCAAACTCAATTTGAACAACGCGAGATTGAGCGCCGGCATCAACAGGTGTGACAGTCCTTCCACGCTCAGAAAACTGACCGGCACACCAAACAGCAAGGTGGTGGGCCCGCGACCATTGGACGGCAACCAGCCGAGCTGCACCGCGAAACACATAATGAGTAGCAACCCGACCCAAAAGGTCGGCAATGAAAATCCGACAATCGAAAACGCCATGATGCTGCGACCGACAAGACTGTCTGGTTTCAATCCGGCCACTAGGCCCAGTGGAATACCGATCAAGATCGCGATCACCATCGCGAACACGGCGAGCTCAATCGTGGCGGGCATTTTCGTCAGAATCAGTTCGAGCGCTGAAACGCCGAATACAAATGAGCGCCCGAGATCACCCGTGACGGCACCCTTGAGAAACGTCCAATACTGCACGTACAGCGGTTGATCGAGCCCCAACGCGGCTGTCGCGCGCACGCGTTCGATGTCGTCGGCTTGCGGGTTGACCAGCAAATCAATCGGGTTGCCAATCGCGAACACGCCGAGAAACACAATGCACGACATCGTCAGCAGCACGAGTGCTGATTGACTGAGGCGACGAAGAAAGTAAGCCAGCACGTTAAGTCAGGCAGTAGAAGTCAGGCGATGGGGGTCTGGGTGACGCAGTGATGGCGGCATCTCCGCTTCGGAGAGTGCCGCCACGATCATCGATTATTTTGCGGAGCGCAATCCCATGGCGAGCGTGTATTGGTCGGTGCGCGCCGTGTACTTGAGGCCCTTGCTAGCCGCCCAGGTCGATACCTCATAGTGCAACGGGATCAAGCCAACATCACCCATCACCATTTCAGCCGCCTTAATAATCGACGCTTCACGCTTCTTATCGTCCATTGTCAGCAACGCATCCGACAGCAACTTGTCGAATTCAGGGTTGGAGTAACGACCGCGGTTGGTGATGCCCATGCCTTTGGCCGTGTCGTGGGTCGCGAGTAGCGAGCGCATCGCGGAGCCCTGCTCGCCCGATTCTGTGCCCCAGCCGAGCAACATGTAACCGAACTCAAGCTTGGTCGCGCGCGTGAAATACACCGACGAAGGCATGGTTTCGACCTTGGTGTCGATGCCGATTCTTGTATACATTTGCGCCAGTGCTTGCGCGATGTTGGAATCGTTAATGTAGCGATTGTTGGGGCCATGAATGGTCATCGCAAAGCCATTCGGATAGCCCGCTTCGGCCAGCAGCTTCTTGGCGCCCTCGACGTTAAACTTCATCGGTTCGAGTTTCTTGCTGGTGCCATAAAAAATATCCGGCAACAACTGCGCGGCGGCGACGGCCTTGCCCTCCATGACGCGCGATACGATGGCGTCGCGATTGATCGCCATCGACAGCGCGCGGCGCACGCGCGCGTCGCGAAACGGATTTTTGTCGAGCGGTTTGCCGTCTTTGGCGAACACAAACGGCGGTGATTTTTCGGTGCTCTGGTTCAAGTGAACGTAGATCACGCGATTGGAAATCTTGTCCACCAACTGGTACTTCGCGTCCTTCGCCAACTTGGTGATGTCAGCCGTTGGCACGGTTTCGATCATCTGCACGTCACCCGACAACAGCGCGGCCACGCGCGCGGCTGGGTTGGTCAGCATCTTGAAGGTGACCACATCCCACGGCTCCTCACCGCCCCAGTAGCCGTAGTTGGCCTTGAGTACAATCCGCTGATTAGGCATGTATTCGGCAAACTTGTAGGGTCCCGTGCCGATGGCCGCGCGCCCGGCGTTGTAGTCTTCGGTCGTGGCTTTTTCGCCGAACTTTTTCGACACAATCCTCACCGCAGACAGGTCAGACGGCATCAACACATTGGGGGTTGCGGTCTTGAAAACGATGGTGTGCGGATCGACGATTTTCACATCGACGATGGAACGTGTGAACGTGGCAAACGACGAGGGGCTGTTGGCCACATTCGGCGCACGGCTGATGGTAAAGGCGACATCGTCGGCGGTGAATGGTGAGCCGTCGTGCCAGCGTACGTTCTTGCGCAGTTTGAATTCCCACGTCAGGTCATCAAGTGCTTTCCACGAAGTCGCGAGGCCGGGCACAAATTTCTGATTCTCATCCACCCCCACCAGCGACTCAAACACGTGGCGCAGCATCGCATTGTTCGGGCCGACGTTATGGTAGTGCGGATCCATGGAGCTGATCGCCGCTTGCAAACCGATGGCAATGTTGCGGCCTTTAGTCTGCGCCGAAACCGACGTGATCGAGACTAGACTGTAGGCAACGAGGGCAATACTCGCGATCGGCAACCTGATCCATCGTTGGACAAGGCG
>JBCKPN010000019.1:0-26837 GCA_038901695.1 Usitatibacteraceae bacterium
GGCTCTCGCCGCCCTTTCGGGCTTAACTTGCTGCGCAAGTTAGCGAACGCCGCAACGCCGCTGCGCTTCGTTGTCACGTGACCGCTCGTGTCTGAGGCGCTACTTGCCAATACAAAACTTGCCAAAAATCTCGCCCAACAGGTCGTCGGGTGTGAATTCTCCCGTGATCGACGCCAGCGCCGCTTGTGCCAAGCGCAATTCTTCGGCAAACAGCTCGTACTGGGTCGCGCGTGCCGCCGCAGCGGCCAGATGGCCTTCGGCTTTCCGCAACGCGACGAGATGCCGTTCGCGCGCCATGAACACACCCTCGCCGCTCGGCTGCCAGCCGGCCGTCGCCAGCAACCATTCGCGCAAAGCGTCGACGCCCTCGCCAGTCAACGCTGAGAGGTAGCAGGTGTTGTCGCTATCTGCTGGCACCGTGCCGCGCCCCATTGGGCGACCAAACAAATCGACTTTGTTGTAGACCCGCAGCGTGGGCAATCCTGCCGGAAGTTTGGCGGCGATCGCCGCCTCGGTCGCTGGCATGGTCTGCCCCGCCTCGGAAATCAGCAACGCGGCGCCCGCGCGCGCAACCGCCGCCCAAGTACGCTCGATGCCGATGCGCTCGACCTCGTCGCTGGCTTCGCGCAGGCCAGCGGTGTCGATCAAATGGATGGGAACACCTAAGAGTTGAATCGTCGCGCGCACTTGGTCGCGCGTGGTGCCGGCGACGGGCGTAACAATCGCGATGTCGTCGCCCGCCAGACAATTCAGCAAACTCGACTTGCCAACATTGGGGCGTCCGATCAGCGCGACGGTAAGCCCATCGCGAAGCACCGCGCCCTGCTTGGCTTCCCGGGCTAAATTGCTCCAAAGTGCGCTTATTTGCTCGAGTTTCGTTTGTTGCGCGGCGCGGTCGGCGGGATCAATTTCCTCTTCGGGAAAATCGATACACGCCTCGACGTGCGTCCGCAGTTCCACCAGCCGTTCAACCAGCGCGTGGATCCGCGCCGAAAACTCGCCCGACAGCGATCGCGCCGCCGATTTCACCGCCTCCTCCGAGGCCGCGTCAATCAAATCGGCCACCGCCTCGGCTTCGGCGAGATCCAGCTTGTCGTTCAAAAACGCGCGCTCGGTAAATTCGCCCGGCCGCGCCAACGTGCATCCCAACTCAACGCAGCGTTTCAACAGCGCCTGCATGACCATTGGACCGCCGTGGCCGTGCAATTCAAGGACATCCTCGCCGGTGTAGGAGCGTGGCGCGGCGAAATAGACGACCAACCCCTGGTCGATGATTGCCTGCTGGGCATCACGAAATGTGGCACGTGTGGCCGCTCTGGGTTCGGGCGTCTTGCCGACCAACCGTTCTGCCAGTGGCAACAGGTTGCGCCCGGAAATGCGGATCACCCCCACCCCACCGCGTCCTGCGGGGGTGGCGATGGCGGCGATGGTTTGGCGACCGGTGGGAGGAGATGGTTTCACGTGACAACGAAGCCTAGCGGAGCCGCGCCGGGAGCCACAACGGCTCGACGCCTTGCGGCGTTCGCTAACTTGCGAAGCAAGTTAAGCCCGACAGGGCGACGAGCACTAAACATGGTTAAGGAAAGCTGTTCCACGTGGAACCTCTCGCCCCAGCATGCGTTCCGCCGGTTCAGTTTAGCGCTTGCCCGCTGTTGCCTTAGCGGGTGCCGGGTTAAATGTCTTGTTGATATACCACTGCTGCGCGATACCAAGAATGTTCTGCATGGTCCAGTACAGCACCAGCCCCGACGGGAAAAAGAAGAACATGATCGAAAACACAATCGGGAGGATGGTCATGACCTTGGCTTGAATCGGGTCGGTGGGCTGCGGGTTGAGCTTGGTCTGGATGAACATTGACACACCCATCAGCACCGGCAGCACGTAGTACGGATCCGGCGTCGAGAGATCCGTAATCCAGCCCATCCACGGCGTGTTGCGCAATTCGACCGCGCCCAACAGCACCCAGTAGAGCGCGATAAAAAACGGGATCTGGATAATGATCGGCAGACAGCCGCCGAGCGGATTGACCTTCTCGGTCTTGTACAGCTCCATCATGGCCTGATTGAGCTTCGGCTTGTCGTCGCCGAAACGCGCTTTCAGCGCCTCCATCTTCGGCATCAGCGTTTTCATGTGCGCCATCGATTTGCCGGCTTTTTGGTTCAGCGGGAAAAACACGACCTTCAACAAAATGGTGAACACGATAATGGTCCAGCCCCAGTTGCCGGTCAGATTGTTGATAAACGAAAGGACTACAAACATCGGGTACGCGAGCGTCTTGAGCCAGCCGTAGTCCACCACCAGATCGAGCTCTGGGGCGAGCGCTTTCAGCTTTTCCTGCTCTTGCGGGCCGACGTACAGTGGCATGGAAACACTCGCCGAAGCGCTCGGCGCAATGCTGCCCGCTGCGGCACCGGCAGACACCACCGGCACAATGACGCCCGCTGAATAAAGGGTGTCGGTGACGCGCTTGGTGAAGAATTCGCGCGCGCCCGTGCCCACAGGCAACCATGCCGAGACAAAATAATGCTGCACCATCGCAATCCAGCCGTCACTGGTCGCTTTAGCGTGATCCGCTTTATTCTTGTCGATGTCCTGGAAAGCGACTTTCTGGAACTTGAACTGCTCGGTGTAAATCGCCGGGCCAGTGAAGGTTGCAATGCCGGTGAACGGGTTGCTGCCTGAGCTCTCACCCTCGGGCGGATTCGCGTCGCGCACAAACTGGAAGTAGGCTTTCGGTGCCAGCGGTGCTGCGCTGTCATTTTTGACGTCGTAGCGCACATCGATCACATAGCTGCCGCGGCGAAATGTCAACACCTTGGTCACCGTCACCCCGGGGGTGTCGTGGTTGGTAAAGGCGACCTCAATCTTGTCGCTGCCACCTAGGTCAAACCTATCGCCTGAGGCCACCCATTTGCTGGTGTGGTTTGGTAGCCCGTCTCCCAGTAGGCCAGATTGAGCGATGAAGTAATGGCCCACTTTTTCGTGCATCAAGGCGAACGGCCGCGTCACGTCCCCGCGCGCAGTGTGTTTGATCAGCACGACCTTGCGAAGGTCGCCCGCGGTCGCGTCGAGATCGACGGCCAACAGATCGGTGCGCACCGACACAACTTTGGTCGCAGCGCTCGGCGCGGCAGCCGGGGTTGTGGTCGGGCCGGGTCCCGCCTTCACGTCCGCCGACGGCGTGGGCACCAGTGCGGTGCCGTTTGCGACTGGGGTTGGCTGTGCCGATGGCGGGGTCTTTTGCGCCTGTTCGATCACCGGTGTGGGTGGCATGACCGGCGTTTTATTTTGCTTTTGCCACGCTTCCCAGAGCAGCAGTCCGGAGAACGAAAATATGATCAGCGCAATGATGCGTTGGGTGTCCATGGGGTGCAATTTCAGTTTAAGGGTTAAGGTACAGGGTCGAACCCGCCGGCATGCCAAGGGTGGCAGCGCAACAGGCGGCGCGTCGTCAGGTAACCGCCTTTGAGGGCGCCGTGTTTTTTCACGGCGTCAAGGGCGTAATGGGAACAAGTGGGGGCAAACCGACACTGCGTGCCGAAATGCGGGCTCAGTACATATTGGTAGGCGCGAATCAACCACAACAGCAAGCGCGCCATGGGCGACAACGCGGGCGACAACACGGGCGGCGACACGCGCGACAAATCCGACACTAGCGCGCCCTGCTACGCGTCGCGAGTTTAGTCAACAGCGCAATCGCAGCCGCCCTAATTCGTTGCGTCGCATCCTTGCGGCGCGCGTTTCCGGCGATGGTGTTGGGCACCGCTCCCAATGTGACCAGCACGTCAACGCCGGTGTCGCGAATCTCGTGGTGGCGAAACGCCTCGCGCAGGATGCGTTTGACGCGATTACGATCCACCGCGCGCGACAGATGGCGCTTTGCCACCGCCAACGCGAGGCGCGACGTCGGTTGCGTCGCCTGCGTAGCGCCGAGGGTCGGGTCGCATATCAACGTGCGGCTGGAAAAAACGATGTCGTCGACCGACGCACCCGTGCACTGGCCGTGCGCGAGCAATCGCTTTACCTCAGCGGAGGCAAGCCGCATGGTGCGAGGGTAACCTTTGGTGTGGATGAGGCTTAAACAGCCAGACGCGCGCGGCCTTTGGCGCGACGGGCGTTGATGACCTTGCGGCCACCGACTGTCGCCATACGAACACGAAAGCCGTGGGTTTTCTTGCGACGCGCAACGGAAGGTTGGTAGGTACGTTTCATGATGTCACTCTTGGATCTACAAGTTGAAGAGAAATGCGGTATCGGTCATTTGGTTAGTCTTTATGCTCGACCAATCCTGCTCTGAGTTTCGGCGAATTGCGCGGCTGATGTTCAACCGAGCATGGCGCGCCATTCAAAGCCGTTCCCGTTGAACCAGCAGAACCTCGCATTATCTTGTTTTTGTTGATGTTTCGTCAAGCGCGCGCTGCGCTGCGCAGCCGACAGAGCGCGGCTGGCCAACGTTTGGGAGCGGCAATTTTTGGCTGTTGGTTCGGTGGTTTGGCGCAGTTTTTTTGTGTTTTGGCCTGTGGATAAGTCTCCCGTTGCCGTCAATTCAGCGTAAAATTTGTCGCTTGGTTCTCACCGGTTTTCTTGATCGTTAATCGGCGGGTCAACCGGCCGCGTTTGCCGCATGACCTCATGCTGGCGGGCGCGCCGCCCGGCAGCTGCCACCGCCACACCAACCCCCTCGCACCTACACCGGCTACGAACATTCATGCATCCTTTTTGGCAAGCCTGTGTTGAAGATTTCCAGCGCGAGCTTTCGCAGCATCAATTCGGCACCTGGATCAAGCCGCTGCGATTTGAACAAGAGGGTGACAGTTTTGTGTTGGTCGCACCGAATCGCTTTGTGTTGCAATGGGTAAAGGATCGTCAGCTAAATAAGATCGAGCTCGCTGCGGAGAAGTTTTTCGCCCGCCCGGTGATGATTGAGTTGGCGATGGAAGAAGCTGATGACGAAAACGCTGGCGCGAGCGTAAATGACCATGTCGCCAGCAATCGCGAATTTTCCGTGCTGGCGGCATCAACGCGTGAATCGCCTCTCGCGCCCGCGCGGACCACTCATCGCTTGAATCCGGGTTTCACCTTCACCACTTTTGTCAGCGGTAAGGCCAACCAACTGGCGCGCGCGGCCGCGCAACAGGTTTCGCAAAACCCCGGTCAAGCCTACAACCCTTTATTCGTCTACGGCGCGACCGGCCTCGGCAAAACCCACCTGGTGCAGGCCATCGGCAACCAGCTGCTTCTGAGCAACCCGCGCGCCAGCATCCGCTACATCCACGCTGAGCAATTCGTCACCGATGTGGTGCGCGCGTACCAACACAAGGCGTTTGATTCCTTCAAACGCTCGTATCACAAACTTGATTTGCTGTTGATCGACGATATTCAGTTTTTCGGTAATAAGTCGCGCACCCAGGAAGAGTTTTTCTACGCGTTCAACGCCTTGATTGAAGGCGGCAAGCAGGTGGTGATTACGTCAGATCGTTTCCCGAAGGAAATTTCCGGGATTGAAGACCGGCTGATTTCGCGCTTCAGTTGGGGACTAACGGTTTCAGTCGAGCCGCCAGAACTAGAAATGCGCGTTGCAATTCTCATGAAAAAAGCGGAATCCGAGGGCGCTGCAATCAATGAAGAAGTCGCGTTCTTTATCGCCAAACATATTCGTTCGAACGTACGCGAGCTGGAAGGTGGGTTAAAACGTGTGCTCGCCTATGCGCGCTTTAACAACATTCCTGTTTCCATTGGCTCGGCCAAAGAGGCTCTAAAAGATTTGCTCGCAGTACTGAATCGCCAGATTTCAATCGACAACATCCAAAAAACGGTTGCCGATTACTACAAAATCAAAGTTGCAGAAATGTATTCGAAGAAGCGTGTGCGCTCGTTAGCCAGGCCGCGCCAAATTGCGATGGCGCTGGCAAAAGAACTCACGCCTATGTCGTTGCCCGAAATCGGTGAAGCGTTTGGCGGCCGCGATCACACCACAGTGCTACACGCTTGTCGGCGCGTACATGCGTTGGTGGAGGCAGATCATGTCGTCGCGCGCGATCATTCGCTGTTGATGCAAATTTTGCGCGGTTAGTCTTGGTCGTTGCATCGGCAATAACTAAGGGGTGTACATGGGGACAGGTTGTGGATGCTTTTAACTCAGGTGTGACAAAAAACAAAGCATCCACAAACCATCGACTTGCATAAAGCGTTTCATCCCCGTGGTTTGAATGGATCCATGTAATTGATTAATAACAAAATAAATGAGTTCTACCAAAAATCAGTCCTCTCCTATTACTACTATTAGGTTTGTAATATGTTTACTATAAAAGCTAAGAACAGCACGCTGTTGGGACCATTACAGTTTGTCACCGGCATCGTCGAGCGCCGACATACCCTGCCTATTTTGTCCAATGTGCTGGTCCAGGTTGAGGATCACGCCGTACACTTTCTGGCGACGGATCTGGAGGTGCAAATTCGAGCGACCGCCAAACTCGAGACTGCGCACAAACCGGGAAGCCTGACGGTGGGAGCCAAGAAATTGCAGGACATCCTGCGCGCGTTGCCACCCGACGCGGATACCGCGCTCGATATGAAAGAGTCGCGGCTGACTGTAAAAGCGGGCAAGTCTCGCTTTGCATTACAGACGTTGGCGGCAGCGGATTTCCCTAAAATTGCTGAAGCCAAAGACGACGCAATTGAAATCGCGATCCCGCAGCGCGATTTTCGACGCGTACTCGGCCTGGTGCAATTTGCCATGGCCGTGCAAGACATCCGCTACTACCTCAACGGTGTGTTGATTTCATGCGACGGGACGACCTTGCGCGTGGTCGCAACCGATGGGCACCGTTTGTCGATGGCGTCGTATAAATTGGCCGAACCGGTCGCCAAGATTGAAGCCATATTGCCGCGCAAGACGGTGCTGGAGTTGATTAAGCTGCTCGATGAAAGTGACGATCCGATTCACATGGCCATGCACCAGAACCAGGTGAAATTCACGTTCGCTGCGATCGAGATCGTGTCAAAAATAGTCGAAGGCAAGTTTCCCGATTACACCAAAGTGATTCCGACGGGTTACACCAACCACGTGCAGTTGAATCGCGCAGAGTTCCAATCGGCACTACAACGCGCATCGATTTTGTCCAACGACAAGATCCGCGGCGTAAGGTTGGTGTTTACCAAGGATTCGCTGTCGATCATTTGCTCGAACAACGAACAGGAAGAGGCAGAAGAAAGTTTGGGCATCAGCTACGAGCGCGAACCGATGGATATCGCGTTTAACATCGCCTATTTGCTCGACGCACTCGGCCACCTGTCAACCGAAACAATTCAACTCTCACTCGGCGAGGCGAATATGTCGAGCGCGCTGATTACCCAGCCTGGCAGCGAAGACTTCAAATATGTCGTGATGCCAATGCGCATCTAGGACGATTAAAGGCCGTAACAGCGCAAACCAAACGTCGCCACAAGCGGCGTGAAACAACGTAAGGGCACCTCTATTAATTCAAAGTTCTAAGCAAGACTAGGCGCGAACAAAAAATTTTGACGCAGCATATGTTTGATATGTAAGGAGAAATTTTTTGTGAGCAACAACGTATTGCGACGAAATTTGGATTAATAGAGGTGCCCGTAACTCAAGCAAAACTTAGGGAATAAATGTTACCGGCAAAAAAGAGCGACCCCGCAGCATACGATGCCGATTCAATCAAGGTGTTGAAGGGCTTAGAGGCGGTACGCAAACGCCCCGGCATGTATATTGGCGACACATTCGACGGCTCGGGTCTGCATCACATGGTGTTTGAAGTTGTCGACAACGCCATCGACGAAGCGTTAGCCGGACATTGCGACGACATCAAGATCATCATTCACACCGACAACTCGATCTCGGTTACAGACAACGGTCGCGGCATTCCTACTGGCATCAAAGAAGACGACGAATTCAAGCGCTCGGCGGCGGAAATTGTGATGACCGAGTTGCACGCAGGCGGTAAATTTGACGCCAACTCGTACAAAGTTTCAGGCGGCCTGCATGGCGTGGGTGTGTCGGTGGTCAACGCGTTGTCAGAGTGGTTGAAGTTGCGCATTCGTCGCGACGGCAAAGTTTATGAAATGGAGTTTCGGCATGGCGTGCGTGTGTCCGCGCTCTCCGCTGTCGGCAATACCGACAAGCGTGGCACCGAAGTGCACTTCCTGGCCGCCAAGGAAACCTTCACACACGTCGAGTTTCACTACGAAATTATTGCTAAACGCTTACGCGAACTTTCGTTTCTGAACAACGGCGTCAAAATCGAGTTGATCGATCAACGCAATGGCAAGAGTGAAATTTTCGCCTATGCCGGCGGCGTCAAAGGTTTTGTCGAATACATGAACCGCACCAAAACGGTGTTGCATCCAAAGATTTTTCATGCCATCGGCGAGAAGGACGGCATGACCATCGAGGTCTCCATGCAGTGGAACGACTCCTACGGCGAGACGGTGCAGGTGTTCACCAACAACATTCCACAGCGTGACGGGGGAACGCACTTGACAGGGATGCGCACCGCCATGACGCGCATCCTCAACAAGTACATTGAGGAAAACGAATTCGCAAAAAAAGCGAAAGTCGAAACGTCCGGCGACGACATGCGAGAAGGGCTGACCTGCGTACTATCGATCAAGGTTCCTGAACCAAAATTTTCGTCGCAAACCAAAGACAAACTGGTGTCGTCGGAAGTGCAACCGGTAGTGTCCGAAGTGGTAGCCGCCAAGTTGTTGGACTACCTGCAGGAAAACCCCGCCGACGCCAAAATCATTTGCTCGAAAATTGTGGAAGCCGCACGTGCGCGCGACGCGGCGCGCAAAGCGCGTGAATTGACGCGACGCAAAGGGGTGATGGACGGCATCGGATTGCCGGGCAAGTTGGCCGATTGTCAGGAAAAAGACCCCGCGCTGTGCGAGATTTATATCGTCGAGGGCGACTCCGCAGGCGGCTCCGCCAAGCAGGGTCGCGACCGAAAGTTTCAGGCCATCCTGCCGTTGCGCGGCAAAGTGCTGAACGTCGAAAAAGCACGCATCGACAAAGTGATCGGCTCCGAGCAAATCGCAACGCTGATCACGGCGTTGGGTGCGGGCATCGGTAGGGATGATTTCAATCACGACAAGCTGCGTTATCACCGCATCATCATCATGACCGACGCGGACGTCGACGGCGCGCACATTCGCACATTATTGCTGACGTTCTTCTACCGGCAAATGCCGCAGTTGGTGGAAAACGGTTATGTCTACATTGCGCAACCGCCGCTGTTCAAAGTTAAGAGCGGCAAGGAAGAGCGCTACGTCAAGGATGAGCAAGGATTGAAGCAGCTACAACTAAAGAAAGCCATGAACGACGCGTCACTCAACCCGGGCGGCGGCGCGGCGTGGATCGAGGGTGAAGCGCTCGGCAAGCTGGCGGACGATTTCCTGGTGACTGATGCGATCATCAACAGGTTATCGCGTACGTTTGACCCTGACGTGGTGCGCGGCATGCTGGTGTGCCCGCGCATTGATTTGAGCAATGCTGAGGCCGCCTCCAAAGCCGCCGTATGGCTGACTGACGCGATCAGTACCGGCACACTGGTGGTCAAAGTCGAGCAGGATGAAGTTCACGACGGTTATCGACTGCGTTGCACTAAAACGCTGCACGGCAATAAGCGCGACACGTTGATCGATTCGACCTTCATTGAAACTGGCGACTACGAGCAAATCGTCAACACGGCGAAAATGTTGAATGGTTTGATACGTGACGGCGCGGAAATAAAACGCGGCGAAAAAGTGCTTGCGGTGAAATCGTTTGGTGCCGCACTCGATTGGCTGATCGAGCAAGCCAAGGACGGCATGGCGATTCAGCGCTACAAAGGGCTGGGCGAAATGAACCCCGAGCAGTTGTGGGAAACCACCATGGACCCGAAGGTGCGCATTTTGAATCGCGTACAGATTGAAGATGCGATCGGCGCCGACGAAATTTTTGCCACACTCATGGGCGACGATGTCGAACCGCGCAGAGCCTTTATCGAAAAAAATGCGTTGATTGTGCAGAACTTGGACGTTTAGGACGTTTGTTGGTGCGGCGCTAATCGAGGAGATACGCAGCACGACTAATGGCAACTACGCGCTGGGCAACGCCCTGTTTCAGAAGCAGATTGAGAAGGCGCTTGGGCACCGTACTGTGGGTAGTGTGGTGATGCGCCCGCCCAAAAGGGAGCTATCAGATGACCGATAGAGAGCGTTGCATTGAGAAATCATGGCGCCCAATTATTGCCAAGCTCGCCCGGCGCAACGCCGGGCTTGATGCCGATGTGCATGATCTCAAGGAAGGTCTCGTTGCAGTTGAAGAGCGAGCAAGAGCCGAACTCGGCATGATCAAGCCGAACGAAACGTACTACCACGTCAAAGCCGACGAGGTCAATCTCGTGATCGATGAGATGATTGAGGGCGTGTTCAAAACTGCCGGGCAGGAGCTGCTTTGAGAGGTCAACCGCCAGAAACCTTGGACTGGTGTCGATGTGTTTGTAACGCGCCATTTTTATCTCCGCAATCGGACCCCATACTTCGACCTTGAAGTTCGGATTGGTTCACGGTATCTTGCGGAGATGAATAGACTTTTTCTACAGCCTCGTTAGTCCTTAATCCCCCGCCTCGTGAAATAATGGCTTATGGAATTTGAGATCGATTCAGCAAAGGCAGCAATTAATGTCAAGAAACACAAAGTCACCTTCGAAGAAGCGGCTTCAGTATTTGGCGATCCTATGGCGTACACATTTGCAGATCCTGATCATTCGATTGGTGAGGAGCGCTGGCTGATGTTTGGCCAGTTGCGCATGATGCGGATACTTGCCATTATTTACACTCACCGGCGCAGAAAATATCGCATTATCAGTGCGCGCCTAGCGACACGACATGAAAGGAAAACTTATGAAGAAGGTTGAAGAAATGCGCGCCGAATATCGACGCGACGATCTTGGACAGGGTGTCCGTGGAAAACATTTTGCTGAGTTCAAGAAAGGTAGCAACCTCATCTTGTTGACTCCTGAACTGTCAAAGATTTTTCCAACCAACGACGCTGTTAATGAAGCCTTGAATTCACTTGTTGGTGTTGCTCGTTCTGCGGCGGGGCTAACATCGCGCTCAAGCGGGCGTGCCCCGAAGCGGCGCGCCGCATAGCGCCACGTGTTAGGCTCCACAGGAACGGCATCCATCCCACGGCAGAGCACTCAGCATCGAAGCGCCCCCCCGGATGTCCCCAACCACGTAAGATGCCTCGCAACCTGGAGCATTCCTTGAAAACCTCTCTCTCTCGTAGCGCTCATGCTGTCGGCTTGCGCAAATACCGGCATCGTCCCAATGGACAAAGGGACCTTCTTGCTAGCCAAGAAGAGCCCACAAGTCGGGTTTGGTCGATTGGAATTAAGGGTGAGGCCTACACTATGAATTAAAGGGGTCAGGGTTATTTGTTTTGCCAAGGGCTGACTAATCAAAGGGGTTAGCGTGATTTATTTTTGGCATTCTGTAAAACAATTCACCCTGACCCCTTGATTACCCACAAACAAAGTACGCGAATGGGGGAATCGCATTGACCCTTTGAATCGTCGGTAACATGCGCATTCCCTAACGTTGATGCACTCCACTTTGGCTGAGCCCCCTTCGTCGCACGACCCGCGCCAGCAAGCCCCGCAGCCAGCGGCACCGCGCCGCATGCCGGCCAGCATTTATGTAATCGGGTTGGTCAGCCTGCTCAATGACGTCGCCACCGAAATGGTGGTGCCGATCATTCCAATCTTGCTAGTCACCGTATTGGCGAGCGGACCGGTGGTGTTGGGCCTGGTCGAAGGGTTGGCTAACGCGGTAGCGTGCATTGTACAAATCTACGCCGGCCGCTATTCGGATGCGCGCGGTGGTCAGCGCAAGCCGCTCGCAGTGAGCGGCTACTTGGTGTCGAACCTGATGCGCCCGTTGCTCGGCTTTGCGTTGGTGTGGTGGCATGTAATGGTGATTCGCGCGCTGGACCGATTAGGTAAAGGGCTGCGTAATGCACCACGCGACGCGTTGATTGTTGATCTCGCGCCGCCATCGATGCGCGCGCGCGCATTCGGCATTCATCGTGCGTTCGATAATTTGGGCGCAGTGGGCGGTGCGCTATTGGGCGCGTTGATCATCACCTATTTTTCATCTGATCTCAAAGACGTGCTGCTGATCTCGGCGATTCCGGGGTTGTTGTGTGTGGCGCTGTTTGCGTTTGGGGTACGCGAAGCGCGCGCGCCGACGCCGCATACACCTTTCGTGTTCACCCTCAAGTGGGCGGATGTGCCGCATCACGTTCGCGGCTATCTGCTCACGGTGATGTTGTTCACCTTCGCGCGCACGGCGGAGTTGTTCATCGTGTTGCGTGCACATGAGTTGGGCGCGTCCACGGTGCATTGTCTGTTGCTGTGGGCAGCGTTGAACTTTGTCAAGATTTTCGCTAATTACGCGTCGGGGGTCTGGGCCGACCGCAAGGGACGTTTTTCTTTGTTGATGGTGGGCTGGTTGTTGCACAGCGTGGCGATGCTCGGGTTCGTGTTTGTCTCAAACCTCTCAGCGCTGTGGGTCGCCGCGCTGTTTTTTGGCTTTGCCATGTCGGTGAGCGAAGGGGTTGAGCGCGCGGTGATCGGCGACCTTGCCGACGAAAGTAAACGCGGCACCCTGTTCGGCTGGTACTACGCGCTCGTCGGCATCGCCTCCATCCCGGCCGGCTTGCTGCTCGGCGTAATCTGGCAACAGTTTGGCGCACAGGCCGCGTATGCGTTTGCGGCCGGCGCCGGGTTCATCGCAACGGCATGTCTGTATTTTTGGGTGGTGCCGCCAATGCGATTGAACCGGAAAGAATGAGAGAAGTGCGGCACGAAGAATAAAGACTTCTCGTGCCGGATCAACAAAATGTAGCGCAATCAAACAGCGGCCGAACCAAACCATCCTCGATCGCGCGCCTCATTCAGCTGGCATTCGATGTAATCCCAGAGCGCGGGGCAGCCGGCCTTGATGGGTGGCGCAACGCGTTCAACGACGAGCGCGTGACTGATGTCGTGTTCGCGCCAGCTCTGACCGTTGTTGGCAAGATTAAGCAGCACCGGCATGGCGCGATCAGCGGCGTGTGCAAAACGCGCTTCGGGCGTCTCGCCCGCGTCGAACTCTTGCCATAGCGCCATGAACCGGTCGCGCATTGCATCGGGCAACAGGCCAAAGATGCGCGTCACCGCCGCGTGCTCGGCGACCTGCCGCTCGGCAAGACCTTCGGTGGCGTAAAAGAGGGTGTCACCGGTGTCGATTTCGCCGATGTCGTGCACCAGCAGCATGCCGATCACACGATCAACATCAATGTCGGTTTCAGCGTAATGCGCGAGCGAAGAGGCAAACAAGGCAATCTGCCAGCTGTGCTCGGCCGAATTTTCGTAACGCTGTTGTCCCAGCGGGCGCGTCTTGCGCGTGACGTTCTTGAGTTTGTCCAGTTCCAGCACGAAATCAACGATCTGTTGCATCGGTATCGCTTTCCTATAAAAGACGCGCTACAAGCGCCTAAGTCGCCGCGCAAAAATAACTTGAACACTGTCCATCTTGCATACGAGCGCCATGCGGCGTTGCAAAAACGCTGGTGTGGCCAGCCACACGGCGCGTTTTGCGCCTTGCCTGGCATCCCGTCTGCAAGTAGCCAATTGTTCAAGTTATATTTGCGCGGCTCCTAAGCGTGGGAAGTGTGATGTTTTCATCGGCCAATTCGTTGGCTTGAGACGATGCATCGTATTGATAATTTCATTATCGTCCCGCCAACCAGAGTGTGCCGTGCGCCAATTCTCCACGCAACCAACCAAGCCGCAACGCGCCTCGCAGGCGATGCTCGCCGAGGCCAGGCGACTGCTGGCGGCGGGTGCACTCGATCAAGCCGAGCGCCACTTCCAGCGCGCCGTCGCCCGGGACCAGTCGTCGCCCGGCGCGATCGCACACCTCGCCGAGTTTTATTTCAATCAGCATCGGCCACATCAAGCGCTACCTTTCTTCATGCGCATGACTACGCTGCAACCCAACAATGCCATTGCCTGGCGTAATCGCGGCGTTAGCGCGGCTTCTGTTGGCGACCACCAGCAGGCGGTGAGCGCATTTCGACGCGCGGTCGAACTCAAACCCGACTATGCGACCGCACACCACGCGCTGGCACTGTCGTTGATGACGTTGGGCCGACCGCGCGACGCCTTGCCTGCATTCCAGACCGCCATCAACCTCAACCCGCAGGATCACGAAGCGCTATACAACCTTGCCAACGCGCTGGAGAGCCTAGGCGAGTTAAACGCCGCCGAGGTCGCGTTTCGGCTCGCGATCACACTGCGGCCAGATTTTGCGGATGCGCACTGCAATCTTGGTAAGCTTCACTTCATCAGGAATGAGGCGGGGCTGGCGAAGGTGCATCTGACGCAAGCTGTCGCGCTAGCGCCCGGCTCGGCAATCGCGCACACGAATCTCGGTGCGATTCATCAGCATCAGGGCGATCTTGGCCAGGCGCTCGCGTGCCACCAATCCGCGATCGCGCTACAGCCCGATTTCGCGGAGGCGCTCAGCAATATCAGCTCGGTACACCTTGCACTAGGTAACGTTGAGGCCGCGACCGCGACGTATCGGCAATCGCTGGCGGTCAAACCCGACAACGCGGCGATATTCAGCGATTTGCTGCTTTGCCTGCAAAACGACCATCACATTTCGAATGAACAGCTCTTCGACGAACACCGCCAATTTGCCGCGCAATTTGAAGCGCCATTGCGTAGTACTTGGCCGCAACACACCAACGAATGCGACGCGCATCGCCGCCTGCGCGTGGGCTATGTGTCTGGGGACCTGCGTAACCACGCGGTCACATTTTTTCTTGAGCCGCTGCTCGCGCACCATGATCGATCCAAATTCGAATTGCACGTCTACAGCAATCACGCACAGAGGGATGCCGTCACCCAACGCCTGGCGAGCTACGTCGATAAGTGGAGCAATGTGCACCATCTGAGTGATGACGACTGTGCGAAGAAAATACACGAGGATCAAATTGACATTCTGGTCGATTTGTCCGGACACACCGCGCACAATCGACTGCTGACCTTCGCCCGCAAACCCGCGCCTGTACAAGTAACCTACATCGGCTACGGTGGCACCACGGGGCTTGATGCAATGGACTATCGCATCACAGACCGGTGGCTCGATCCAATCGGCGCAACGGATTGTTTTCACACTGAAAAATTGATCCGGTTGCCAACGGGCGGTGCGGCGTTTCAACCCTGCGCCGAGGCACCGGACGTCGCGCCGCTGCCTGCGCTGAGCGGCAATGGTGTGATGCTCGCCTGCCTCAACAATCCACGCAAAATTCGCCCGCCGGTGGTGGCGCTCTGGTCGCGCATTCTCGTCGCGCGCGGTGACGCCACGCTGACGCTCGGCAGCACGTCAGATGAAAGCATGAAAGCCGCCTTGCTCGACCAGTTTGCGCAAGCGGGCGTCGATGCGTCGCGCATTATTTTTCAGCCTTGGATGCCGATTGAAGACTATCTTGCTCTCCATGGACGCATCGATCTGGCGCTCGATCCGTTTCCTTACAACGGCGGTACCACCAGCTGTCACTCGCTGTGGATGGGCGTACCTTTTGTCACCTTGGCCGGTGACCGCACCATGTCGCGCGTCGGTGCTTGCTTGTTGGCGTCGGTCGGGCTCGATGACTGGATCGCAGACGGTGAAGCGGCATACGTCACCAAGGTGTTGACGGCATTGGACGACCTGCCCGAACTTAATCGTGTGCGGCAATCGCTGCGCGGTCGATTCGATCCGCCCGCAGGCGCGCCGCGCTCGGCGCGCGTGACCACCGCCCTGGAGACCGCCTATCGCGGGATGTGGCACACTTGGTGCAAACATCGGCGCGAACAGTAGGGCACCTCTAAAAATTCACTGAAGCCGCGCTGGCGGCGTTGCAAAGCCGCTCAAAATGCTCATGTACTACGTGTACACGGCGCTTTTTCGCGACTTTGCGCCTTGCCATCATCGGCTTGATTGAATTTTTAGAGGCGCCCTAATCGCAAACAACGCCATCGATGCGTTGACCGGGCGAAAAATAGAATGACAAACACCAGCATGGGTGCGCACTTCCGAGCAAAAACGCTTGAAAAAGCGCGCCAGCGCTGGCGTTTCATGTGGCTAACGCTACCACCTCAAAGCTGCCTGTCGGCCTTCATCGCCACCGCGCGCTCGAGGCGCGCCATTGAGGCACCCCACTTCAGACCCGTCTCACGCGTGAGTCGCGCGCCCTCGTCGCGACATGCGACGGCCTCGAGCGGAATTGCTTCACCGGTCGCCGCGAACGCGACGGCGTTGCCTTCGTCGTTGGCCGGCAGCACGAGCGTGCGACCAGCAAACGCATTTTCAAACGTGCCGATCTGTTTGGCGTAACCGCGCGAGCGGCCGAATAAATTCACCGCCAGCAAACCGTGTTTGGACAAGCGCGCGCGACAGTCCGCATAAAACGGCGCACTGCCGAGTCCGCCAAATCGTGCGTTGTGGTCGTAACCATCGACGACGATCAAATCAAACCGCTTACGCGCCTCGCGCATCCAGGCGATGCCATTGGCAATCTCAATTCGGACGCGCGCTGCGTCGCGCGGCAACCGGAACATTTGCTCGCACACCCGTGGCACAGCGGGGTTGATTTCAATGACCGTTTGATGGCAGTGCGGTCGATGACGGTACAAGAATTTTGTGACCGAACCCGCGCCAAGCCCGACTTGCAATACCGTTCGTGGCCATTCGTTGTCGGGCCGCAGAACGAGCGCCAGCATCAACTCGCGCGTGTATTTAAGCTCGAGTGACCACGGCCTGGCAATGCGCATCGCTCCTTGCACCCGCTCGGAACCAAAATGCAAAAAGCGCACACCTGCCTCATCTGAGGTTTCAATGCTGTGTGTCGGGGTCTTCGTCATGCCGAATTTTCCCACGAGTCGGCGCGCACCTCCGCAGCAGCGCAACCGATACCCGGTAGATTGACGAAACGACGCCAAGGGCGTATCTTTTCAACTGCGCCGATTTGACGATCAGCTTGCGGGCGCGGCCTCCAGAGGGTAAAACTTTTGACGGGACCAACAAATACGGCTAAAGCGGCGATCTCGAATTTCTCACGAATTTTCCTGAAAGCCCGATAGCCCAAGCTGTCGGGCTTTATCGTTTTGGAAATTCGTTGAAACCCATGCACGCCACACCGCAACTCGCCCACTTCACGGAGCCCCTCGCGCTGGCGAGTGGCGCGGTGCTGCGCGAGTACCATCTTGCCTTCGAAACCTACGGCACACTCAACGTTGACGGTTCCAATGCAGTTCTGATTTGCCACGCGCTCAATGCCTCGCACCACGTTGCGGGCGCCTATGAAGGTGACGCAGACAATCGTGGCTGGTGGGACAACATGGTCGGCCCCGGCAAGCCGGTCGATACCAATCACTTTTTCGTTATCGGCGTCAACAACCTTGGCTCGTGCTTTGGCTCGACCGGACCGACCACGATCAACGCCGCGACCGGAAAAAAGTGGGGCGCCGATTTTCCGTTGGTGACCGTCGAGGACTGGGTCGATTCTCACGCACGCTTGCTCGATCGGCTCGGTGTGAAAACGCTCGCCGCGGTAATGGGCGGCTCGCTCGGCGGTATGCAGGCGCTGAGTTGGGCAATACGCTATCCGCAGCGAGTGCGTCAGGCGCTGGTGATCGCTGCTGCGCCAAACCTGTCGGCACAGAACATCGCCTTCAATGAAGTCGCGCGTCAAGCGATCATGAGTGACACCGCGTTTCATGACGGCGCATTTGCAGAACACAACGTGGTGCCGAAAGATGGCCTCACTGTGGCGCGCATGATTGGCCACATCACCTACATTTCGGACGACCAAATGGAAGCCAAGTTTGGCCGCGAATTGCGTGAGGGGCTCAAGTTTTCATTTGCCCCCGAGTTTCAGATTGAATCGTATTTGCGGCATCAGGGTGAAAAATTTTCCGAGTACTACGACGCCAACACGTATTTACGAGTGACCAAAGCGCTCGATTACTTTGACCCGGCGCGCGCATTTGGTGGCGATCTCGCACGCGCCTTCGAGCCCATCCTTGCGCGCGTGTTGGTGATTTCGTTCACCACCGATTGGCGGTTCTCGCCCACGCGTTCGCGCGAAATCGTGAAAGCGCTGCTCGACACCGACAAAGATGTCACTTACGCTGAAGTCGAAGCGCCGCACGGGCACGATGCTTTTTTGCTCGACAACGCGCAATACCACGCGGTGGTGCGGCGCTACCTTGGTGCCATCGACGGGGCGACGCAATGATTACGCGCGCTGACTTTGACATCATCAGCCAGTGGGTGCCGCCGGGTTCGCGCGTGCTCGATTTGGGTTGTGGGGACGGTTCGCTGATTCGCCACCTCACCGAGTCGAAGCAGGTCAAAGGCTACGGCGTCGAGAACGACGACGCCTCGCTGCTCAAATGCATCGATAACCGCGTGAATGTGATTCAGACCAACCTTGAGTCCGGCATGCAAGAAATTGCCGATCACTCATTTGACGTGGTGATACTCTCGCAAACCTTGCAGGCCATTAAACACACTGAAGCGGTGGTGGCGGAAATGCTGCGCGTCGGACGCGAGGCGATTGTGACGTTTCCGAATTTCGGTTACTGGAAACATCGCGTGCAAATCGCGCTGGCCGGAAAAATGCCGGTGTCAGACGACTTGCCCTACGAGTGGTACAACACGCCGAACGTTCATCTGTTCACAATTACGGATTTTGAAAACTTCTGCGCCGCGCGTGGCTATCGCATCAACAACCGGCGTGTGTTGGCGCACGATCGCGAAGCCTTGCTGCTGCCGAATTTAACTGGCACGCTGGCGCTGTACAAGATTTCAATGCGATGACGCGCGCGGCGCACCCTACGGTAGCCGCGCACGACTCGCGTCGATAGTGCGGCCGGATCAGCTCGGCACAAGTTGCTTGTGCGTCGAGATCGACATCAGCATGCCAAAGCCGATGCACATCGACAATATCGCCGTGCCGCCATAACTCATCAGCGGCAGTGGCACGCCGACTACCGGCAGGATGCCGCTGACCATACCGATGTTGACAAACGCATAAGTGAAAAATGACAGCGTCAGCGCGCCGGCGAGCAATCGAGAAAACGTCGTTGACGCGTTCATCGCGATCATGAAGCCACGGCCGATCACAATGGTGTAGAGCGTGAGCAGCAACAGCGTTCCGATCAGGCCGAACTCTTCGCCAAACACGGCGAGGATGAAGTCGGTCGAACGTTCGGGGATGAAATCGAGCTGCGCTTGCGAGCCATTGAGCCAACCTTTGCCGAAGATGCCGCCAGAACCGATCGCGATGGTCGATTGGATGATGTGATAACCGGCGCCGAGCGGATCTTGCGTTGGGTCGATCAAAGTGAGAATCCGCTCGCGCTGGTAGTCGTGCAACAGATTCCACGCTACGGGCAGGAACGCGATGCCGGCAACAGCGGCGGCAATCAGGATGCGCCACGACATGCCGGCCAGGAAGATGACAAAAAATCCGGCCGAAAAAACGAGGATGGAAGTGCCTAGGTCGGGTTGGCGCATCACGAGGCCCGTGGGCAATAGCAGAATCAAACCGGCAATCGCATAGTCACGCCAACCGAGCCCTTCTTCCTTGCGATGGAAGTACCACGCCAGCAACAGCGGCATCCCGAGTTTCATGATCTCAGAGGGTTGAATGGTGACAAAGCCGAAACTAAGCCAGCGTCGCGCACCGTTGCGGATTTCGCCAAACAGCGCGACGCTGATCAGCAAGCACATGGCAACGATGTAGACCGGAATTGCGACGCGCATCAGCGTTTGCGGCGACACGTTGGCGACAATCCACATTGCGACGAAGGCGACAGCGAAGTTTCGCAGTTGACCGAAGGTGCGATCAAATGAGTCGCCACCAGACGCCGAGTAGACCGACGCGAGTGATATCGCCGCCAGTACGACGATGACCACCGTCAGCGGGCCGTCGAGGCGCCGCGTGGTGACATCGAATGCACGTTCAATCGCTGTCGTTAAGGTCATAGTTGCGCTTCTTGCGTTTTTCGGGGTCAGGCTTCTTGCCGAGCAGAAAATAATCAAATACTTCGCGCGCGATCGGCGCGGCGATGCTGCCGCCGTGGCCAGCGTTTTCAACAAGCAACGACAATGCAATTTTCGGATTGTCGGCTGGCGCGTAGGCAATGAACAACGCATGATCGCGAAAACGTTCTTTGACCTTGCGTTCGTCGTACTTTTCGCCCTGCTTCATCCCCACCACCTGTGCCGTGCCAGTCTTGCCCGCGATTTGGTAACTCGCGCCGATGGCGGCGCGCCACGCCGTGCCACCGGGCTGCAGCACATCGACCATGCCGCGCTTCACCAGCGCCAGATTCTCCGGTTTGAACGTCTGGTGCGCCTGTGCCAACGGTTTGTAACCGCGTTTGGCTTGCGTCTTCGCGTCAATCACTTCTTTGAGCAAGTGCGGCGTGACCTGTGTGCCGCCGTTGGCCAGAATCGCCATCGCGGTGGCCAGTTGCAGCGGTGTCGCGAGCCAATAACCCTGACCGATGGACACCGAAATCGTGTCGCCCGCATACCACTTCTGTTTGAAGCGCCGCTGCTTCCACTCCTGAGAGGGCATGTTGCCGGCTTGTTCGCCGTCGATGTCGATGCCGTTTTTGCGGCCAAAACCGAATGGTGTCATGAAGGCGTTGATGCGATCGATGCCAAGGTCGTTGCCGAGTCCGTAGTAGTAGGTGTCGCAGGAGACGACGATCGACTTGTGCAGGTTGACGACACCGTGGCCGCCTTTTTTCCAGTCACGAAACGGGCGCGCTACACCCGGCAGGGTCCAAAAACCCGGATCGACGATGGAATACTCCGGCGTGCGTTTGCCATTCTCGAGCGCGGCCAGCGCCATGAACGGCTTGATAGTCGAGCCCGGCGGATATTGACCTTGTAGCGCGCGATTGGTGAGGGGTCGGTCTTCCGACGTATTCAGCAAGTCCCAGTTGACCGGATCAATGCCATCGACAAACAGGTTCGGATCGAATCCAGGCCTGGATACAAAAGCCAGAACCTCGCCAGTCGAGGGATCCATGGCCACCAACGCGCCACGAAAATCACCGAACGCTTCCTCGGCTACCTGTTGCAGCTTGATATCGAGCGTCAAGCGCAAATTGTTGCCCGCCACCGGTTCCGATTTGGCGAGCGAACGAATGGCACGACCACCGGCGTCGATTTCGACTTGTTCGCTGCCGGTGGTGCCGTGCAACTCGGTTTCGTAGCTGCCCTCGATACCGAACTTGCCGATGTGATCGGTGCCCTTGTAGTTTTTGCCCAGATTGACCGATTCGATTTTTTTCAGATCCGCGTCGTTGATACGACCGATGTAACCGATGGTGTGTGAGGCAACATCGCCAAACGGGTAGTTGCGAAACAGGCGGGCGCGGATATCAAAGCCCGGAAAACGATAGCGATTGACCGCGAAGCGCGCCACCTCAGCCTCTGACAGTCGGTTGCGAATCGGCAGTGATTCAAAATTCTTACTCTCTTCGAGCAACCGTTTGAAGCGACGCCGATCCTTGGGCTGGATGTCGACAATTGTCGCCAATTCGTCCAGCGCGCGCTCCAGATGCTTGACTTTGGATGGTGTTACCTCGAGCGTGAACGCTGAATAGTTGGCGGCGAGCACTTCGCCGTTGCGGTCATACACGACGCCGCGATTGGGCACCACCGGCACCACCGAGATGCGATTGGCTTCAGCCATGTTGTAGAGCTGATCGCGTTTGACGACTTGCAGGTAAATCAAACGCCCCGCGAGCACCAGGAACGCGATGAAGATCGCCAAGGCGGCGAAAATGATGCGACTGCGGAAGACATTGAGCTCCGCTTCGCGATTTTTGATGGCTGTGCCGACCAACATCCGCGCCTCTACAGCATCACGTTTTCACCGCGACGGCGAAAACGCGGCAGTTTAGCCAGAAAGTCGAGCGGCATCCACAACACGGCGCCCGAAAGCGGCGCGACGATCAGCGCAAATCCGGCGAAGTCGCGCCCAAGCGACAGGTTGAGTCCAATGTAAATCAACTGTGCGACCAGCAGGATGCCCAGCACATGCAATGCTTGCTCGACAACCGTCAACTTCAAAATGCGAATGCGCAACAGCTGCGTCAGAAAAATGGCCACCACGTATACCAGCGCGTGTTGTCCGAACAACGCGCTGTCCGCCACATCCATCAACAGGCCGAGCGCAAAGCCCCACGTCTGTCCAATGTTGCGCGGCTCGTGCACCACCCAGTAGAGCAGCATCAGCAATACAAAATCCGGGCGCGCTTGCAAGGCCCAGCCCGACCATGGCAGCAAATTGCCAAGCAAGGCGATGCTGAGCGAAACCAGCACCAGGCGCATCGGTGCTGGTGGCCTGAGTACATCACCGGAAGCAGGAGACAGGTTCACACTAAGGCTCGCTATCGTTCACGCAATGCGCGCTTGGCATCGAGCTTGGCTTCGCGTTTGGTCGGCGCACTTTTTTCCTTGCCGGCGCGATCGGCGATGCTGTTGTCCGCTTGTGGGTAGGCGGCGTCGCTGGCGGTCAACACCAACACAAAGCGGTGATGTGTCGGTGCGGTGGATGGCTGCGCGATGATGCGCGCGAATGAGAACGCCGGATTTTTGTCGACCAGCGTCACGCTCGCCACCAGCAGGCCAGCCGGGTACGTGCCGTCGACGCCAGAGGTCACCAGTTCGTCGCCGACCTGAATGTCAGCGGCAACCGGAATAAACGGCAGCTCGATGGTGCCGTCGCGGCCGCCGCCCATGGCGACCGCGCGTAAGCCCGACTTCGCGTGCGAGGCGGTGCCGGCGGGCTCTGTGGCGGCGCTATTCACGGGCGCTGAGGTTGCTGGCGCCTTGCGTACCACCATCACCGGCACGGCTTGCTCCTTGTCCGTGGCTAGTGTGACTTCAGCCGAGGTGGCACCGAGCGCGGTCACCTGTCCGACCACACCGAGACCATCAATGACCGCCGCGCCGACCTTGACACCATTGGCGTAACCGCGATTGATGATGATGCGGCGGGCAAACGGATTGCGCGCATCGCGAATGATTTCAGCCACGACGCCGTCACGCCCGAAACGTGCATGCGCGGCTTGCAACGCACCGATCTGCGCTTGCTCGGCGGTGATAAGTCGCGCGCGCTGGCCCTCGGCGGCAAGCATCAGGACTTTTTCGTTCAGCGCCTTGTTGTCCGCGATCAGCGTTGCTTGTGTCTTGAAATAGGCAGTCAGGTCACGCGCGATGGTGCCTGGCCACATCAGCGCTTGCTCGACTGGCGTGAGAACGGTCGCCACACCGGCGCGCACCGTGCCGAGCGCTTGAAAACGGTGATCGGCGATCATCACGGCCACGGCGATGAGGCCGAAGAAGGTGACGCGCGCCAACGGCGACGGGCCGCGGGTGAAAAAATTTTCTTGGTAGGCGGCCACGGCTAGGTATGCAACCGCAGTTGAACGCAGATAACTGCAGATAGGTTACGCACTGCTACCTCGACTTATCGCGTGCAGATCGTTGCTCGTTGCACAGGTCGGTTGACGTTGAGAAACGCATCTGCGTTCATCTGCGTTCATCTGCGGTTCCCAGCCCTTTCGCGAAGATTACAGCTCGTTGGTGAACACCGAGCCGAGTTTGTCCATTTCTTCGAGCGCGCGACCCGCGCCGCGCACCACACAGGTGAGCGGGTCGTCGGCGATGATGACTGGCAAGCCGGTTTCTTCGACGAGCAAGCGATCAAGCTCGCGCAGCAGCGCGCCGCCACCGGTCAACACCATGCCTTTTTCGGCGATGTCGGCACCGAGTTCAGGAGGTGTTTGTTCCAGCGCCGACTTCACGGCTGAGACGATGGAGTTCAGTGGTTCGGTCAGCGCTTCAAGAATTTCGTTCGATGAAATGGTGAACGAACGCGGAATGCCTTCGGCCAAATTGCGCCCCTTAACTTCCATTTCGCGCACTTCGGCACCAGGAAAGGCCGAGCCGATTTTTTTCTTGATGGCTTCGGCCGTCGATTCGCCGATCAGCATGCCGTAGTTACGACGAATGTAGTTGATGATGGCTTCGTCAAACTTGTCGCCACCAACACGCACGCTCGCCGAGTACACAATACCGCCCAGCGAAATCACGCCCACCTCGGTGGTGCCGCCACCGACATCAACCACCATCGATCCGGTCGGCTCGGAAATCGGCAAACCAGCACCGATGGCCGCGGCCATCGGCTCTTCAATCAAAAATACTTGGGAGGCGCCGGCAGCGACCGCCGATTCGCGAATGGCGCGACGCTCGACTTGCGTTGAACCACACGGCACGCAAATCACAATGCGCGGACTGGGGTGATACCACTTTGCGTCGTGCACTTTCTTGATAAAAAACTTGAGCATGTACTCGGTGGTGTGAAAGTCGGCAATCACGCCGTCTTTCATCGGCCGAATGGCGGTGATGTTGCCGGGCGTGCGTCCGAGCATCAGCTTGGCAGCGGTACCGACGGCTTGAATGGTTTTTTTGCTGTTGGGTCCGGCGTCCTGCCGAATCGCCACCACGGACGGCTCGTTGAGAACGATGCCTTTGCCGCGCAGATAGATGAGAGTGTTAGCCGTGCCTAAGTCGATTGCCAGATCGCAGGAAAAATACTTGGAAAAAAACATGATGCCTTTCTGCTGACGTACTGTGTGTCCAACCAAACACGACCCGCGCCTGGTCGTGTCTCAACATTGTTTGCATGCCGTGTTCGCGTCGAACAATTCGCGTCAAAAATTCTGCCGCAAACAAGCCCAAATGCGCGTCCAACGGTTTTCTTGGGTTAGGGTGCGCTATGATAACTCAGCCCCCTCTGGAAAATCCCGAGTTTGTCTATGGAATCTGGCGAAATTCGGGCTGCCGTCGCACAGGAAGCATCACGCTGAAATCGCCGGTCCGCTGCCTCGACCGGTCACTGCCGGGCTGCCGCGCCTGTCACTGTCCCCACCATCGCCGCCATCATGTCGTTTGATCCGCAAACTCTGACCCGCCTGTCGCGCTTAGCGGCGATTGAAATCGCGCCCAGCCAACTCGCTCCCCTCGGTGCCGAGATGCAGAGCATCCTCACGCTCGTCGACGCCCTGCAAGCCGTTGACACCAGCGGCGTCGCGCCACTCACCCACCCACTGTCGGTGATCGATGACATGAGCCTGCGGCTGCGCGCCGACGCCGCCTCGACCGAGATTGACCGCGACGCCAACCTGCAAAACGCACCACAGACGGAAAACGGTCTGTTTCTGGTGCCCAAGGTCATCGAATAGCCATGACCATCACCGCGCTCGCCAAGCAACTCGCCGACGGCAAACTGTCCGCGGTTGAACTCGCGCAAGACACGCTGGCGCGCATCGACGCGGCGCGCGATCTGAATGCCTTCTTGCACGTTGACGCCGATTTAACGTTGGCCGAGGCGCGGGGCGCTGACGCGCGGCGGGCGACGGGTGATGCTTCACCCTTGCTCGGCATCCCGGTGGCGCACAAGGATATCTTTGTCACGCGTGGCTGGCGCTCCACCGCCGGGTCAAAAATGCTCGCCAACTACGTGTCGCCGTTTGACGCCGCCGTGGTCGAAAAACTGCGCACAGCAGGCATGGTGTGTGTCGGCAAGCTCAATTGCGACGAATTCGCCATGGGCTCATCGAACGAGAATTCAGCGTTTGGGCCGGTCAAGAATCCCTGGAACCGCAACCGCATCCCGGGCGGCTCGTCGGGCGGCTCGGCCGCCGCGGTCGCCGCAGGGGTCGTGTCCGCCGCGACCGGCACCGACACCGGCGGCTCACTCCGACAGCCCGCCGCCATGTGCGGCGTCACGGCGATTAAGCCGACTTACGGGCGCGTGTCGCGCTACGGCATGATCGCGTTTGCCTCGTCGCTCGATCAGGGTGGGCCGATGGCGCGCACGGCGGAGGATTGCGCGTTGTTGCTCGATGCGATGGCCGGGTTTGATGCGCGCGATTCGACATCGCTAGACGATGAACGGGCCAAAGCATGCCCTGAGCGAAGTCGAGGGGTGTCCATCTGGCGGGCGTTTTCAGCGCAAATTGGCTCGAAACCCGCACCAAATGGCGACCCTACGACTTCGCTCAGGGCATGCTTTGCTGGTTTGCGCATTGGCGTACCCAAGGAATATTTTCAGGGCGTTATCGCGCCAACAGATCGCGAACAGTCGGTGTTTACCCACAATGCCGTCGCCGTGTTGGTCGACCGCGCAATACGAGAATTTGAAGGCGGAGGGGCGACCATCGTCGATATTTCTCTGCCGCGCACCAATTTGTCAATCCCGACTTACTATGTGATCGCGTCGGCCGAGGCGTCGTCCAACCTGTCCCGTTTCGACGGCGTGCGTTACGGTCATCGCGCCGCCGATTACACGGACTTGAACGACATGATCAGCAAAAGTCGCGCCGAGGGCTTTGGCCGCGAAGTGCAGCGACGGATTCTGACCGGTGCTTATGTGCTCTCGCACGGCTATTACGACGCCTACTACCTGCAAGCGCAGCGCGTGCGCCGCTTAATCGCACAGGATTTTCAGGATGCCTTTGGACAGTGTGATCTCATCATGGGCCCGGTCGCACCCACCACGGCGTGGAAAATTGGCGAGAAGTCGGCCGACCCGGTGGCCATGTATCTGGAGGACATTTTCACCCTTGGCGTGTCACTGGCGGGGCTGCCCGGCATGTCGGTGCCGTGCGGTTTCGATGGTTCGAACCTGCCGGTCG
>JBCKPN010000020.1:0-26260 GCA_038901695.1 Usitatibacteraceae bacterium
CATAGTTTGCGCTTGGGCGAATAATCTTGTTGTCGATACGTTGTTCGATGACATGTGCCGCCCAACCCGAGGTGCGGCTGATCACGAATAGCGGCGTGAACATGGCGGTAGGCACGCCCATCTGGTTGTACGAGACGGCGCTGAACCAATCGAGGTTTGGGAACATTTTCTTCTCACGCCACATCACGGTTTCGAGTCGTTCGGCAATATCGAACAACTTCATATTGCCGGCGGTTTTAGAAAGGCTGCGCGCCACCTCTTTGATGACGACATTGCGTGGATCCGAGACTGTGTAGACCGGGTGTCCGAAGCCGATGATGACCTGTTTTTCCGACACGCGTTTGACAATGTCCGCTTCTGCTGCATCGGGGCTGCTATAGCGCGACTGAATCTCGAAGGCGAATTCATTGGCGCCGCCGTGTTTGGGCCCGCGCAACGCGCCGATGCCAGCGGTGATGGCCGAGTACATATCCGACATCGTTCCGGCGACCACGCGCGCGGTGAAGGTCGAGGCGTTGAACTCATGCTCGGCGTACAGCACCAGTGAAGTGTGCATCGCGTGTACCCACTCGGGTGAAGGTTGCTTGCCGTGCAGCAGGTGCAGGAAGTGGCCGCCGATCGAATCGTCGTCGGTCTCGACTTCAATGCGCCGACCGTTGGCCGAAAAGTGGTACCAGTAGAGCAGCATGGAACCGAATGACGCCATCAAGCGATCGGCGATGTCACGCGCACCGGCAATGTTGTGGTCTTCGTGCTCCGGTAGCGAACAGCCGAGCGCCGAACAACCGGTGCGCAGCACGTCCATCGGGTGCGCGGACGCGGGGAGCGATTCGAGCACCTGCTTGACGGCAGTGGGAAGGCTCCGCAGCGAGCGCAGTTTTTCCTTGTAGGCGTTGAGTTCGACTGAGGTCGGCAACTTTTCGTGCACTAAAAGATAGGCGATTTCTTCAAATTCGCAGGTGTGTGCAACGTCCAAAATGTCATAGCCACGATAGTGCAAATCGTTGCCCGTAAGGCCCACGGTGCAAATGGCGGTATTGCCGGCGATCACACCGGACAGGGCGACAGATTTCTTCGGCTTCGGTGTGGAAGGGGTGGGGACGTCGTGCATGTTGTTCTCCGTACGGGTCTTTGCAGTTGAAAGTAGAATGGGAAACTCTAAGAGGGGCGCGGTGTTTCAGGCAAAAAGTGCTGAAAATGCGCGTCAAATATGGAGTTTAATTCGTTGGCAGTCGGTGCGCGACAGGCGATGCAGCACATGGCGCTTGAGCGGCCAATCCGCGGGTACGCGTGGATGATCAAAATCAGCTTCGAGGTCGCGCTGAACGTGCGCAACAGCAGCGGCGGGGCGAGCGGCAAATCGGGCATTACTTTTTCTGGTCTTGAGCAGCGAAGAGTTTGTCGAGCGACTGCTCAAAGGCGTGATAGCCAATGCACTCGTAGAGTTCCTCGCGCGTCTGCATGGTGTCGACGACATGCTTTTGCGTGCCGTCACGACGAATCGCCATGTAGACGTTTTCTGCCGCCTTGTTCATGGCGCGAAATGCCGACAAGGGATAGAGCACCATCGCCACGTCGGCGCTGCGTAATTCTTCGGTGGTGAAAAAGGGTGTCTTGCCGAACTCGGTGATATTGCACAGCACCGGAATCTTTGTTGCGTCGACAAAGCGTCGATAGGTCGGCAAGTCGTACGCGGCTTCGACGAAGATGCCATCCGCGCCAGCCTCGGCACACGCCACCGCTCGATCGAGCGCCGCATCCACGCCTTCGACCTGAATTGCATCGGTGCGTGCGATGACAAAAAAATCAGCGTCGGTCTTGGCATCCAGCGCCGTTTTGACACGATCGACCATTTCCTGTTGGCTGACAATCTCCTTGCCCGGCCGATGACCACAACGCTTGGCACCGACTTGATCTTCTATGTGGCACGCGGCAGCCCCAAACTTGATCAGCGATTTGACGGTGCGCGCGATGTTGAATGCCGATGGCCCGAAGCCGGTATCGATATCGACCAGCAACGGCACGTCGCACACATCGGTGATACGCCGAATGTCGGTCAGCACATCATCCAGATTGCTGATGCCAAGATCGGGCACGCCGAGTGAACCCGCAGCGACGCCGCCACCCGACAAATAGATCGCTTTGTATCCCGCGCGCTTGGCCAGCAGTGCGTGGTTGGCGTTGATGGTGCCGACAATTTGCAGTGGCTTCTCAGCGGCGAGGGCTTGGCGAAATTTGGAACCTGCGGAGGGGATCATGGGGGTTACTCGATGATTGAAAGTAATTTTTCCACAGATGAACACAGATGAACACGGATAAAAGGCCAAACACCTTGATGGGTGCGGACTTTCGGGCATTTTTGCTTCGAAGCGCTCGTCAATAGGCGAGTTTCAATGTCTGGGTTGATGTTGCCGTCATCTGTGTTTATCTGTGTTCATCTGTGGAAAAAACAAAGCGTCAGCTTCAGGCAAGATTTTAACGCCCGTCACCTTCGCTTTTTGCAGCAGTGCCCAGTAGTAGCGATAGGTGGCGCGATCATGCAATTCGCCTTTGTATTGGATCGGACCCCAAGCGACCGCCTGCGCAGCGAGCAGGATGTTGGCCGCATCCTCGACTTCGGAGTGATCCGGTTTCATGGCGTCGACGATGGGTTGGATTTGCGCCGGATAAATCGACCACATGCGCAAGAAACCAAACTCGTTGCGCGCGCGCGCCGCATCGGAGTACACCACCTCGGTATTTTTCAGATCGAGGCAAACGTTGTGCGCGGCCACCACGCCATTGGCCAGTGCGGCGGCGACCAACTCTGCCTTGGCGCGCACTAGGAGTTTGTGTTCGAACTGCCCGGGCGAGCGCATCGCCGTGGCGGGGATTGCACCGTGATGCGCGGAGACAAAATCCATCAAGCCAAAGTCGAGCACTTCGACGTTTGGCAAAGTGGCGATCTGATGCACGTCGTGCAGCGCGCCGTGGGTTTCAATCAGCACGTGAATGGGAATCTCGCGGCCAATGCCGGTCTTGCTCGCCGCGACGCGCACGTAGTCGATCATCTGGCGGGCGGCGTCGTAGGCGGTTGATTTCGGAATCGTGATGTAACGCAGCTGCTTGCCCGCTCCGCCGATCAGGATATCGACGTCCTGCCGCCAGTCAGGGTGCGAGAAATCGTGAATGCGCGCCCCCGCCATTTTGTATTTGTTGGCCCCGCTGTTGAGCATGGCGACAATCATTTCGGCGTGTTCACGCTCCTGTCCAGCGGGCGCGCCGTCCTCACAGTCGCAAGTGATATCGAAGATGGGCCCGAGTGTGTCTTGTAGCGCGAGCGCTTTGCCGATGAGTTTTTCGCTGCCTGCGAAGTGCTCGCATGAGGGAATCACCGGAAACGGCTTTTCGCCAGCGAACAATGCTTGATTGGGATGAACGTTTGGCATGAGTGGCCTTGAACTTATCGACGCCGCGGAATCAACAGCGTGAGGTTGATCGACAGAACCTTGCAATCGTCGGGGGCGCTCTTGAATGCAGCGCTGCTCGGGTCGATGTTCTTGATTGCCATCAATTCGACTTGCAGCGCACCTAGGTGTTCGTTGACGGGCCACTTCAGCATTGGCACGCTGGCGGCATAAATCGTGTCGCCAGCGAAAGTCGGGTTCAGGTGCGAGCCGCTGTTGATGGCCGCGATGGAAAAAGCATTCTCGAAGCCGTCAAAGCTAAGTGCGCGCGCAATCGAAATAACGTGCCCCCCATAGACCAGGCGCCGACCAAAGCGGCTGCTTTTCATCTGCTGCAAATCAAAGTGCAGGCGCGCGGTGTTCTGGTAGAGCTTGGTTGCCAGCGTGTGGTCGGTCTCGTCGATGGTCATACCGGCGGGATGCGCGACGACGTTGCTCAGGTAATTCTTAATCTGCTGTTTCGATGTATCGGGATTTGCGCGATCAACCGCAGCGTAGTCCTCCCAAAACCTGTCGCTTCCCGTCGCTCGCGTGATCGCCTGGTTTGCATTCGCGAACGCGGCAGGGGCGACAATTGATTTCGGGTCGGGCATGTCCGGAAAATTCAGCGTGCCGCGCGGGATATCGATGGCCTCTGGTGCGCAGTTGACGCGACGATGAATCATCACCCAGCGCACCCACGTCAGTACCAGCTCGTCGCGTTGGTTGAAACAATTTGAGCGCACGTAAACGATGCCGGTATTGCCACTGCTATTGGGCTTGAGGCCGACCACATCGGTTTCTGCGCGCAAGGTGTCGCCGACGTACACTGGCCGCACAAATCGGCAATCGGCGTAGCCGAGATTAGCTACGGCGTTATAGGAAATATCCGCGACAGTCTTGCCAAAGGCGATGTGAAACACCAACAGATCATCGACCGGGCAGAGCGGGTAGCCGAGCGCTTGCGCAAACGGCTCGCTGCAATGCAGAGGATTGCGCGACCCGGTGAGTGCTTGATACAGCGCCGTGTCGCCGTGCGTGATGGTGCGCGGCACGGCGTGGACAAATTTTTGTCCGACGGCGTAGTCCTCAAAAAAATATCCGGCAGCGGGACGTTGAGCCATCTTCAGGCAGCCTCAAGTTCCTTGATCATCTCGGCCAGCGCAATGATGCGTTTGGACGCGGCGACGTGGTGTTGCTCGACCAGTCGCCCATTGAGCATGATGGTGCCGCGTCCGTCGCGGTGCGCCGCTTCGAGTGCCTCGATGACCTCGTAGGCTGACATGATCTCGGCGGCTTTTGGTGTGAACGCGTCGTTGCAGTACGCCAATTGATTCGGGTGCACCAGCGATTTGCCGTCAAAGCCGAGGTCACGCGTCAGGCGACACGCCAACTCGAACGAGTGCATGTCCTTGATGTCGATGCTGATGCCATCGACCACGGCGCGCTTGTAGGCGCGCCCAACCAGCAATACGTGTGCCAGCGAATACTGCAACGGAATGCGATCAGGCGTTTTGCGTCCATGAAGTTGGGTGATGAGATCGGATGTGCCGATGATCAGACTGGCGATTCGATCGGACGCCGCGGCAATTTCCTCGGCGCGCAACACCGCCAATGGACTCTCGATCATGACCATGATGGGCAGGTGCGATCCGCCTGCCGCATCGAGCGCGGCCAATGCGTCGACTACATGCTGGCGTGATTCGACGTTCGGAAACAACACCGCGTTGACACCAATCGACGTGATGGCCTTAACATCGTCCAGGCCCCACGGCGAGTCAAGATCATTGACGCGGACCACCAACTCGCGGCGACCGTAGCCCCCGGCGAGAATCGCCTCAACCACCAGATTGCGCGACAACGCCTTGTTCTCGACCAGCACCGAGTCACCTAGGTCAAAGATGACCGAGTCGACCTTCAGGCTGCGCGCTTTGTTCAGAAAGCGCGGAAAGCAGCCGGGCACATAAAGCATGGAACGTCGAGGGCGCAGGAACGGGGTCATGTGGCAGGGGGTGGTTGGCGTGAGGGCGCTTTTTGCAATGCAGCAATTGTACTTCTGCCGGGCAAAATGTCAACAACACTTATATCTTATATAAGACATGACGACTATGGGGATGCTATTATTTAGCCATGGAGACACCGCAATCATCGCCAAATCCGACCGGCCGTTCCAGCAAATCGGATCACGCAACACCGAGCTTTCAGCCGTTGTACGAACAGATCAAGGCGCTCATCACGCACCGCCTTGTCGCAGGCGAGTGGAAGCCAGGCGAGGCGATTCCGTCCGAGTTCGAACTCGCCACGCGTTACGGCGTCAGCCAAGGTACGGTGCGCAAGGCAATCGACGCACTGGCGACTGAATTCATCGTCATTCGACGGCAGGGCAAAGGCACGTTTGTCGCCACCCACACGGCGCCAACGCACCAGTACCGTTTTTTGCGGGTGCGCGCCGACGATGTCGGGCTGGACAGCGCCAAACATCATCCAAAGACCGTATTCATTGGGTTACAGAAAACCCACGCCGATGCGCGTGTCGCGGGAAAACTCGCCATCCGGCGCAACCAGGCGGTGATCGTGATTTCGCGCGTGTTGGTGTTCGACGGCCGACCGCTGATCCTCGATGAAATCACACTGGCGCAGACCAATTTTCCGAATCTGACCATGCAAAAGCTGGAGGCCTCGCAGGGCTCGATTTACAGTTTCCTTGAGACCGCTTACGGCGCACGCATGGTGCGCGCCGAAGAGCGCATCAAGGCGGTTGCCGCCAATCGCAGCGCCGCAAGGCATCTGATTGTCGCGGTGGGTACGCCGTTATTGTGCGTGGATCGCGTCGCCTACACCTACGGCGATAAGCCCGTCGAGTGGCGACGCGGGTTGTGTCTGACCGAAGGTTATTCGTATTTCAACGAACTCGCCTAATTCTGCTCAACGCTGCGTCAAGACGCGACAATGCGCTGCTGCACGGCGTCAGCCAGCCAGACGTTCAAGCTCTGTCCGGCCGCCTGTGCCGCAATCAGGGCTTGTGCATGGGTTTCGGCCGACAGCCGAAGCAATACTCGCCCGCCCGCCTGGCGCTGCGGGTTGATTCCAGCATCGCGACACGCTGCAATGTAATGGTCGATGGCGAATTCAAAGTCGCCGCGCAATTCGTCGACGCTTGCGCCATAAAAGGAAATACGCTCCGCTAGCCCCAAGACGCTTCCGGAAAAAACGCCATCCGCCTCGTCGTAGTCAATACGCGCCAGATAGCCCTTGTAGCGCATGATGTTTTTCATCGTCTCGCTCCGCCGCAATTGCACCAAAATAGCCGTGAATTGGATGATATCAAAGAATAGTATCACATCTTTTTTCTCAGGCCGGGTTTTCTGTGCGGCGGCGGTGAAGTGCGCGTCGCTAAGGCTAAAGTCATTAGAAAACAACGGGCTACAACGTTTCCACCATCGCTTCTAGAGGCTCAAAAGCCGAATAGGGTCGGCGAGCACCACCCAATACTGCTACCAACGTGGCAACTGTTGTGGGTAGAATCCCACGCATCTGCTCGCCTTGGGCTGTGCGGCTCGGCAACCAATAATGCAAACGCTCGGCTGGCTGGGCGCACCTTCCACCGCCTCTTTGACGCTCGACAACGCGAGGTAACCACATGGCATCCCCACCGGTCGCTTCAGGCAAGCTGACGCCAAAGGTTCGTCCCAAGTATTACGACCTAAATCTGTTGCACCTGCCCATGCCGGGACTCGTGTCGATTTTTCATCGGGTCACGGGCATGGCGATGTTCTTGTTCTTGATCCCATTGGCGCTGTTGGTGTTCCAGGGCACGCTGGATTCGGAAGCCAGCTTCGCGACTTGGAAAGGCTATCTCGCCCATCCACTGGCGAAGGTCGTGGTCATCGGCTTTATCTGGGCGTACCTGCACCACTTGTTCGCAGGCATTCGATTTTTGTTGCTTGACCTGCACATTGGCATCGACATAGCGCCTGCGCAGGCGTCGGCCAAGGCCGTGCTCATCGCCGGATTGATCGTGACGGCAATCTTCGCCGTCCGCATCTGGTAGTCGGGAGATTGCGATGATGAACAAACAACCCGTTGGCGCGCACTATGGTTGGAAAGACTGGATGATCCAGCGCGTGACCGCCGTCATCATGCTGTTGTTCAGCGTCCCGGTGCTCGGTTTCTTGCTCATCAATGGTGGCGTCGGCTACGGCGAATGGAAACAGTTCTTCGGCGGCGAGTTGGTGCGCGTCTTGACGCTCATGTTCCTCATGTCGATTTTTTATCACGCGTGGATCGGCGTGCGCGACGTGTTGATGGATTACGTCAAGCCGCTTTGGATTCGCCTGACGCTTCAGGTTGCGGTGATGTTATTTCTGGTCGGCTGTAGCATTTGGTCGGCCTCTATCTTGTGGGGCAGATAAATAATGGCTTTGGCTTCGGTTCTCCCAGTTCGCAAATTTGACGCTGTCGTGGTCGGTGCGGGCGGCTCCGGTTTGCGTGCGGCGTTGCAACTGGCGACGGCGGGTTTGAAGGTCGCGGTACTGTCGAAAGTATTTCCAACGCGATCGCACACTGTCGCCGCACAAGGTGGTGTGGGTGCCTCACTCGGCAACATGGGTGAGGACAACTGGCAGTGGCACATGTATGACACAGTCAAAGGGTCGGACTGGCTGGGCGATCAGGACGCCATTGAATTCATGTGTCGCCAGGCACCGGAGGCGGTCATCGAGCTGGAACATTTCGGCATGCCGTTTGATCGCAATGACAATGGCACGATATACCAGCGTCCTTTCGGTGGCCACACATCCAACTTCGGCGAAAAGCAGGTGCAGCGCTCGTGCTGCGTGGCGGACCGCACCGGTCACGCGATGTTGCATACGCTGTATCAGCGCAACGTATTCGCCAATACCCAGTTTTTTGTCGAATGGATGGCGCTCGATTTGATTCGCGACGCGCAAGGCGACGTGGTCGGCGTCACCGCGCTGGAAATAGAAACCAGCGAGACCATGATTTTTCACGCCAAGGCGACGCTGTTCGCCACGGGCGGCGCGGGGCGCATCTACGCGTCGAGCACCAATGCATTCATCAATACCGGTGACGGCCTCGGCATGGCGGCACGCGCCGGGATTCCGCTCGAAGATATGGAATTTTGGCAGTTCCACCCGACCGGCGTCGCGGGCGCAGGTGTACTAATCACCGAAGGCGCGCGCGGTGAAGGCGGCATTTTGCTCAACAAGGACGGCGAGCGATTCATGGAGCGCTACGCGCCAACCATGAAAGACCTGGCGTCGCGCGATATCGTCGCGCGGGCGATGGCCACCGAAATCAAAGAGGGTCGCGGCGTCGGCCCGAACAAGGACTACATCCTGTTAAAGCTCGATCACCTCGGACCGGAAGTGATCAATAAGCGCCTGCCCGGTATTCGCGAAATTGCGTTGAAATTCGGCGATGTCGATTGCACTAAAGAGCCGATACCTGTCGTACCGACGTGCCACTACCAGATGGGCGGCATTCCCACCAACTATCTGGCGGAAGTCGTGGTGCCGTCCAGTGGCAATTCGAATAGCGTCGTGCCCGGTTTTTACGCGGCAGGCGAATGCGGATGTGCGTCCATTCACGGGGCGAACCGGCTTGGCACCAATTCACTCACCGACTTGCTGGTGATGGGTAAGTCTGCCGGTGACTCGATGGTGAAGTTCATTCGCGAAAACAATGTGCACAAGCCGTTGCCGGAAAACGCCGGTGCAGTGTCGATGGCACGCCTAGCGAAGCTCGATGGCCAGCGTGCCGGAGAATCGGTACACGAAGTGGGTGACGCCATGCGCCAAACCATGCAAGCGCATTGCGGCGTGTTTCGTTTCCCGGACATGCTCGTCACCGGTGTCGAAAAGATTAAGCAGGTTGCCGAGCGCGCCCAGCGATTGCAAATCAAGGACAAGTCAAGAGTGTTCAATACCGCTCGCATCGAAGCGCTGGAACTGCAGAACCTGATTGAAGTTGCGGTCGCCACCATGGTGTCCGCCGAAGCGCGCAAGGAAACCCGCGGCGCACACGACCGCGCTGATTTTCATGATCGCCCCGGCTTCGTCAATGGCCGCGACGACAATAGTTGGTTGAAACATACGCTTTGGTACAAAGACGGCAACAGGCTCGACTACAAGCCGGTTAATTTGACGCCGCTGACCATTGAATCGTTCGCGCCCAAAGCCAGAACTTACTAGACCACTGCGAATTCACTGCGGATCACACCATGAAATTTAAGATTCTGCGCTATGACCCGGACGTCGACACCAAGCCGTATTTCAAGGAATACGACGTCGCGCTCGAGGCCACTGATCGCATGCTGCTCGATGCCTTGATTCGCATCAAATCGATTGACGATACGCTCGCCTTGCGCCGCTCATGCCGCGAGGGCGTGTGCGGTTCGGACGCAATGAACATCAACGGCAAGAATGGCCTGGCGTGCATCATCAAGATTTCAGAGCTCACCGAGCCGGTGGTGCTCAAACCCCTGCCGGGATTGCCGATCATTCGCGATCTCATCGTCGACATGACGCAGTTTTTTCAGCAATACCACTCGATCAAACCTTTTGTCATCAACCACGAGCCGACGCCCGAAAAGGAGCGCTTGCAGTCGCCGCAGGATCGCCTCAAACTCGACGGCCTCTATGAATGTATCTTGTGTGCGTGTTGCACGACCGCGTGCCCATCGTTCTGGTGGAACCCGGACAAGTTCGTCGGACCGGCCGGCTTGCTGGTAGCGTATCGCTTTATCGCCGACACGCGCGATCAGGCCACCAACGAGCGACTCGATAACCTTGAAGACCCGTATCGTCTGTTCCGTTGTCACACCATCATGAACTGTGTTGACGTCTGTCCGAAGGGCCTCAATCCGACACTCGCAATTGGCAAGATCAAAGCGATGCTGGTCAAGCGAGCGGTCTGATGGATGAAGCGCTAGTGCAAGCCGGCGTCACAAGCGACGAGCGCGTACATGATCGGCTCCGTTGGCGGGCGCGGCGCGGACTGCTGGAAAACGATTTGTTGTTGAAGCGGTTTTTGGAAACCGAGTTGGAACGATTGTCGCAGGACGAATTGCGGATCCTCGACGGGCTGTTGCTGCTAGGGGATAACGATTTGCTCGATGTGCTGATGGGACGCAAGCCAAGCGCGGATACGGCAACCGCTGCGCTGATTTTGCGAATACAAAACGCCTAATGCCGCACTCGAAGTGCGGGAGCTGGCAATAGATAAAGGACCAAAACAATGAATGCAAATGGCAAAGCAACCCTGACGTTGCAAAACGGATTGACGATTGATCTGCCGGTGTACGGAGGCACGCACGGCCCGGATGTCATCGACATCCGCAAGCTGTACGCGCAGACCGGAATGTTCACCTACGACCCGGGCTTTATGTCCACGGCCTCGTGCAATTCGACCATCACCTTTATCGATGGCGACAAGGGTGAATTGCTCTACCGCGGATATCCGATCGAGCAACTCGCCACCAAGTGCGACTTTTTGCAGATTTGTCACCTGTTGCTGTACGGCGATTTGCCGAACCAAAAACAGCGCGGCGAATTTGTCGGCCGCGTCACCAAGCACACCATGGTGCATGAGCAGATGCAGTTTTTTCTGCGCGGCTTTCGCCGTGACGCACACCCGATGTCGGTGATGACTGGATTACTCGGCGCGATGTCGGCGTTTTATCCTGATTCGATTAATTTGCTGAACGAGGAACAGCGTGAAATTTCCGCAATTCGCCTGATCGCAAAATTGCCGACCCTGACCGCGATGGCGTACAAGTACACCGTCGGCGAGCCGTTGATTTATCCACGCAACGATTTGGGCTACACGGCCAATTTCATGCACATGATGTTTGCCGTGCCGGCCGAGCAGTACAAGGTCAACGAAGTGCTAGTACGCGCGTTGGACCGCATTTTCATTCTCCACGCCGATCACGAGCAAAACGCATCGACTTCTACTGTTCGGCTATGCGCCTCGTCAGGCACCAACCCGTTCGCCGCCATCGCCGCTGGTGTTGCGTGCCTGTGGGGCCCGGCGCACGGCGGCGCCAACGAAGCAGCGTTGAACATGCTGTACGACATTCAGAAGAATGGTGGCGTTGAGAAGATTGGCGAATTCATCAAGCAGGTCAAAGACAAGAACTCCAATGTGCGCTTGATGGGCTTCGGGCATCGCGTCTACAAAAACTACGACCCACGTGCCAAATTGATGCGCGAGACCTGTTACGAAGTGCTCAACGAACTTGGTTTGCAGGACGACCCGTTGTTCAAACTCGCCATGGCGCTGGAAAAAATTGCGCTTGAAGACGATTACTTCGTCAGTCGCAAGCTCTATCCAAACGTCGATTTCTACTCCGGCATTGTGCAAAAAGCGATTGGCATTCCGGTGCCGCTGTTTACCGCCATCTTTGCATTGGCCCGCACGGTGGGCTGGATCGCGCAACTGAACGAAATGATTGCCGACCCGGAATACAAGATCGGGCGTCCGCGTCAGTTGTATGTCGGTGCACAGCGACGTGATATCGAGTAAAACGACCGAAATCGAACACTCTTTAGCAGCGGAGCCCGATCATGATGCGTGACTTTCAGCAATCCTCGTTGTTTTTTGGCGCGAAAGATCAATGGGGTCAGAGCAAGATCGAAGCGGTCAGCGTCATTTGTTTCAAAGATGCGCAGTTGAGCACAACAGGCATCACGCCCGACATGTCCCACGTTTAGCCGAGTGAAACAGTGAACAGCGAAATTCAATCGGCATCTGGCGTCTGAGAAAGCGGCCAGGCCCGAGCTCTCCGAAAGTTGATGAGGTACTGATATGCGAACCGTTGGTTCACGCAAGTTGCAAGAATTGAGTAGTGTGCCCACCGGTGCCGCGCTGGCCGCGATGGCGCGGCACAATGAAGCGGTTGCCATGTTTGCACCCATCGCGGGTGTGCGCCGCGGCGTTTACCGTTTTGCGAGCCACGCGGAGGCAAACCAGTTTGATGCTGCGGTGCTGGCCGAGCGCATGGTGACATTGGCGCGCACGCGCGCGGTGGACGAACGTAAGTGAGGGCGATTTGAGTGAGTTTGCACGACCAGCCCGTAGGTTGGGCTGGCTTCATCAAGCCCAACATCGATGATCGCGTTGCCCCAATTTGTTGGGCAAACGATAAAACTGTTTACCCAACCTACGGACGATGTGCAAACGCTGGTAACGACTCGAAAAATGAAACACCAATGGACATGCGCATTTCCGGCCTTTTGTATCCCAAACACCGCACCAATAAACGACTTTTTATCTTGATAGGCCTATATTTTTGTCGTACGAGGTAACCACCATGATGCGCGAATATCAGCAGTCCTCGTTGTTTTTTGGAGCCAACGCGCCCTACATCGAAGAGCTCTACGAGCGGTATCTGGCCGACCCACAGGCGGTGCCGGAGAACTGGCGCAAGCAATTCGACAGCCTGCCCAATGTCGCCGGACACGCCCATGCTGATGTGCCGCATTCACCGGTGATTGCCGCGTTTGAAAAACTCGCACAGCAAGGCGGTGCTAGACGCATCGCTTACGTGAATGTAGGCGGCGGCGAAGCCAGTGATAGTAAGAAGTCGTTCAAGGTATTGCAGTACATCCGCGCACATCGGGTGCTCGGTGCGCGCAACTCTTCGCTCGATCCGCTCAAGCGCATGGAGCGCATGCAGGTGCCCGAACTCGAATTGAGTTTTTACGGCCTGACCAATGCCGACCTTGAACAAGAATTTGGGTTCGGCTCTTGGCAAGGCACGATTGCCGGCAACGCCGAGCGCGCCAAACTCAAGGACATCGTCGCCGCGGTCAAGCGTACCTACTGTGGCACGGTTGGTGCTGAGTACATGTACATTTCGGAGACCGTGCAAAAGCGCTGGGTGCAGGGTCAATTAGAGTCGGTGCAGTCGCAACCCGCGTTGACCAACGAAGAAAAGCAGTTCGTGCTTGATCGGCTGACCGCCGCCGAGACGCTGGAAAAATATCTGCACACGCGCTACGTCGGCCAGAAGCGTTTTTCGCTCGAGGGCGGCGAAACCCTGATTCCGCTGTTCGATGACATTATTCAGGTCGCCGGTGCCAAGGGCGTCAAAGAGGTGGTGTTGGGCATGGCGCACCGCGGAAGGCTCAACATTCTGGTCAACTCACTCGGCAAGCTGCCAGCTGATTTGTTTGCCGAATTTGAAGGCAAGCACGCCCATCACAAGGTCGGCTCGGGCGATGTCAAGTATCACCAGGGCTTTTCGTCGGACATTCAGACCAAAGGCGGCGCGGTGCACTTGACGCTCGCGTTCAATCCATCACACCTAGAGATTGTCAATCCGGTGGTCGAGGGTTCGGTGCGCGCGCGTCAGCAACGTCGTCACGACATCAACGGTGACGAGGTCATCCCGATTTTGATTCACGGTGATGCGGCGTTTGCCGGACAGGGCGTGAACATGGAAACCATGGCGCTGTCGCAAACGCGCGGCTTCAAGACTGGTGGCACGGTGCACATTGTGGTGAACAATCAGGTCGGCTTCACGACCTCAGACACGCGTGACTCGCGCTCGTCGCTCTACTGTACCGATATCGCGAAGATGATTGAAGCGCCGGTGTTTCACGTCAATGCCGACGATCCTGAGGCGGTGTTGATGGTCGGTCGCATTGCGCTCGAGTACCGCATGAAGTTCCACAAGGATGTGGTGATCGACATGGTGTGCTTTCGCAAGCTCGGACACAACGAGCAGGACGAACCATTTGTCACGCAGCCGCTGATGTACAAGAAAATTGCCCAGCATCCGGGCACGCGCAAAATTTACGCCGACAAATTGGCCGGCGAAGGCACGGTTGGCGTGACCTACGGCGATGATTTGGTCACCAACATTCGCGCACGGTTGGACGCAGGCAAAAGCACTAACACCAAAATTCTGTACGGCATTAAGTCACCGTTGGCCGTCGATTGGGCGCCCTACATCGGGCAGACGTGGCGCGCCGCGTACGAATCCAAAGTGCCGATGGCGAAACTCAAGGGCTACGCCGAGCGCCTGACGCAAATTCCATCCGATTTCAAGTGCCATATGTCGGTCGAGAAATTGCTCGAGGCGCGGCGCAAAATGGGTAAAGGCGAACTGCCGCTGGATTGGGGAATGGCGGAAAACCTCGCCTATGCAACACTGGTCGGCGAAGGCACGCCGGTGCGGATTAGCGGGCAGGACTGTAGCCGTGGCACGTTCGCGCACCGTCACGCGGTGATGCACGATCAGAACCGCGAAAAGTGGGATTCCGGCATTTATGTGCCGCTGCAAAACGTCGCCGTCAAGCAGGGTAATTTTGTGGTGATCGATTCACTGTTATCCGAAGAAGCGGTGCTCGGTTTCGAGTATGGCTACGCCTCGGCGCAACCGTTTGAGCTGGTGATTTGGGAAGCGCAGTTTGGCGACTTTGCCAACGGTGCGCAGGTGGTCATTGACCAATTCATCTCGTCGGGTGAATCGAAGTGGGCCCGCCTGTGTGGGCTCTCACTGTTTTTGCCGCACGGCTACGAGGGGCAAGGTCCCGAACATTCGTCGGCGCGACTCGAACGCTTCTTGCAACTATGCGCCGAGCACAATATGCAGGTGGTCGTGCCGTCAACGGCGGCGCAGCACTACCACATGATCCGCCGTCAGGCGTTGCGGCCGACGAGAAAACCGCTGGTGGTCATGATGCCAAAATCGCTGCTGCGCAAAAAAGAAGCGACCTCGCCGCTCGAAGATCTGGCCAATGGCACATTTGAAGTTGTCATCGGCAACATCGATCAACCCGGCGCGAAGCTCAATGCGAAGAAGGTCAAGCGCGTGGTCGCATGTTCAGGCAAGGTCTACTACGACATTGTGGCGGAGCGCGAAAAGCGCGCACTTACGGATATCGCAGTGATTCGCATCGAGCAGCTCTATCCGTTTCCACACGAAGAATTCGCCGCTCAGGTCGCGCTGTATCCGAACGCCAACTCGGTGGTTTGGGCACAAGAAGAGCCGGCCAATCAAGGCGCGTGGCATCGCATCCAACATTACCTGATGCGCAATATGCGCGGTGATCAGACGCTGGGCTACGCCGGGCGCACATCGTCCGCGTCCCCCGCCGTGGGATACCAGTCACTGCACATCGAACAACAAAAAGAGCTGGTCGACGCCGCGTTGAGTTGGGACGCTGCACCGAAACAGTAATTAGCGAACGCGCCGCGCGCATTCTGAACCTAGGACATCAACATGCAAATCGAAGTCAAAATCCCGCAACTCTCGGAATCTGTCACAGAAGCAACCCTCGTGGCCTGGCACAAGAAAGAGGGACAAGCCGTAAAACGCGACGAGAACCTGATCGACATTGAAACCGACAAGGTAGTGATGGAGCTGCCGGCACCAGCCGATGGTGTGCTGGTCAAAATTGTGCGTGCGGACGGTGCCACGGTGGTTTCGGGCGAAGTCATTGCGACCATCGATACCTCCGCCTTGGCGTCGACGGCACCGACCGCCGCCGTCGCAGCGCCAAGCGTGTCGGCCAAAGCGAGCACGACCCCGACCATGAGTCCCGCCGCAGCAAAGATTGCTGCCGAGAACAACGTAACCGATGTCGCAGGTACGGGGCGCGGTGGCCGCGTAACCAAGGAGGATGTGGTCAACAAAGTGGCCTCCGGCTCAGCAGCGAGCGCGGCCAAACCTGCCGCATCGACCGTGATGCTTACGCAAGCCACAGAGGGCCGTACCGAGCAACGCGTGCCGATGTCAAGGTTGCGCGCGCGCATCGCCGAGCGTCTGCTGCAATCGCAATCAACTGCTGCCATCCTCACCACGTTCAACGAAGTGAACATGGGGTCGGTGATTGCACTGCGCAATACCTACAAGGACAAGTTCGAAAAACAGCACGGCGTGAAGCTGGGCTTCATGTCGTTCTTCGTCAAAGCAGCGGTGCATGCGCTGAAAAAGTACCCAGTGGTAAACGCTTCGGTCGACGGCAGTGACATCGTCTATCACGGCTATTACGACATCGGTATCGCGGTCGGTACGGAACGTGGGCTGGTGGTACCGATCCTGCGCGACGCCGATCAGATGTCGATTGCTGATATTGAAAAGAAAATTGCCGAGTTCGGCCAAAAAGCCAAAGACGGCAAATTGACCATCGACGATTTGACCGGTGGCACGTTCTCGATCTCCAACGGCGGCGTGTTCGGATCGATGTTGTCAACGCCAATTATTAATCCGCCTCAGTCGGCGATTCTCGGCGTACACGCCACTAAAGAACGTCCGGTGGTCGAAAACGGTCAGATCGTGATTCGTCCGATGAACTATTTGGCGATGAGTTACGACCATCGCATCATTGACGGCCGCGAGGCGGTGCTGTCGCTGGTGGCGATGAAAGAAGCGCTCGAAGATCCGGCGCGTCTGTTGCTCGACATTTGATGGCGTGACAACCTTGTTCTTGTAGTCGTTATGGCCAAAGCAAAATTTGCGGTCTCTACGTTGTTGGCGAAGTTGCTATTCATTCTCGCAGCAGCGTTGTTGACCGGATTTCTGACGGTGCTGTTTGCACGTTTTCTCGGGCGCTACATTTCGCCGATATTTGCGGCAGCGACCGGTGTGGCGCTCGCGGTGACGATCAGTCTGTGGTTTTCACAAGCGATGAAACATCCGCCGTTTTTGTTGTCTGGTACCTCGCCATTGGTGGCCGGATTGTGCGCCGGGCTCGGCGTCTATATCTCGCGCGTCTGGCTTCCTTGATATTTATTGCTAGGTAATCGTTATGTCGAAATCGTTTGACGTTGTTGTAATCGGTGCCGGTCCCGGCGGTTATATCGCTGCCATTCGGGCCGCGCAGTTGGGCTTTAGCGTGGCGTGTATTGAAGGCTGGAAAAACCCCAAGGGCGAAGTCGTGTTGGGTGGCACCTGCCTTAACGTCGGCTGTATTCCGTCCAAGGCGTTGCTGGAATCGTCCGAAAACGTCGAGAAGCTTGAACACAAATTTGCCGATCACGGTATTAGCGTTACTGGTATGAGGGTCGATCTGGGCAAAATGCAACGCCGCAAGGACGCCATCGTTGGCAAGATGACCAAGGGCATCGAGTTTTTGCTGCGCAAGAACAAGATCACGTGGTTGAAAGGTTTTGGTTCGCTGGTGAGCGGCGGTGAGGTCTATACCGTCAGCGTCAAGAATGGTGACGCGACCGAAACGGTAAGCGCCAAGCACGTCATCATCGCCACCGGATCAAAAGCGCGTCATCTTGCAGGCATTGAAGTTGATAACGTCAACGTGTGCGACAACGAAGGCGCACTCGCATTTGACAGTGTGCCCAAGCGTCTCGGCGTCATCGGCGCGGGCGTGATCGGTCTGGAACTCGGCAGCGTGTGGCGCCGCCTTGGCGCGGAAGTCACCGTGCTCGAAGCGCTGCCGACGTTTCTTGCCGCGACGGATGAATCGATCCAGAAAGAAGCGTGGAAAGTATTCACCAAGGAGCAGGGACTCAATATCAAGCTCGGGGTAAAAATCACCAGGGTCACCAACAAAAAATCGGGTGTCAGCGTTGAGTACAGCGACGACAAGGGGCTGGCGCAAAAACTCGATTGCGACAAGTTAATCGTGTCGGTGGGCCGCGTGCCCAATACCGATGGTCTGGGTGCGGCCAATGTTGGCCTAACGATCAGCGACGGGGGCATGGTTGAAGTCGACGATCACTGTGCGACGAATTTGCCCAACGTCTATGCCATCGGCGACGTGGTGCGTGGCCCGATGTTGGCACACAAGGCTGAAGATGAGGGCGTTGCCGTTGCCGAACGTATCGCCGGTCAGCAACCGCACATCGATTTCAATACGATTCCGTGGATTATCTACACCTCGCCGGAAGTCGCGTGGGTGGGTATGACGGAGCAGCAGTTGAAGTCCGAAGGCGTTGCGATCAAGACCGGAGAGTTTCCATTTGCCGCCAACGGACGCGCACTCGGCCAGGGCGAGGCGGGCGGCTTCGTGAAAATTATCGCCGACGCCAACACCGATCGTATTTTGGGCGGCCACATCATTCACGCGCACGCCTCCGAACTCATTCAGGAAATCGTCACGGCAATGGAATTCAAAGCCGCGGCCGAAGATATCGCGCGCATTGTGCACGGCCACCCAACGTTATCGGAAGCAGTGCGCGAAGCGGCGCTGGCGGTCGATAAACGCACGTTGAGCATGTGACGTGGAGAGTATTTTTTTCCACAGATGGACACAGATGAACACGGATGGGTCGTGGGGAAAATGAACAACACCAGTAGCCACGGGGGGTTCCGGCCATTTATGTCTGGAAGTTACCGCCAGATAACGAGTATGGCATTTGCCAAGTTCAACGCTTGGCGCGCATGGCATTTCATCCGTGTCCATCTGCGTCCATCTGTGGATAAATCTTTTCCAGCATGAACGCCGCCCTCAACTCGCTGCCGAACATCTCTGGGGAAACCGGCGAAGCCTCCAGCATCGATGCGGGATCGCCCCTCGAGTGGTACTGGAAATTTTCGCAGAGCACAGACTTTCAATCGGATCCGGCGCAGATTGCGGTGCTCAACCATCTTGATCGATTACACGGCGAGATTGAAAACTATCGGCAGTATCGTCAGGGCAAAATCAATCGGCTGGTGACCAACTTTGGCGGTGGCAAGCGCCCGCCGCGCGGACTCTACATCTGGGGTGGCGTCGGTCGCGGCAAGTCGCTGATGATGGATGCGTTCTACAACGTGTCGACGCTGAAGCGCAAACGTCGCGTGCACTTTCACGAATTCATGCGCGAGATTCATGCCGAGATGCGTGCCTTGACGGGCGAAGTCGATCCGCTCGACGCAGTGTCGACGCAAATCGCCAAGAAACTGCGCTTGCTTTGCTTCGACGAGTTCCATGTCTCCGATATCGCTGATGCGATGATCCTCGGCCGCTTGCTTGAACTGTTAACGGTCAAAGGCGTGGTGCTGGTGATGACGTCAAATTACAAGCCTGACGACCTGTATCCGGCTGGTTTACAGCGTGCGCGGTTTTTACCCGCGATTGAATTGCTCAACCGTGAACTTGAGGTGCTCGAAATTGCCGGTGAGCAGGATCATCGCCGACGTATTCTTGAATCGATGCCTGTCTACCACGCGCCGCTGACGCCCGATGCGGAGTTGGCACTTGCCAAAGCATTTTCGGCCATGTCCAAAGCGACCTACGTTTCCGGCGGCCACATCACCATCGGCAATCGACCGATTGCATTCATTCGTCGCGCCAAGGGCGTGGTTTGGTTTGATTTTGACGAGCTGTGTGTCAAGCCGCGCAGTCAAGTCGATTACCTAGAAATCGCCGGGCAATACCACACGGTGCTGGTCTCAAAGATTCCGCAACTCCACGCCAAAGATCGTGCCGACGTAGTGCGACGATTTACGTGGTTGGTCGATGTGTTCTACGATCAGCGCGTAAAACTCATCTGCTCTGCGGCAAGCTTGCCTGAGTGGCTGGTGGTTGATGAGCGTGTCGCGGCCACCGCAACCGCAAGGGCATCATCGGCGGCACTTGCAGCAGGAGAAAACGACGCCTCCATGATGGTGTCCGCGGAATTTGCACGAACCGCATCACGATTGCGCGAGATGCAGTCGAAGGACTATTTTTCACGCAAGCACGCTTCGGCGCACAATCCGCAGGTGTTACAAATCAATCAGTAGGATCGCGCCAGTAGGATGCGTCGTTTGGCGTGGCATCGCGATGCTTCACCTCGGCCGTTACGGTTTGCTAAACTAGGGAAGGTCTGATCAAGTCCATTCAATCCATCTAGCGCCGATATTGAGGCATCTACGTTGTTGTGCTCCTCGTGCGGTAGCCCCGCAACGCACCTTCGTCGCACGTCTAGTAGCTACCTCAATCTCAACGCAAGCTGAACCGAAGCGACTTAATCAGACCCTCCCTAGCTGCAATCGGTTGCGACCTAATATTCCTGAACAACAAGAATTTCGAACAGGCAGACCACTATGGCAGAACCAGACGACAGCGATCTCGACTTCACGGCGCTTCTTGACCCCAAGATTACCGTGCCAGAGCCAGTGCCGACGCCGCAGCAGGCGCAGGCGCTGAATGATGAAGCCGTCATCGGTGAATCCAAGCTGACCAGCAACGGTTTTTTTGTGCGGCTGTTTCCGGATGCGCCGCGTCGTGCTCCCGCATCGGCCCCGCCTATTGTGTTGGTGGTTGAGGACGACGACGTCACCGCCGCGTTGCTCGAACGTATTCTGACCAAAGAGAACTATCACGTCATTCGCGCCGCCAATCGGGCCGGCATCGCTGCGGGCATGAAGTCCAAGCCCGATCTGGTGTTGCTCGATGTGCTGCTGCCTGACGCTAACGGTTTTGACATCCTCAACCGTATTCGCGCCAGCAGTAGTCTGCGTAACTTGCCGGTGCTGATGTTGTCGAGCCTCGGTTCGCTCGAGGACATCATGAAGGGCCTCAAGCTTGGCGCCAATGGCTACCTCACCAAGCCGGCGAAGTCCAAGGCGTTGATGAATGCGATCGAAGAAGTGATCTTCAAGTAGCGCAATCTGTCTGCGTCGGAACGCCTTAGTCACTACACGATCAACAGGCCAGTCATGACGACCTATAAAGCGGTGCATACACGCTCACTTGTCCAGCAGTCCGCGTTCTGGACCGAGCAAGCCGCGCGTATCGACTGGGTACGGCCATTTAGCAAGGTATGCGATTTCAGCAAGCCGCCGTTTGCGAAGTGGTTTGTCGGCGGCGAAACAAATCTTTGCTACAACGCGCTTGATCGGCATCTGGCCACTCGCGCGGACCAAGCGGCATTGGTGTGGCTGTCATCGGAAGTTGAAGCCACACGCACCTATACCTATCGGCAGTTGTGGGAAGAGGTCAATTGCTTCGCGGCAATGCTGAAGTCCTTGGGCGTCGGCAAGGGCGATCGCGTGTTGATCTATATGCCGATGATCCCAGAAGCGGTTTTCGCGATGCTCGCCACGGTGCGTATTGGCGCGATTCACTCTGTCGTTTTTGGCGGCTTTGCGGCGACCTCGCTTGCCGCGCGTATTGACGATGCCAAGCCACGTGTGATGGTCACATCCGATGCCGGATCGCGTGCCGGCAAAGTGATTCCGTTAAAGCCGCTCACGGACGAGGCGATTGCGCTGTCCAAGTTTCCGCCCAAGCACGTCGTGATTGTGAATCGGCATCTCGACAAATCGATGCAGGTACTGCCCGGGCGCGATATGGATTACGCGGCGCTCGCACCGCGCCACAAGGGCGACGTTGTGCCATGCGAGTGGGTCGAATCGAGCCATCCTTCGTACATCCTCTACACCAGCGGCACCACCGGCAAGCCGAAAGGTGTGCAACGCGACACCGGCGGCTATGCCGTGGCGCTCGCCGCCTCGATGCCGAACATCTTTGCCACACAGCCGGGGGACGCGTTTTTTTGTACCTCAGACATTGGCTGGGTGGTAGGGCACTCGTATATCGTCTATGGTCCACTCATCAATGGCTCGACCACCATCATGTACGAAGGCCTGCCGATCCGGCCTGACCCTGGTATCTGGTGGAAAATTGTCGAGCAATACAACGTGGTCGTGATGTTTAGCTCACCCACGGCGATCCGCGTGCTCAAAAAGCAGGATGCTGCATTCCTCACCAAGTACGATACGTCGAGCTTGCGCTATTTGTATCTTGCGGGCGAGCCGCTTGATCAACCGACCAGCGACTGGATCGCCAAAGGTGTTGGTGTTAAGGTCATCGATAACTATTGGCAAACCGAAACCGGCTGGCCGATCCTGTCCGCGCAACCCGGCATCGAAGATACGCCGCGCAAACTCGGCAGTCCGAGTTTTCCGGTGTACGGCTACAACGTGAAGTTGAAGCACGAGGCAACGGGTGCTGCCGTCGGCGCGGACGAGAAGGGCGTGCTGTGCATCGTGCCGCCATTGCCGCCCGGATGCATGTCAACAATTTGGGGTGACGACGAGCGGTTCGTGAAAACCTATTTTGGCTCGTTCAAGGATGAGAAGGTCTACACCACCTTCGACTGGGCAACGCGCGACAAGGACGGCTACTACTTCATCATGGGGCGCACGGATGATGTGATCAACGTTGCCGGCCATCGACTCGGTACGCGCGAAATTGAAGAAGCGATTCAGGCGCACAAGAATATTGCCGAGGTCGCTGTGGTCGGCGTTGCCGACGCATTGAAAGGGCAGGTGCCGGTGGCGTTTGCGGTGGTGAAAGACGCCAGCTTGGTCGCCACGCCCGAAGCTGCGGCGGTGCACGAAAAGGAAGTGATGGCCACAGTTGATCGGGAACTTGGCGCGATTGGCCGACCGTCGCGCGTGCACTTCGTGACCATGCTGCCGAAGACGCGCTCAGGCAAGTTGTTACGGCGTGCGATTCAGGCGCTGTGCGAAGGGCGTGATGCGGGAGATTTAACGACGATTGAGGACGCATCGGCGTTGGAACAGATCAAGGCGGCTGTAGACGCGTAGGGTGCGCACGGCGCACCCTACGCCGCTTCGGCAAATGTCTTTTTTGCTAACCCGCAAAAAAATCTTTCACCTTGTGGCTTCGGCCGCCCTGTGGGCTTAACTTGGAAAAATTCGCTAAGTTAGTCTCGTAGGTTGGGCTGGCCTCATCAAGCCCAACATCAACTAAAAATGACATGCGATACCGACGAGCAGCTGTTCCCGGCGCGACTTACTTCATCACCGCGAATCTTGCGGACAGAACGTCGTCGCTATTGCTGAGCCAGATTGCCGTCTTTCGCGCCGCTGTTCAACATGTGAAGGCAAGGCACCATTTTCACATTGATGCAATGGCTGTGATGCCAGATCACTTTCATTTGCTGATGACGCTGCCAGAGGGCGATGCGAATTTTTCAGTCAGGGTTGGCACGATTAAATCCACGTTCTCAAGACATTTGCCAAAGACCGAGCATGAGGGTTCCTCCCGAATGGCGAAGCGCGAACGCGGTATTTGGCAGCGGCGGTTTTGGGAGCATCTCATTCGAGATGACAATGACTTTGCACGTCACGTTGACTACATTCACTTCAATCCCGTGAAGCACGGTTTTGTGCAGCGTGCGTCCGAATGGCCGCATTCGTCGATTCACCGATACATCGCAGGTGGTCTGATGGGTCGCGATTGGGCGACGAGTATTATGGTGCAGGATTTGGAGAGGAATGATGTTGGGCAGATGAGCCGTGCCCAACCTACGAAGTGGCCAATGGGAGCCGCGTAGGTTGGGCTGGCCTCATTAAGCCCAACAGCGCTATTGATTGATTCACCGATGTTGGGCAGATGAACCGTGCCCAACCTACGAAATGTCCATTCGGCGCGGTGGTTGAGGCAAAACAATTTCCGAAAACGCCCGTCGTCAATGGACTTTCGCTAACCCGCGAAAAAATCCTTGACCTTATCCATGAAACCCTTCGCGCGGGGGTTGTGTTTGTCACTATCTTTTATGCTGATCTCTTCCAACTCGCGCAACAGCTCTTTTTGACGATCCGTCAATCGCACCGGCGTTTCAATGGCGATGCGACACATCAAATCGCCGCGCGACGTTTGTCGAATTGGCTTGATGCCTTTGCCGCGCAGGCGAAACGTCTGGCCTGATTGCGTTTCGGCCGGAATCTTGATTTTGGCTTCGCCGTCGAGTGTTGGAATGCTGATTTCGCCACCGAGGGCCGCGACGGTAAACGAAATCGGCATCTCGCAATGCAAATCGGCACCGTCGCGCTGAAAAACGGCGTGCGGTTTCAGTTGCACGACGACATACAAATCGCCCGGCGGGCCGCCGTTAACGCCGGCTTCGCCTTCGCCGGTTAAGCGGATGCGATCACCGTCATCGACACCGGCCGGAATCTTGACCGACAGCGTCTTGTGCTTTTTCACGCGACCGACACCATCGCACGCGGCACACGGTTCGGGAATGACTTTGCCGGTGCCGTGACAGGTCGGACAGGTTTGTTGAATCGAGAAAAAGCCTTGCTGCATGCGCACCTGACCGGCTCCGTTACACGTGTGGCAAGTCTTGGCTTTGGTGCCGGGCTTAGCCCCAGTGCCACTACAAACCGCGCACGCTTCCAGCGCCGGAATGCGAATCTTGGTTTCGGTACCGCGAGCGGCTTGTTCGAGACTGATTTCCATGTTGTAACGCAGATCGGAGCCACGATACACCTGCGGTCCGCCGCCGCGTCGACCGCCCGCGCCACCAAAAATTTCGCCAAAAATATCGCCGAAGGCTTCCGAGAAGCCGCCGACGTCAGCGCCAAAACCACCCGGTTGGCCGCCCATTTGCGGATTCACGCCGGCGTGGCCGTAGGCGTCATACGCCCGACGCTTGTCCGGTGTGGAAAGAATCTCGTAGGCTTCCTTTGCCTCTTTGAATTTTTCTTCCGATTCCTTGCTGTCGGGGTTGCGATCCGGATGGAACTTCATCGCGAGCTTGCGATAGGATTTTTTGATGTCGTCGTCGGACGCATCGCGATTGAGGCCTAGAATTTCGTAGAAGTCGCGTTTGTTGGCCATGTTGAATAGGTGAAATCGATCAATGACGAAACGGCACCGCGAGGAACCACACCCTCACGTGATGTGCGGATGAGATTCCTCGCGGTGCTCGGAATGACGGCGGAAGATTGGTGGGCGGCAGGGTTACTTCTTGTCTTTGACTTCCGTAAATTCGGCATCAACCACGTTGCCCATATCCTTTTCTTTGGCGGGTGCTTCCTGTGCACCTGCCCCGCCGGTCGGCCCCGCACCCGCTGGGCCGCCACCTTCAGCGGCAGCTTTGGCCTGCATATTGGCGTACATTTTTTCGCCGAGTTTTTGTGCAGCCTTGCTCAAGGCTTCAGTCTTGGCAATGATGGCGTCTTTGTCGTCGCCTTTGAGCGCTTCTTCAAGGACTTTGCTGGCGTCCTCAATCGCAGTCTTTTCCGCGGCATCGAGTTTGTCGCCGTACTCTTCCAGCGATTTTTTGGTCTCGTGCACCAGTGCGTCGCCCGTATTGCGCGCGGTCACCAATGCCAATACTTTCTTGTCTTCGTCCGCATTGGCTTCGGCGTCCTTGACCATGCGTTGAATTTCTTCTTCCGTCAGGCCTGAATTCGCCTTGATGGTGATTTTGTTTTCTTTGCCAGTCGCCTTGTCTTTGGCCGAGACGTGCATGATGCCGTTGGCGTCGATGTCGAATTGCACTTCAATCTGCGGCTGCCCACGACGCGACGGTGGAATGCCTTCGAGGTTGAACTGGCCGAGCGACTTGTTGCCAGCCGCCAATTCGCGCTCGCCTTGCAACACGTGAATCGTCACCGCCGACTGGTTGTCGTCGGCAGTCGAGAACACCTGTGAGGCCTTGGTTGGCACAGTGGTATTTTTCTTGATCAGCTTGGTCGATACACCACCGAGCGTTTCGATACCGAGCGATAACGGCGTGACGTCGAGCAGCAACACGTCTTTGACATCGCCCTTCAACACGCCGCCCTGGATGGCGGCGCCGACCGCAACGGCTTCGTCGGGGTTGACGTCCTTGCGCGGCTCTTTGCCAAAAATCTCTTTGACTTTCTCTTGCACTTTCGGCATGCGCGTTTGACCGCCGACCAGAATCACGTCGGAAATATCCTCGATCTTGACGCCCGAATCCTTGATCGCGATACGGCATGGCTCGATGGTGCGCTCGATCAATTCATCGACCAGTGCTTCAAACTTGGCGCGCGTGATCTTGACCAGCAAGTGTTTTGGCCCAGTGGCATCGGCCGTCACATACGGCAGATTCACCTCGGTCTGTTGCGCCGAAGACAATTCAATCTTGGC
>JBCKPN010000021.1:0-25121 GCA_038901695.1 Usitatibacteraceae bacterium
ACCGCCCCAATCCAAATACGCGCTCCTTGAAACGGTCAACGACCCGAAGGACTTGCGCCGACTCGAGCGGCGCAAATTGACCCAGCTTTCCAACGAGTTACGTGAATTCATCGTCGATTCGGTGTCGACCACCGGCGGACACTTGTCCTCGAACCTGGGCACGGTCGAGCTGACCATCGCACTGCACTACGTATTCAACACGCCGGAAGACCGGCTGGTGTGGGACGTCGGCCACCAAACCTACGGCCACAAGATTCTGACGGGGCGTCGCAATGGCATGGGTAAGCTGCGCCAGAAGGGCGGCATCGCCGGCTTTCCACGCCGCGAAGAGTCGCCCTACGACACCTTCGGTACTGCCCACGCGTCGACCTCGATTTCTGCCGCATTGGGGATGGCGGTCGCCGCGCGCCTGGCAGGCAAAAAACGCCACGTGGTCGCCATCATCGGCGACGGTGCCATCACGGCCGGCATGGCGTTCGAGGCGATGAACAATGTCGGTCGCGAGAATGTCATCGTCATTCTCAACGACAACGACATGTCGATCTCCGAATCCATCGGCGCGCTGAACAACTACTTTGCAAAACTGATGTCCGGTCGGTTTTACGCCGCCACCAAGAAGACCGCTGAGATGGCGTTGCAATACACGCCGACGTTCAAGGAAATCGCCAAGAAACTCGAAGAGCACGCCAAGGGCATGATCAGCCCGTCGACCATGTTCGAAGAGTTCGGCTTCAACTACACCGGCCCCATCGATGGCCACAATATCGATGTCTTGATCGACACACTGAACAATATCAAGCAGCTCGACGGCCCACAATTTTTGCACGTCGCAACGCGTAAGGGTCAAGGCTACAAGCTCGCTGAGGACGACCCAATCAACTACCACGGGCCACCGAAGTTCGACCCGAAAATCGGTATCGTCAAACCTGCACCCGCGCCCGATGCAAAGCCAAAGCCGACCTACACGCAGATCTTCGGCGATTGGCTGTGCGACATGGCGCGCGCGGAACCCGCGCTGGTCGGCATCACACCCGCCATGCGCGAAGGCTCGGGGCTGGTGAAGTTTTCGCAGGAATTTCCGTCGCGCTACTTTGATACCGCGATTGCCGAACAGCATGCGGTGACATTTGCCGCCGGACTTGCCGCTGACGGCATGCGACCGGTGCTGGCGATTTATTCGACCTTTTTGCAACGCGGCTATGACCAATTGATTCACGACGTGGCTTTGCAGAATCTGCCGGTGGTGTTTGCGCTAGACCGCGGCGGTCTGGTCGGTGCCGATGGTCCGACCCATCACGGCGCATTCGACCTATCCTACCTACGCTGCATTCCAAACATGGTGGTGATGACGCCCTCGGACGAAAATGAATGTCGGCAGATGCTCACGACGGGTGTGCGGCTCAATCAACCGTCAGCGATTCGTTATCCGCGCGGCAGCGGCCCGGGTGTGGCAATCGAGCACGCGCTTACTACCCTGCCGCTCGGCAAAGGCGTGGTGGTACGAGAAGCCAAGGGCTATGCGAGCGGCGCATCCAACTTGCGTGTCGCGATATTGGCGTTCGGTTCCATGGTCAAACCGGCGCACGACGCCGCGGAATTGCTTAACGCGACGGTTGCCAACATGCGTTTCGTCAAGCCGCTCGACGACGAATTGGTATTCAAACTCGCCACGTCGCACGACGTTATCGTGACGGTGGAAGAAAACGTCGTCATGGGTGGTGCGGGCAGCGCAGTGGCCGAATCACTATCCGCGCAATACCTGACGCTGCCGATCCTGCACTTGGGGCTTCCCGATCATTTCGTCGAACACGGCGACCCTGGTGTGCTGCTCGCCGATTGCGGACTCAATCGTGACGGTATTGTCGCCTCGGTACAAAAGTGGCTCGCCGCGACGCAAACCAATATTTCTGGCAATCGCGCTGCCGGATAACGCCTTTCCATATTTGCGTCTTTCTACATACCCATGAAAACACAACTGTCCCATCGTGTCGTCGCGGCGCTGCTTTCGCTCGCCGCCTTCGCGCTCAATGCGCAAGAATCCAAACCGACGCCAGCATCAGCGTCGGCAGCGACTGCGGCAGCGGAAAAGGCGTCCACCGCAAGCGTGCCCAAACACGGCTGCCCACGTCCGGATTTACCGGGACGCTTTGACAGCGACGATCAGCAAAAGCAATTTGTGAAGAAAATGGACGGCTACCGCGACTGCCTGATGGCGTATCGCAACGACATGACCAAGCTTGCACAAGCGCACATCGCAGCGGCCAACGCAGCCATCGAAGAGTTCAATGCCTTCGTTGGCGAACTCAACAAGAAATAGTCGTTTCAGATCGGGAAATGCAAACGAAGATGCCGCTGATCCAGCGGCATCTTTCATTTCACGACCGACTTGTCTTGCCCAAAAAGCACGCGGCGCTCGGCTGCTCCCATCGCCGCGACCGGTGTACGGTTCACGCTATCTTTTTTTGCATAGGCACGAATCGTCGCCGGTCGCGCGCGAATCGCGGCATGCCAGCGCGCCAGATGCGGAAAATCCTGCATGTCCTGCCCTTGCCGGTCGGCGAGGATCCACGGATAACAAGCCATGTCGGCAATGGTGTATTGGCGGCCCATGATGAAGGCGCAATTAGCGAGACGTTTGTTCAGCACGGCATAGAGTCGTGAAGTCTCCTTGGTGTAGCGCTCGATGGCATAGGGGATTTTTTCCGGCGCGTAGTGGCAGAAATGATGGTTCTGGCCGAGCATCGGCCCTAAGCCGCCCATTTGCCACATCACCCATTCAAGCGTTTCGACCTGTCCACGCAAGTCCTTGGGTAGAAATTTTCCGGTCTTTCCCGCGAGATACAGCAGGATGGCACCCGACTCAAACACGCTAATCGGTCGCTTTCCGTCGCTCGGCACGTGATCGACGATGGCGGGGATGCGATTGTTGGGAGAGATTTTCAAGAAATCTGGTTGGAATTGATCGCCGCGACCGATATTGATGCCGATGATGTTGTAGGCGAGCTTGGCCTCTTCCAGAAACAGCGTGATTTTGTGGCCGTTGGGCGTTGGCCAGTAGTAGAGGTCGATCAATATTTTCTCCTGAATTAGTCGTCTTGAACCTTGCGCCGTTGCGGGCTCTTGCGAAGGGATGAGATTCCTCACGTTCGTTCGGAATGACAGTGAATTTTTTTGCCACTCCTCTCAACGCGTCATTCCGAACCAGTACCCTCGGTGAGGAATCTCAACGTGTCGCGTCATGTCACCGAGCCGAGATGGCCTATTTGCCAAATGCATTCACCGCCGCACGCTTGTACTGATCGGGCCATTCAACCGCCACACCAAGTTCAGTCGCCGCGTGCAACGGCCAGTACGGATCGCACAACAACGCGCGCGCCAGAAACACACAGTCGGCGTTGCCGTCGGCCACAATTTGCTCGGCTTGCACCGCGTCGGTAATCAGGCCAACTGCCCCCGTCGCGATGGCTGCACCTTCACGAATCGCGCGCGCAAACGGCACTTGATAGCCGGGGCGAACGGTCATCTGTGCGTCCGCCACCGCACCACCAGAGGATACGTCAATCAAATCAATGCCGATGCGTTTCGACGCTTGCGCAAACGCAATCGATTGTGCAACGTCCCAGCCGCCGTCTTTCCAGTCGGTCGCCGAAATGCGCGTGAATACCGGCAACGACGGCGGCCACACTTCGCGCACTGCGGCTGACACTTCCAGCGCAAAACGCATACGGTTTTCCAGCGAGCCGCCGTATGCATCTTGCCGCAGATTCGACAACGGCGACAAGAACTGGTGTGCGAGGTAGCCATGCGCGGCGTGAATTTCCACCACCTGAAATCCCGCCTCGAGCGAGCGTTTCGCCGCTGCGGCAAACGCGTCGATGACGCCCCGAATATCGGCCACGCTCATTTCATGCGGCAGCGGATACGACTCGTTGAACGCATGGCCGCTCGGTGCGACCACTTGCCAGCCGCCTTGCTCGGGCGTGACTTTGCCACGCCCACGCCACGGCGCAAAGGTTGACGCCTTGCGCCCGGCGTGTGCCAACTGGATGGCCGCTACTGCCCCATGGGCGGCGACAAACGCGGCGATCGGCTGCCAGGCGTCGCGTTGCGCGTCGTTCCATATGCCGGCGTCCTCCGGCGAAATGCGCCCCTCGGGCGTCACTGACGCGGCCTCGGTCATGACCATGGCCGCACCGCCGACCGCGCGCGAGCCCAAGTGCACCAGGTGCCAATTGTTCGGCACGCCGTCGCTACACGAGTACTGGCACATGGGCGAGACAAAGACACGATTCTTGAACGTTAGCGCGCGAAGGGTAAAAGCTGAAAACAGTTGCGACATGGCAAAACCCGTGGTGGAGGGATGAAGTGCAATATGTTGGGATAATAAGTGCGATCACACTCCAAAAAAGGCACAAGCGTTTTGACCAAAGCGTGGATTTCGCCGGAAGACTGGCGCGGCGCGGGCGAGTATTTCCCTCATCGCAGTCATCGCATTTTTTTTCGCCGTGCCGGTGCCGGTCGCGGTGCGCCGGTGCTGCTGTTGATTCACGGCTTTCCGACCTCGTCGTGGGATTGGTCGCCACTGTGGCAGGAACTTGCTGCACACTTCACTGTCATTGCGCCGGACTTGCTCGGATTTGGCTACTCGGCGAAGCCAGCCGAGTATGACTACAGCATTCTCGATCAGACTGACTTGTGCGAATCCTTGCTCACGCAGCTGGGCGTGAGCCGCTTTCACATTCTCGCGCACGATGTTGGCGACTCGGTGGCGCAAGAGTTGCTGGCGCGCGCGCATGACGGCTCGTTACTCACCGAGCTCGGCAGCGTGTGTTTTCTTAACGGCGGCTTGTTTCCGGAAGCGCATCGGCCGCGCATGGCGCAACGGCTGTTAGCGTCGCCAATCGGTGGGTGGCTGGCAAAACAGATGTCGAGCGCGCATTTCGCAACGTCGATGACGGAAATCTTTGGCCGCGCGACGCCACCTTCGCATGCTGAGCTCACCGCGATGTGGTCAATGATTGTCGAGAACGACGGGCCGCGCGTGATGCCAAAGTTGATCGGCTATATGGCCGAACGTAAGCGCTTGCGCTCGCGCTGGGTCGGAGCCATGACCAAGGCGCGCAACGATCGCATTCCGTTGCGTTTGATCGACGGCGCTGACGATCCGGTGTCAGGTAGGCATATGGCGATCCGTTACGCCGAGTTGGTTCCCGACGCGGACATCATGCTGCTCAGTGGCATCGGACATTATCCGCAACTCGAAGCACCACAGGAAGTGCTACGTGGTTTCCTCGGATTTCATGCAACGCGTGTCGTGCCGTGACGTGGCTTGACGTTCAGGCTGGCCCGCGTGCGCTCGCCCACATTCGCGATCACAGCCTGTCTTCCCACGACATCACTATGGTGCCCGGTGCCGCGGGCGGCCCGAAAGGGCTTGGGTTGGCTAAACTCGACGAGTGGCTGTTTGCCGATTGGCTGCCGCAAAGTTTTGCCACACGTCAACAACCGATTGACTTGATCGGTGCCTCAATCGGCGCGTGGCGCTTCGCTGCGGTGTGTCGTGGCATGCAAGACGGAAAATTTTCGGCGGACGAAACACGCGCCGCGCTAACCAGTTTTGCCAGCGCCTACAGTCAGCAGCACTATCCACGCAAGGTCGATGCCGCCTACATCACCGCCTATGCGCGCGATCTCATCAACAATCTGTTCGTTGGACACATCGACGACGTGTTGTCGCACCCGCACTACCGACTGCATGTGCTCGCTGTGCGCGGCAAAGGCATCCTCAACCGCGAGCAGCGTGGCCGCACCCACGTCGGCTACGCGCTCGCCGCCATCGCAAACATGGCCGGACGCAAACACCTGCGCCATTTTTTGGATCGCACCTGGTTTTATGCCGGTGCACGCGCCGGTGACGAAACGCCGCTATTCGACGACGAACGATTCGCAGGCGATGGGCAGTTCGATCCGTTTCGTACCAAATACGCCGCGCTGACGAAAGCCAATTTTGGCGACGCGCTCATCGCGTCAGGCTCGATACCGTTGGTGCTCGAAGGCGTGCGCGGCATCGAAGGCGCTGCCGAGGGCACCTACTGGGACGGCGGCATCATCGACTATCACTTGCACCTGCCGTATTCGACGCGCGACGGCCTGGTGCTGTACCCGCATTTCACCAACAAGATCGTGCCCGGCTGGCTCGACAAAATGTTGCCGTGGCGCAAAGCGCGTGGCGCGTGGTTGGACAATGTCATTTTGCTTTCGCCGACGCGCGCGTATCTGGATCGATTGCCGCTGAAAAAACTGCCTGATCGCAGCGACTTCGCGCGTTTTGTCGACGACTATGACGGCCGCCTCAAATACTGGCGCTTCGCCATGGACGAAAGTGCGCGGCTGCGGGATGAATTTGCGGAGCTGCTGGCCAATGGCCGATTGGCCGAACAGGTTAAACCACTGTAGGGTGGGCTCTGCGCACCAGTCATCATCAAGCGGCAATGGTGCGCAAGGCACACCCTACAACAGTAATCGCCAATAAACAAGCGCACTTTCAGGCATTTCTGCCCGGAACAGCGCACCGATAGGCGAGTTTTACTTGGTAATTTTGAACGCCTTGCCGAGCGCCGAGAGCATCGCAAACAGCGCAGTAGCGAGCACCATGGCGCTAATGACGGTCGCGACAGCGAGGCCAATGCCGTCGAGACCAAACGCTTTCCAGCCCCACGACGATACGGCGGCGGCAGGAACCGCGCAGACCAGTATGACGATGACCGAAAGCAGATAGGACTTCATGGGTGAGGAAAAGTGGGTGTAGGAACCGACTGGGGCGTTAGATGGTGGCATTGCGCGCTCGTTCAATAAAATTTGTTCGTGTTGGCGGCAGACTCAGACCGCTTGGATACGTTTATACGCTAAAGCGGTTGGCTTGTAATTGACGCGGATTAACCCAAGTTTGGTGCCAGCCAGCGCTCAGCCAAGGGCACACTCCAGCCTTTGCGCTTGGCGTAGTCCTCCAACTGATCGCGATCAATTTTGCCGACCGCGAAATACTGCGCTTGCGGATGCGAAAAGTAAAAACCGGACACGGCCGCCGTCGGCCACATCGCGTATGAATCGGTCAATGCAATATGCGCGCGCTTGGTCGCATCCAACAGCGCGAAAAGCGCGGCCTTCTCGGAATGTTCCGGGCACGCCGGGTAGCCGGGCGCAGGACGAATGCCGACATACTTCTCGGCGATCATCTGGTCGCTGCTGATGTTCTCGTTTTTTGCGTAACCCCAATCGTCGCGTCTGACGCGAGCGTGCAAATACTCGGCAAACGCTTCGGCGAGTCGATCGGCGAGTGCTTTCAACATAATCGCGCTGTAATCGTCGTTGGCCACTTCAAACGCTTTGGCACGTTCGTCGCAGCCGATGCCGGCGGTGACGGCGAAAGCGCCGAGATAGTCGGCGACCCCCACTCCTTCCCCTCGTGGAGCGACCCCATCCCGACCTTCCCCTCGTGGAGGGGAAGGAGTGGGGGTGGCGACGGTCACCGCTCGTGCCGAAATCGCGCTATCCGCGTTAGATGTGTTCAACGTGCGCGGTGCCACGAAGTCCACCAGACATTGATTCGCATTGCCCGCCGGTTTTTCATTCTGCTGACGCAAATGATGAAACGTATGCAGTACATTGGTGCGCGATTCATCGGCGTACACCTCAATCGAATCCCCGACCGCATTGGCCGGCCAACATCCGTACACGGCGTTAGCCTGCAGCCACTTGCCTTTGATAATCTTGTCGAGCATTTTTTGGGCGTTGGCGAACACCTCTTTCGCCGCCTCGCCCACCACCGCATCGTCGAGTATCTGTGGATACTTTCCCGCCAGGTCCCAGGTCTGGAAAAACGGGCTCCAGTCGATGTAGGGCACGAGTTGCGCAATCGGAAAGTTCTTCAATTCTTTAACGCCAAGCCAGCGCGGCTTCGGCGGTTGGTAGTTTGACCAATCCATCTTGGTTGCGTTGGCGCGCGCCGCCGCGAGCGGGATGAGCTTCACACCTTTCTTGTTGGCGTGTTGCTCGCGCACCTTCACATAGTCCTCGCGCACCTCCTTCACATACTTGTCCCGCAACGCGTCCGACAGCAGATTGCTGCACACCCCCACCGCGCGCGACGCATCCGGCACCCACACCACCGGGCCTTTGTAATGCGGCTCAATCTTTACCGCCGTGTGTGTGCGCGACGTGGTCGCGCCGCCAATCAGCAACGGAATGGTAAAGCCGAGTCGCTGCATTTCCTTGGCAAAGTGCGCCATTTCTTCGAGCGACGGCGTAATCAATCCGGACAGTCCGATGATGTCGGCTTTGTGCTCGATGGCGGCGTTGAGAATTTTTTCCGCCGGAACCATCACACCAAGATCCACCACTTGGTAGTTGTTGCATTGCATGACCACGCCGACAATATTTTTGCCGATGTCGTGCACGTCCCCTTTGACAGTGGCCATCACGATTTTGCCTTTGGCTTTGGCATCCTCACTACCAAGCAGCCGCTTTTCTTCCTCAATGTAGGGTATCAAATGGGCGACGGCTTGTTTCATCACCCGCGCCGATTTGACCACTTGCGGCAAGAACATCTTGCCCGCACCAAATAGATCGCCGACCACGTTCATGCCGTCCATCAACGGGCCTTCGATGACGTTGATCGGTCGGCCACCTTCAGCCTTGATCTTGGCGCGGCATTCTTCCGTATCGGCAACGATATATTCGGTGATGCCCTTGACCAGCGCATGCGTCAGTCGGGATTCCACCGTGTCATCGCGCCAGGCGAGGTCTTCCACCTGCTCCCGGGTCTGGCCCTTGTACTGCTCGGCAAAGCTGACCAGTCGATCCGTCGGCGTCTGCCCGACGCTTATTTGCCTGTTAAACAACACGTCCTCAACGCGCAGGAGCAAATCCTTCGGAATTTCGTCGTACACGCCGAGTTGTCCGGCGTTGACAATGCCCATGGTCATGCCGGCCTTGCCAGCGTGATACAAAAACGCGGTGTTAATCGCTTCGCGCACCGGGTCATTGCCGCGGAACGAAAACGACACGTTGGAGACGCCGCCGCTGACCTTTGCGTGCGGCAAGTGCTGGCGAATCCATTCGGTGGCGCGAATGAAATCAAGACCGTACAGCGCGTGCTCGTCAATGCCGGTGGCGACGGCAAAAATATTCGGGTCAAAAATAATGTCTTCCGGCGGAAAGCCCACTTCCTCGGTCAGGATCTTGTACGAGCGTGCACAAATTTGCGTTTTGCGCTCGAAGCTGTCGGCCTGGCCCTTCTCGTCGAACGCCATCACGATAATCGCCGCGCCGTAGCGGCGGCACAGCTTGGCGGCTTCAATAAATTGTGGAATGCCCTCTTTCATCGAAATGGAATTGACCACCGCTTTGCCCTGCACGCATTTGAGGCCGGCTTCAATCACGCTCCACTTCGACGAGTCGAGCATAATCGGCACCCGCGAAATGTCGGGTTCGGCGGCAATCAGATTCAGAAACTTCACCATCGCGGCTTGCGAATCCAACATGGCCTCGTCCATGTTGATATCGATCATTTGTGCGCCGTTCTCGACCTGCTGCCGAGCGACAGTGAGTGCCGCGTTGTAGTCGTCGTTCAATATCAGCTTGGCGAAAACGCGCGAACCAGTGACGTTGGTGCGCTCACCGACGTTGACAAACAGCGAATCGTCGCCGATGTTGAGCGGCTCTAATCCAGACAGACGCAACTGCTTGTCGATGATTGGAATATCGCGCGGCTTGCAACCGCGCACGATGTCGGCGATGGCCTTGATATGCGCGGGCGTGGTGCCACAACAACCGCCCGTGATATTGAGCCAGCCTTCGTCGGCCCATTCGCGAATAAACGCCGCTGTCTCAGCGGGCAGTTCATCGTATTCGGCCATCGCGTTTGGCAGCCCGGCATTCGGATGCGCGGAAACACGACAGTCGGCAATCCGCGCCAGCTCTTCGATGTGCGGACGCAGCTCCTTAGCCCCGAGCGCACAGTTAAAGCCAATCGAAATCGGCCGCGCGTGATGAACCGAGTTGTAAAACGCCTCGACCACTTGACCGGACAGCGTCCGACCCGACGCGTCGGTGATGGTGCCCGAGATCATCACGGGCAGCCGCTCGGCGGCGCTGAGCCCGCGCGCATCGAACTCTTCTTCAACGGCGAAAATCGCCGCCTTGGCGTTGAGCGTGTCGAAAATGGTTTCAATCAGGATGATGTCAGCACCACCGTCGATCAAGCCGCCCGTCGCTTCACGATACGCCGCTTTGACTTGATCAAAGTTGACGGCGCGAAAGCCCGGATCGTTGACGTCTGGCGACAACGACAAGGTGCGATTCATCGGCCCCAGCACGCCAGCCACGAAACGTGGTTGGGTCGGTGTCTTGCGTGAAAACTCAGCGGCCACGCTACACGCGAGCTTCGCACCTTCCAAATTCAACTCATAGGCGAGCGACGCCATCTGATAATCCGCCATCGAAATCGCGGTCGAGTTGAAGGTGTTGGTTTCGAGAATATCGGCACCGGCTTGCAAATACTCGGCGTGAATTTCGCGAATGACCTCCGGCTTGGTGAGCGTGAGCAAATCATTATTGCCACGCAGGTCGGATTTCCAGTCGGCAAAGCGCGCGCCACGATACTCGGCCTCGGTCAGCCGGTAGCGCTGCACCATGGTGCCCATCGCACCGTCGAGCACCAGAATGCGCTGGGCGAGCGCATCCATCAAGAGTGCGGTTCTGGTGGGGCGATCAGCGGAGGGTTGAGCCATGGTCAAGATTCGCCTTACAGTTCCGGTGTGCGTTGTTGCGTTGAAATTTCATGATGTGCAGCAGGTGCGCCGACGGTGCGTTGTGTGTGCGGATGAGATTCCTCACGTTCGTTCGGAATGACAGTGATTTTTTTGACCGCGACCTCAACATTGTCATTCCGAACGAACGTGAGGAATCTCATCTAACGGCGCATCGGTGACCACATTGCATTTCCCAAAATAAAAAACCTGTCGCTTCGGTGCTCACCAAGGCGGACAGGTTTAACAAAACGTGCCTCGCTTTAGCCGAATTTAGGGTCGTACCAAAAACCCAGCGCTCGCAAGCAGATTCAAATCAGCGCAGGCTGCATTTTACTCGTTATCGACAAACACAGGCATGTCACACTGAATGCGCCACCTGTAGGGTGCGCCGTGCGCACTGCTGTTTCCCGTTCGTCGATGGCGCGGTGCGCACGGCGCACCCTACGGGATCAGCACTCCACCGCGGCCAACGCCAATCCCCCGAGTGACGTTTCCTTGTACTTGGTCTGCATGTCGGCACCGGTGCGGCGCATGGTCTCGATCACCTGATCGAGCGTGACATGGTGAATGCCGTCGCCGCGCAGCGCCAGTGAAGTCGCACTTATCGCTTTGATGGCACCCATGGCATTGCGCTCGATGCACGGAATTTGCACCAGGCCGCCAATCGGGTCACAGGTCATGCCGAGGTGGTGTTCAAGCGCAATTTCGGCCGCGTTCTCGATTTGTTCATTGCTCGCACCGAGCACGCACGCGAGTCCCGCGGCGGCCATTGCCGCCGCAGAGCCGACCTCGCCCTGGCAGCCGACTTCAGCGCCGGAAATGGACGCATTCATTTTGCACAGTGCGCCAATGGCAGATGCCACCAGAAAGTAGTCGCGCATTTTCGTCTGGTCTGCGCCGCAAAAATCGCGTGCGTAGCGCAACACCGCAGGCACCACACCGGCCGCGCCGTTGGTCGGTGCCGTGACCACGCGCCCACCGGCGGCGTTTTCTTCATTGACGGCGATGGCGTACACACTTACCCAGTCCATCACTTGATGTGGCATCAATGATCGCACACCGTGCTCGGCCAATAGCTGTTGATGAATGCCGTGTGCGCGACGCGGCACATTCAATCCACCCGGCAGCGTACCCTCGGTGGCCATGCCGCGATCCATGCACGCGAACATGGTTTGTGCAACGCGATCCAAAAACGCGTCGGTCTCGGCCGTCGGACGCAACGCATTTTCATTGGCGCGCAACAGCGTTGCCATCGATACGCCTTGCAACGCGCACGTCGCCAGCAACGACTTCATCGAGGCAAACGGATAAGGCACCGTGTGTTCATCGCCGCGCGCGGTGCCGACGAACACCTCGTCGTCGTCAACCACAAAGCCGCCGCCGATGGAGTACATGGCGCGCTCGGCCAATATGCCCGCGCTGCCGTGGGCGCGAAACAGCATGCCGTTGGAGTGCACCGGCAACAGGTCGCGCAGATTGAATCGAATGTGCGCCAGCGGCGAGAACCCTACCTCGTGTGTGCCGAGCAACTTGAGTCGGCCGGTCTTGGTCACGGTGCCGATGAAGGCGCTGACTTTTCCGGTGTCGACATCTTCCGGGGCGAGCCCGTGAAAGCCGAGCACGATCGCCGTATCCGTGGCGTGGCCTTTGCCGGTGTGGGCGAGCGAACCAAACAACTCGACCTCGACCTTCGAGATTTGGTCGAACGTTGCTTCGGGTAGATCGCGCAGAAATCGCCGCGCGGCGCGCATCGGTCCGACGGTATGTGAACTCGAGGGTCCGATACCGATTTTGAACAGATCAAAGCAACCGAGATAACTCACTTCGCCGCGCGGTCAACATGCGCATCCAGCCAGTCGAGTGCCAGCGTGGTCATGGCTTTGACGCCAATCTTGAGCCCGCGCTCATCGACGTAAAAACGCGGACTGTGATTGGATGGCGCGTACTTGCAATCTTTATCCGGTGGCGTGCAGCCGATGTTGAAAAAGAAACCTGGCACTTTTTGCTGATAAAACGCGAAGTCTTCGGCACCACAGGTTTTCGGGCAAAGGTTGACGTTGTCGTCACCGGCGGCGCGTTTCATCACCGGCACCGACCAGGCGGTCAGCGCTTCGTCGTTGACGGTCACTGGATAGCCGCGTTGAATGTGCACGTGCGCTTTGGCACCACCCGATTCTGCAATCAGGGTGGTGATTTTTTCAATGAAAGCATGAATCTCGGTGCGATGCACTTCATCGAACGCGCGCACCGTGCCTTCCATTTTCGCTTCGTCCGGAATGATGTTGGATCGATTGCCGGCCTGAAAGCTGCCGACCGTCACCACTGAGGGTTCTTCCGTCAGATTCATTCTGCGCGAGACGATGGTCTGCAGACCGAGCACGACTTGCGAGCCAACCACAATCGGATCGACACCGCTCCAAGGCTGCGCGCCGTGCGTTTGGTTGCCGCGAATGAAGATGCGGAATTGATCGGCGCTGGCCATAAACGGGCCTGGTCGATAGCCGATTTTTCCCGCGTGTAGTTTGGATGTGATGTGCAGACCGAAAATGGCATCGACGGTTGGATTTTCCAGACAGCCCTGCTTGATCATCAGTTCCGCGCCGCCGTCTTCGCCGATCGGCGGCATTTCTTCGGCCGGCTGAAAAATGAACTTAATGGATCCGGCGATTTGATCGCGCATGCCAGCGAGGATCTGCGCGACACCCATCAGAATCGCGACGTGGGTGTCGTGACCACACGCGTGCATGGTGCCGGTCGACACGCCATTCCATTCCGCTTTCGCCACGCTCTTGAATGGCACATCGGTTTCTTCGGTGACCGGCAGCGCGTCCATGTCAGCGCGCAGCGCAATGCACGGGCCCGGTTTGCTGCCCTTGAGCACGCCGACCACGCCGGTATAAGCGACCTGTTCGCGGATGTCGTTGATGCCGATGTTACGCAAGTGCTCCGCCACAATTTTGGCGGTGCGAAATTCGCGGTTGCCCAACTCCGGGTTGGCGTGCAAATCGCGCCGCCACGCGATGACCGCCGCATCCATGCGCTCGGCTTGTTCGGCAATGCGTTTGTCTCGGGTAAAGATGGCGTCAGGCGCGTTCATATCGGGGTCGTGTGGGTTGGCGTTGATGCGCTCAATTATGACATTGCCCCTTGTGGCCCAAAGCGAGGATGACATTAATCGGTCGGATGAGATCCCTCGTCATGCTCGGGATGACAATTTGGTGTGGGGTGGCTGCGTGCTAGGCGGCACCTATCATGTTCAAGATGACAATTCGGAACGGGAGGGCGCTGCAAACCTGTTCATTTCCCCGCTGTCATCCCGAGCCCTTCGACAAACTCAGGGCAGGCTCCGCGAGGGATATCATCCGTTGGCACAACTGAATCCGCCAGACGCCTACTGTCGGCTGGCTATAATCAAAACCAGAGGACCCCCATGAACCATCTCAAACCCAAAGCCGCGCACGACCTGCTCGCCACCGACCCGGCCGCAGTATTTGTCGATTGTCGCAGCGAGATGGAGTTTTTGTTTGTCGGCCACCCGGTGGGGGCGATGATGATTCCGTGGAACGACGGGCCGGACTGGGAAATCAATCCGCACTTTGTCGGGCAGGTCAAAAAAGCGTGCGGCCATTCAACGCACCGCCCCGTGGTGCTGATTTGCCGCTCAGGCAATCGCAGCATTGATGCTGGACTCGCCCTCGAAGGCGCGGGATTCACCAAGGTCTACAACGTACTCGAAGGCTTCGAGGGCGATCTCGATGATCAGCACCAGCGCGGCAAGCTGGGCGGCTGGCGCCAACACGGATTGCCGTGGGAACAAGTCTGAAACACTAGCATTGGTGCGGTGTTTCATGGTTTTTTGTCTGAAACAGCGCGTCCCTCCTTGTGTTTGAATCTGCGCTCGTCCTGGCGAGTCGGCAACTAAATAGGGTCATCGCATGCAACGCATCCCCTCTCCCTCGATCCCTCTCCCGCAAGGGGAGAGGGAAGTATGGAATCCGCCCCCACCACGGGGAAGGGTCGGGGAACGGGTGTCAGCGATAAATCACCATATTCAGTTGCAGGATCAATAGTGACTCCTACGCTCGCACCCTGCATCCGATGACGCCCGCCCAGCCGCCACCACTATCGCTTGCCTGGTTGGTGTGGGGTGCGCTGGCAGTGGTGTTGCTGATGTTTACGCGCGAAACCCACTGTCGACAGCACGCCTAATCGCTGCGCCGCGTCACCAAGCGCCGATAAGCAAACCAGCAGCACCAACCGGTGAACATCAAGCAACCCATGCTGATGGCGAGCCACAATGGCGAGTGCGACACGGCCGGCGACACCACACCGGCGACCAGCACGTTGACCATGCCGGTCACGAATCCGGATAGCGAAGTGGCCATGCCGCGACGCGCGGGAAACAGATTCATCACCATCAGTGAAATCGACGGAAACGCGAGCGCGGTGCCAATCGCATACAGCGCAATCGGCACCACCGCCCACAACAGCGTCGACGGAAACAGCGCCACGTACGCCAGATTCATGCTGGCCGCAGAGAGCATGATCATGTAGCCGACACGCACGGTTTTTTCCAGCGACCAGTTGCCTGCCACGCGCCCGGAAATAAACGCACCGGCCATGATGCCGCCGATGGCGGGCGCGAACAGCCACGCGTATTCGGTCGGCCCCAGCCCCAGATGCTGTGGCACATAAATCGGCGCAGAGAGGATGTAGAGAAAAAAGCCGTTGAAATTAAATCCGGCGGCGAGCGACAACAACACCATCGGCACACTCGATCCGACCTGTCGATAGCCGGCCAGCAGCGGGCCGGGGTGAAACGCGTGGCGCTTTTCGGCGGGCAGGGTTTCATGAAATACGTTCAGGCTCATCACAATCAGGCAAAACGTAAACGCGGCCAGAAACCAGAAAATCGAATGCCAGCCGAGCGCGCTATACAAATGGCCGCCGATGATGGGCGCAATCGCCGGGGCGATACCAAACCACAATGTCACCATCGACATGACGCGCTGCGCGTCAACATCCGCGTACAGATCGCGAATCATCGCGCGGCCGACCACCATGCCCGCACCCACCGACAGCCCTTGTAACGCACGCCAGAACAACAACTCACCGATGGTCGTCGACAACGCGCAGCCAATACTCGCGACAAAAAACACCACCAGCCCGCCGACGATCACGGGCTTTCTACCAAAGCTGTCCGACAGCGCACCGTGAAACAAGAACATGAACGCAAATGCAAACAGATACACCGAGAAGGTCTGCTGCATTTGCAGGGTGCTCGCGCCTAAGTCTGCCGCGATGCTCGGAAATGCGGGAATGTAGGCGTCAACCGCGAACGGGCCAAGCATGCCGAGTGCGGCCAGCAACAAGGCGAGCAGCCAGCGCGGTGTGGCGTGGTGAGCGTTGGGTTCGGTGGCGGATGAATTCACGAAAGCCTCTATATGGCAGAACTTGTCAGGAACGCCTTGCTTGGCTAGCAGCTAGTTGAAATTCTCAATATTCGCTTGGTTGTAGATTTCGGGGTGCCGCTTCCCCCTTCGACCAGCTCAGGGCAGGCTCTTTTGCTATGGGAGAAGTGGCGTGCAATGCGAATGTCCGACCTTAGTATCGAGAATTTCAACAAACCGCTAGCCCGCGCCCTTGTCCATACGCCGATACTGGATCGCCTCGGCGATGTGGCCGACATCAATCGCGTCTTCACCGGCAAGATCGGCGATGGTGCGCGCCACTTTCAAGACGCGGTGGTACGCGCGTGCCGACAACCCCATGCGGGCAATCGCCTGTTTGAGCAGCGTTTCGCCAGCCGCTGACGGCACGCAGAGGGTATCGATTTGTTTGACGTCGAGTTTGGCGTTCGGCTTTTGCTGACGCGCGTGTTGGCGCGCCGCCGCCAGTTCGACGCGCGCACGAATCGCCTCACTCGCCTCGCCGCGTGTCGCTTTCACCAGATCGAGTTGTGGCACCGCCGGGACTTCAATTTGCAAATCGATGCGATCCAGCAGCGGGCCGGAAATTTTGCCGCGATAACGCACTACTTGATCCGGCGTGCAGCGGCACTTGTTGGTGTAGTGCCCCAGAAATCCGCACGGGCATGGATTCATCGCCGCGACCAATTGAAACTCGGCCGGAAAATCCGCCTGACGCGCCGCACGCGAAATGGTGATGCGTCCAGACTCGAGCGGCTCGCGCAATACTTCAAGCACGCGGCGATCAAATTCCGGCAACTCATCAAGAAACAACACGCCGTGGTGTGCAAGCGAAATTTCGCCCGGCCGCGGGTTCGATCCGCCACCGACCAGCGCGACACCCGATGCCGTGTGATGCGGCGAACGAAACGGCCGCTGTTTCCAGCGTTCGAGTTTGAAGCCGCCGGTCAGACTTTGCACGGCAGCCGCTTCCAGCGCTTCATCATCGGTCATGGTCGGCAAGATGCCGACAAAGCGTTGCGCGAGCATGGTTTTGCCGGTACCCGGCGGACCCATCATCAAAATGCTGTGACCGCCCGCGGCCGCAATTTCGAGCGCGCGTTTGGCGGCGACCTGGCCTTTGACGTCCGCAAAATCGGCCACGCCGATCGGACAGGAGAGCAGCGCGGCATCGGGCACGTAGGGGGCGATGGCTTCGCGTCCGGCTAGATGTGCACACACTTGCAACAGCGACAATGCGGGCAGTACCACCGCATCCTTGACTAATGCGGCTTCCATCGCCGAGGCTTTGGGCAGAATGAAGGCGCGACCATCGCGATGCGCTTTGAGTGCCATCGCCAACGCACCGCGAATCGGCCGCAGTTCGCCCGTCAGCGCAAGCTCACCAGCGAATTCATACAGTTTTAATTTGTCGCCCGGAATCTGACCAGTGGCGACCAAAATGCCGATCGCAATCGGCAAATCAAACCGCCCGCTTTCTTTGGGCAAGTCCGCTGGCGCGAGATTGACGGTGATGCGTCGCGCCGGAAACTCGAAGCGCGCATTCAACAGCGCCGCACGCACACGGTCTTTGCTTTCCTTGACCTCCAATTCGGGCAGCCCGACGATGGTGAACGAGGGCAGGCCGTTGGCCAGATGCACTTCGACCGTGACGAGCGGCGCTTCCATGCCGGTCAGTGCGCGGCTGGTGAGGACCGCCAAAGACATCAGGCGGACTTGTCGTCGACGGCCGCCGTGTGTGCCAACAGCGTGGCTTCGAGGGCTTGCAACTTGGCGCGCGTTTTATCCAGCAGTGTGCGCTGCGCATCGAACTCTTCGCGCGTCACCAGTCCTTCTTTGGCGAGTTGCGAAATGAAATGCTGACGCGCATTTTTTTCGAGATCCGCCGCGGGCGACGCCGCGATGGCCTCGCCGACCTGCTGCGCGAGAGCGGTCAATTTGTCGAGTGTGGGATTGGGCGTGAAGTTGGACATGGGTTCATTCTAACGCCCGCTTTTAGTGCGCGACCCCTTCAAGGTGCATCGGTTTCGTGCGGCGCGGCCGTCGCGCCGAATTAATGCTTTTATTTTCAGTGAGTTACCGCGCCATTACAAGTGGCACGCTATGTGCTGAAGGTCTGTGTAGTGTGTTTCGCAATCCATTCTTCACTGCCAAGGAAAATTCGATGAACATCAATGCCAAACCAATCAGCTTTGCCACCACGCTCGCCGCCGTCATGGCGACCACCGCTTCAATGATCGCAGCGCCTGCGTATGCACAAACGCCTGCCCCCGCCACTGCGCCGACACCGGGGCACACCTTCGCGACAAAAATTTCGCTCTATAGCGAATACGAATATCGCGGCATCTCCCAGACCTCGGAAAAACCGGCCGTTCAATTGAATCTCGACTACGCGCATGCGAGTGGCTTTTATCTGGGCCTGTTCGCGTCGAACATCTCGTGGCTGAAGGATTTCAAAAAAGCCGGTCTGGTCAAGGATTCGTCACCGGTCGAAATCGATCTGTTCGGCGGATACAAATTCGAAGTCGCCAAGGATCTGATTCTTGATATTGGTTACTTGCGCTATGAGTATTCCGGCATGTCGCCGATTGCCGGATTCCCGAAAGCCAACACCGACGAAATCTATATCGGCGCGGCGTACGGCCCAGTCAGCGCGAAGTACTCCTACAGCACGGGCGATCTTTTCGGCACGGCGAAAAGCAAAGGCTCGACCTACATCGAACTCAACTACTCACAAGAAGTCGCGCCGAAACTGACCCTCAACGCCACCGTTGCCCAACAAAAATTCAAAGGCTCCTATTTGGGCGTGGATAACAACAAGGAGTTGACCTACAGCGTATTCAAGTTCGGCTCCACTTATGACATTGGCGACGGCTGGAATGCCGGCGGCTATTACAAATCCACCAACGCCAAGCACACTAATTACACCTACTTCGGTCATGAGTGGAGTAAAGCGCGACTCGTCGCCTTTGTTTCCAAGTCGTTCTAGCAATTTTCTGCAATTCTCGATATTTGTTGGGTTGTTGATTTCGGCGCCGCGCTTCCCCCCTTCGTCGAAGGAGCCTGCCCTGAGCTGGTCGAAGGGGGAAGTGGCTCGTGGTGCGAATACCCGGAATTGGTATCGTGTAATTCAACAATCTGCGCGTTCATTCACCGTTCGGCAACGTTATTTCTTAAGAGGAGCACCACTATGAAATTGGTCACCGCCATCATCAAGCCGTTCAAGCTCGATGAAGTGCGTGAGGCGCTGTCCGCCATTGGCGTGCAGGGCATCACCGTCACGGAAGTCAAAGGGTTTGGACGCCAGAAAGGTCACACCGAGCTTTATCGCGGCGCGGAGTATGTGGTCGATTTTCTGCCGAAAGTGAAAGTCGAGGCCGCCATCAAGGACGACCTGCTCGACGCGGTCATGGAGGCGATCGAAAAGTCGGCCAGCACCGGCAAGATCGGCGACGGCAAGATTTTTGTCTTCGACTTACAACACGTGGTTCGTATCCGCACCGGTGAGACCGGCGCGGACGCACTGTAACCGAGGGAGTCTTCTACATGAAAACGCTATTTGTTTCACTGTTACTCGCGCTATCACTCATGGTGGGGGCCGTTGACGTTTCTTACGCCCAGACACCGGTAGTGGCTCCTGCGGTCGATGCGTCAGCAACGATTGCACAGACAGCCGCACCCGCACCGGTGCCAAACAAGGGCGACGTATCGTGGATGCTGGTGTCCACGGCGCTGGTGCTGTTGATGAGTGTGCCGGCGCTCGCGTTGTTCTACGGCGGCCTGGTGCGCTCGAAAAACATGCTGTCGGTGCTGATGCAAGTGTTTGTCACTTTCTCGCTCGTGACGGTGCTGTGGGTGGTGTACGGCTACAGTTTGGCCTTCACCGAGGGCAACGCCTTCTTCGGTGGCTTTGATCGATTGTTTTTCAAAGGCATCGCCGATGTGCCCAAGGGCGAGTTCGCCATGGCCGCAACCTTCAGCAAAGGCGTCGTGATTCCGGAAATGCTGTTCGCCGCATTTCAGGCCACCTTCGCCGCCATTACCTGCTGCCTGATCTTGGGATCAATCGCAGAGCGCATGAAGTTTTCGGCGGTGCTGTTGTTCATCGCGCTGTGGTTAACCTTCAGCTACGCGCCGCTCGCGCACATGGTGTGGTTCTGGATGGGGCCGGATGCGTATACAGATCCGAAACTGGTGGACGGTTTAAACGCGAAGGCGGGCTACCTGTGGCAGATGGGCGCGCTCGATTTTGCCGGTGGCACGGTGGTGCACATCAACGCCGGTGTCGCGGGATTGGTCGCGGCATACATGCTCGGCAAACGCACCGGCTACGGCAAAGAAGCGTTGACGCCACATAACCTCACCATGACCATGATCGGTGCCTCACTGTTGTGGTTCGGCTGGTTTGGTTTCAATGCGGGCTCCGCGCTCGAAGCCGGCAACACGGCAGTACTCGCGTTTATGAATACGTTTCTGGCGACTGCGTGCGCGGTGCTGTCGTGGACCTTCGCCGAGTGGCTGCTCAAAGGCAAGCCGTCCATGCTCGGTGCGGCGTCCGGCGCGGTGGCAGGATTGGTGGCGATCACGCCTGCGGCTGGCAACGTCGGCATTCCTGGCGCGTTCGTCATCGGCACCGTTGCCGGCATCGTCTGTCTGTGGGGCGTGACCGGATTGAAGCGCATGCTCAAAGCCGACGACTCTGCTGACGTGTTTGGCGTGCACGCGGTTGGCGGCATTCTCGGGGCACTCTTGACCGGCGTGTTTGTGTCGCCCGCTTTGGGTGGGCCGGGATTTGTCACCGACTGGGTCACCGCTAAAACGGGCTTTACCTCCATCGGCGAGCAAGTGTGGATTCAAGCCAAAGCCGTCGGCGTTGCGGTGCTATGGTCAGCCGTTGCCACGGCCGTCATTCTGTTTGTCGTCAAGATGGTGGTCGGGCTGCGTGTATCCGAGGATGACGAGCGCGAAGGGCTGGATATCGCGTCGCACGGCGAGACGGCTTACAACAAGTAATCTTTGGCGCGGTCGCGTAGACGTCGCGCGACCGGTTCGGCCAGCAGGGCACCCAGTGATGGGTGCCCTTTTTATTTGCCCAGCGCGCGATCGTCTGATGAGCCTCACGGCCAGCAAAACGTCGTTTGCCTCAAGCGGCCAGCGTTGCTAGACTGGTGATCAGCCAGTTCGCCCGTAGTTACGGACTGCCGTAAAACTCGATTCTGTTAATGGTTGACATAACATCGGATGCAAACACAACTCACTGATTGTGAGGTCGTTTTCGAGAAATGCGCCAACATGTTATACGGCGGTTGTGCCGCATAAATCTAGTTGGGCACAGCACCAGTCAGTTACTGTAAGTGGGAGGCCAACATGCACCGAATACCGAAGAGATTGAGAAACGTTGGTGCGATTGTGGGCTTCGCCCTTTTGTGTGTCGCTAGTTTCCAAGCATATGCCGCAAGTGACGCGAGCAGGCAGGAGACCTGCATTACCGTTTTGAAACCACTGGTGATTCAGGTTGAGTTTCCCGGTACGTGGAGAAACATCACCACCGGCTCTGTCAAAAAGAAATTTCTCAATGAGCTCGACGAGTACATCCGAGAAATGTCACACAACCGAGTGTGTATAAAGGGCGAGGTCACTGAAAAGTGGTACAAGCTGCCTAATCCTATTTCCAACTATTGGGTGCCGTGGCAGAACCAGCAGGTGAACAGGTCGAATCTTCGCAATCTGGTCCGTGATTCGCTCGATGCCGTAGAACAAGATTTGGACGTGTCGAAATACGATTTCGTCATTATCGCGCTGGCTGCAACATTTAAAGAGTGGGGTAACCACGGGGTTGCGGCTTACCCAGGGATGCTTGGCTGGAAGTCCGATGAGATTTTATTCACTCGGAGCGGGCGCAAGGTAAATCGTGGGATCGTGTTGTATGCCTCCACGGTGACACTCGGCCACGTGTTTCACGATGTCGCTCACGTCCTGGGCGGGGTCAAGGATGGGAAACGCGTCTTGCCTTGCTTGTATGACCAAGACATACAATCCCGTTCTACTTCGCGAAACCCGGCCGATGCTTTCCAACTGGTTACCGATGCCCAGATTCACATGGGGGGCTGGGATCCCATGTCGTGTAATAACTGTAAGCAACGGCCCGGCCCCCCTGGGATTTCATCGTGGACGAAGCTGCGGCTTGGTTGGATGGAGTCAGCAAAAGTTCGCGTGGTGGGTCAAGGCGAAAAAGCCAAAATTACCTTAGGGCCGCTCGGGGACGCGTCATCTGAGACCATGGTGATCAAGATTCCCGTGACAGCGACCACTTATTACCTCGTTGAGAATCGACAGTTCATAGGACAGGATAAGTACCTGCCAGAAGAGGGCGTACTTATTATGTATGCAGACGATACGATCGGGGAAAGCCGCAACGGGCAGAGTGCGGTACGTCTTGTAAATGCCAACCCAGCCGTCCCACGCCTTGAAAGCGCGGCATTCGATATAGGCAAGAACGACTCATTCGCCGACGAACAGAATGGCGTGCGGATCAAACTACTAAAGAAGAACGGAAGATCGTATGACATCCTTGTAGAACACACACCGCGCTAACGTCGAGGTCTTGTGGTCGGAATTCTGTGTCACGCCAGGCGGCACCAATGAGTGCCCAACTCGTCGTTCCACCGGACGCGCAAAAAACGACGCGCCGGTGAACTTTGCGTTGGGTGGGAATTAAAGGGTCAGGGTGTCATGGCACTACCTTAAGGCTGTCGCCCCGGCGGAGGCCGGGGTCCAAGTTTCGTTAGATTGAAGAAACAACCCACTTGGATCCCGGCTCGGCGCAACCCTTGTGGTTGTTCGCCGGGATGACAGAATTTAGGGGGTCATGCATGTTGTCATTCTCTTTCCGCTATCGTCTGAATACTGCTTAAGGTAGCGCCATGAGGGTCAGGGTGATTTGTTTGGCCCCCAAAGTAAAACGATCCACGCGTTGACCCCTTCGATACTCGTGTATCCCGTTGTATCGGCGTCGCTTCACACAACACATCACCCCAGCCGCCGCTACTGATAATCGATATCGGGGCGACTAAGCTCTTGATTTGCCTTGATTTTGCGCGACGGGTAAAATGATCGGTCACACTCCAACTGACTGCCATGAACCAACGCGACACTCATCTGCCTATCAACACCATCGTGCCTGACGTCGCGGACGTGCAAAGCCGCGCCGATGTACGCCATATCGCGATTGATCGCGTCGGCATTCGCGGCATTCGCCATCCGCTGCGCGTCAAATCCGGCGACGGCAGCGTGCAGCACACCATCGGCACTTTTTCCATGACGGTGAAACTGCGCGAGGACGTGAAGGGCACGCATATGTCACGCTTCATCGAGCTGCTCGAAGCCGAGCGTGCGAGCCAGATTGCGTTCGACACTGTTGAGTTGCAGTCGTTGCTTAAACGCATGGCGGACAAGCTCGGCGTTGACGAAGGCCACATCGAAATTGCCTTTCCTTACTTCATCGACAAAGCCGCGCCGGTCTCCGGCGTTACCTCATTGCTCGATTACGAGGTCACGTTGTCGGGCGAAGTTCGCGGCGGTGTTTGTGCTTCGACCATCAAGGTCATGGTGCCAGTGACGAGTCTCTGCCCATGCTCAAAAGAAATCTCCGACTACGGCGCACACAGCCAACGCTCGCATATCACCATCACGGTCGATGCGGTTGAACCCATTTCGGTCGATGAAATCGTGCGCATGGCCGAAGACCAAGCCTCGAGTGAACTCTACGGCGTGTTAAAACGCGTCGATGAAAAATACGTCACCGAACGCGCCTACGAAAACCCGAAGTTCGTCGAAGATCTGGTGCGCGATATTGCGGCGACATTGAATCGCGACCCACGCATTCGCGCTTATACGTTGGAAGCGGAAAACTTCGAGTCGATTCACAATCATTCGGCGTATGCGATGATTGAGCGCAGAAAGTAAAAGTCCAATAACGACGCGGTGTTTCAGGCAAAACTGTCTGGAAACGCGCGTCAAATAAGGACTTTGCGGTTTGTTTCAACAAGCAACGCGTCAAGCACCCGTCAAACGCGTCAGCGCTTCGCGATACTTGTCACTGGTCTTTTGCGCGATCTCAGCAGGCACTTCCGGGGCTGGCGGTTTGCGGTTAAAGCCAATGCTGTCGAGCCAATTGCGAATGTACTGTTTGTCAAAACTCTCCGGCGACACACCCACTCGGTAAGTGTCCTGTGGCCAAAAGCGCGATGAATCGGGCGTCAGCACTTCGTCGATTAAATGCAGGGTGCCCGCGTCATCGACGCCGAATTCAAACTTGGTGTCGGCGATGATGATGCCGCGCGTCAGCGCGTAGTCGGCCGCCTCTGTGTACAACCGCGTCGCCACGTCACGCACCTCGGCAGCGTGCGCCGCGCCGATAATTTTCTCGGTGGTCGCAAAGTCGATGTTCTCATCGTGCTCACCCGCTTGGGCTTTGGTGGCCGGTGTGAAAATCGGCGCGGGCAATTTTGACGCGCGCTGTAGTCCAGGTGGCAACTTCACGCCACACACGGACTGCGTCTGCTGATACTCGGCCCAACCGGAACCTTCGAGATAGCCGCGCACCACCGCTTCCACCGGCAACACTTGGTAGCGCTTGACGACCATCGCGCGACCGCGCACTTGATCGCGCTCGGCCGACGACACCACCGATTCCGGATCGATGCCGGTGAGTTGATTGGGCACGATGTGCGCCAGCTTCTTGAACCAGAAGTTGGCGAGTGCGACCAGAATTTCGCCCTTGTGCGGAATCGGTGTGGGGAGAATCACATCGTAGGCTGACAGCCGATCGCTGGTGACCAGCAGCAACTTGTCGTCACCCACGGCGTAAATGTCGCGCACT
>JBCKPN010000022.1:0-24457 GCA_038901695.1 Usitatibacteraceae bacterium
TCGAAGCTCGCAAAATCCGCGGCAATCGCGGCGACGATGCGCAGGGTATCGGGATCGTCTTCCACGTGCAGAACGCACGGCTTGCTGCTCTCCAGGCCAGCGACGGCCCGGCGCACGCTGAGGATCAGCCGGTTTTCATCGATCGGTTTTTCAAGCCAGTCCGAGACCGTGTGCGGTTCCTGGTTGAACTGCAGCCGCCCTTCCTCAGCCATGGCCGAGATCACCACGACCGGCAGGTGGCGTGTTTTTTCTTCGCCGCGCAGCGCACTGATGAAAGAACCCCCGCTTTGGTCGGGCAGCATCAGGTCCACAGTCACGGCAGCGTAGCTTTTGCGCGCAAGACACGCAAAAGCTTGCGCCGCGCTATGCGCCATCTCGGTTTCAAACCCGGCGTTGTCCAGCATCATGCTGATGAGCCTGGCAACGTCGGGATCGTCCTCTAAAATCAGGATGCAAGGCCTGGAGGATGCGGCGGCGTTTTTGGGGTCAGAGCCCAAATTCGCCGAGCCTACGGCTCGCCCGGAGGGCGCGGTGCGATGCACCGCAGCGAAATTGGTGTCTGACCCCAATAACTCCGCCGGCTCCTTCCATTCGGGTAGCTCGAAAAAGAAGGTGGTGCCCGCACCCGCCTCGCTGCTAAAGCCGATTTGGCCGCCCATCTTCTCGATGAGGGCTTTGGAGATGTTGAGCCCAAGACCGGTTCCGCCTTTTTGCCGGGTGTTGGAAGCATCCGCTTGCGAAAATTTCTGGAAGATGCGGCTGCGAAATTCCTCCGGAATACCGGAGCCGTGGTCCGCCACTTCGACCCGCACCTGTTGGGCCACGCGCGACACCCGCACCTCCACCGTACCCTCAGGCGGTGAAAATTTCACCGCATTGGACAGCAGATTGGTCAGCACCTGAGTCAGGCGGTCGCTGTCAATGTGCACCTGCAGCGGCTCATCAGGCACCTGCAACAAAACCGTCACGCGGTATTGGCCTGCGAACCCTTCGTTGGCGGCCAGCGCCTGCTGGATCAGCGGCTTGATATCGACGACCTGTAGGTTCAGGTGCATCTTGCCGGACTCGATTTTTTCGCTGTCCAGGATGTCGTTGATCAGCCGGATCAGGCGCTCGCAGTTGTTCTTGGCAATGTCCACCAGGTTCTTCACGGCCTCGGGCAACTCACCGGCCACACCGCCGGCAATCAGCCCCAGCGCACCGCGGATCGAGGTCAGCGGTGTGCGCAACTCGTGGCTGACCGTTGAGATGAACTCGGTTTTCATGCGGTCAATGCGCCGGCGCTCGGTGATGTCCATAATCAACGCCGTGAACAGGCGCCGACCGCTCACCTGAACGTCAGAAAACGACATGCTGGCCGAAAATTCGCTGCCGTCCTTGCGCAGGCTCCGCATTTCACGGCTGGGCAGCCTGAAGGCTTCGGGCTGCGCCGCCAGCGCCGCCGTGCTGTCCTTGTACTGGCGGCGGTGGCGTTCGGGTGCCAGTTCCGAAACGTCGCGGCCGATGAGATCGCTTTTTTCATAACCAAAAAGCTGCAGCGCTGCCGCATTCGCCTCCAGCACGATGTCCTCCGTCGTCGTGGTGATCACGCCTTCCGCCATGTTCTCGGTGATGCTGCGGCTCATTATTTCGCTGTCGCGCAAACTTGCGCTCATCTCGTGGGCTTGCGCTTCACTGGCCCGCAGCGCTTCCCCGGTCTTTTCTCTCTCGTTCTCCTGCTTTGTGATGATGCCGTCGGCCCGGCGCACGATCATGAACAGGGTGCCAAGCAGGGCAAGCACGAGCAGCAGCACGATGCTCAGGGTCTGATTGCCCGACTTCTCCATCTTGGCCTGCATGGCGACATTGGCCTGTTCCGCTATGACCAGGTTGGCGGCGGACAACTTCTGGATGTTGGCGGAAGTTTTCTTGATCTGTTCCAGCAGCGGGGTCACGTCCGAATAGACTTCAAACACGCCCACGATCCGGTTGCTGCCAGGTTGCAGCACCGGCAGATAAAGGGCAATCAGGTCGCGCTTTTCGACCACGCCTTCAAAGGCGCTGAACTTGTCCTTGTAAGTGAGTTCACTCGCGGGCTTGCCTTCCTTGGCCTGCATCCAGCCGGCGTTGCTGACCTTGTCCTCGCCGATCTGGCGGTGCTCGGAAGAATAAACCGTGATGCCGCGCAAGTCGAAGACCTTGATCTTGAACACCGTGCTTTGCCTCATGGCGGCGTACACCTTGGCGTTCAGGGCAGCAAATCCGGGGATGCGCATGAATTTCTTTCCCAGCTCGGAGAAGCAGGCCTGTTTCTCCCTGGGCGGTTTCATTTCGCCGTTTTTTTCGTCCTTGACGTCGGCCATGGCGCGGCATGCCTCCACTGGAATTTGCTGGGCACGGGCCACAAAGGGGGAAAAATGGCTTTCCCACAGCATGTTCTCAAGCAGATGCGCCAGATTCACGATGCCGGCTTCGTGAATCGCCAGCAGATCACGCCGTGCCGCGTCGTCTTGCTGTTTGGCCAAGCCTTCTTGCACCTTCTTGAGATGTTCTCTCTTTTCCTGGGTGTGCTGGAGGAAGAAATTTCCTTGCTGCACTAAAAAGTAAGTCAGTGCCAGTGCCACCGGGACCAGCATGACCAAGCTGGTCAAGGTGAAATACCGTACCAGTCTGAAACGCCTGATCTGGCTTTCCTGGGGCTTGGGCTGATTGGCTGTGCTGCCCTTGAACGAGTTTCTGAAGACCATGGGGTTTTCTCCGTTAGGCAGTGTCAATAAATAAACGTATCAAGTATCTTCTCTAAGGGACTTGGAAATAGCAGAAATACCATCAGCTCGTCATCGCGAGGCCGTGGCGATCCATGGTGGCGAGCCAGCGGGGAATGGATTGCCGCGCTTTAGCCTGTCCTGAGCCAGGCAATGACGAAACAGGTATGTTTGAAGCATTCCAACTCCCTTAGGGGCTCAGACGCCCTGAATTCCGGTCTCGCCAGACAGGCTGCGCTGGAGCGCTTCGATAGCCCGGCTCACTTCACTCTGTGCCGTGGGCGTCAAGGCCTGTGCAGCGCCCAGGAGCGGGTTGACGGCCTGTTCCAGCACTCGTGCCGCGTCGCCCAGTGCGGCAAAGCCGCAGGTCGCGCCCGAGCCCGCCAGGTTGTGCGCACAGCGCTCCAGGCTTTCCAGCGCTTCTGCCGGCGCTTCGTCGTTCAGCACTTGGCGCCAGAGCGACGCAATTTGGTCCAGCTGCTGGGGCAGCGAACGGCGGTAATCGGCGCGCAGCTCTTCAAGCAATGCGAGAAAAGCCGGATTGGTGAGGGTCATGACGGCAGGAGGGTCGTTGCGGGTTTCATGCCGAGTGAGACCACGAGGCCGTAGAAGACATGGATACGGGATTTATCGCTGGCCACCGCAGACGTGAACCTTGCGAATGGCATGTTGTCTCTCGAAAAAAAGTGTAACGCATCGCCCATCTTAAGGTGAAAGCATCAAAGCCTAGCGCGGGACAGGCGCGAAATTTGTATCGGCCTTGCAGGTGTGCCGGCAAAGGGTTCGCAAGAGCACCGTGGCAGAACCGGCGTGGACGTCGATCCGAGCCTGACCCGGGAGCGCGGGATGGTCAGGGGCTGGTCTTGCGCCTGAGGCAGCTCTCGATCTTGGCCAGCACGTTGGCCGCCGTGATCGGCTTGACCACGAAGCCGACTGCGCCTTTTTTGAGCGCCTCGGTGACCTTGTCCTCGCTGGACTGGGCACTCACCATCAGCACCAGCGAGGTCGGGCTGGCCTGGAGGATGCCGTCCAGCGCCTGCAGGCCGGTCATTTTCGGCATGTTGATGTCCAGCAGCACCAGATCGGGTTTCAGGCGCAGGCACTGAGCGATGGCGTCCGCGCCGTTGGACGCCTCGTTGATGTTCAGGTAGCCCTCGCTTTTCAGGATGATTCTCAGGACGCTGCGCATAATGCTGTCGTCATCGACCAGCAGTACCGTTGATTTTTTCTCGGTTTCCATTCTGTACAGTCTACTTCAATTCAAACTGGGGGCGGTGCCATTCACATTGTGGCTGGAGACCAGCGCCTGTGCTTGATCTACAACCTTACTTAAATTCAGTTACCACGTTTGTTACCACGAATACTGCTCGGCTACCCCTGATTGGTAGGCCTGTTGACGCCGGATGAAAATTGACCAGGGTGTTCAATCACCTGCTTATTTGTTAAGCAGGAGTCGAGGTGATCACCATGGACATGTTGGGCAAGGTCAGGCGCATGAAGATGCAAAGATGACGACAGCGCTGCTGGATCGGCTGACGCATCACTGCCACATCGTGGAGACCGGCAATGAGTCATATCGATTCCTGCACAGCACCAAGCAGGCCAAGAGCCAGATCAAGGCTCGGGAACAGAGCAAGAAATCGAATCCGAAGGAGCCGCAGACCGCTCTTGAAGAAGAGGAACCGTTCTGACCAACGGGCGAGCGCGGGGCGCGGCTCTGTGAAATTTGACGATGAAAACAGGAGTCACTACGATCACAGAAACGATATAGTTATCCACAGTTGACTGGATTCACGTCAGCAAAAGCCCCTAGTCAATATTGAACCGGCACAGGTGGTCAAAATTCATCCGGCGCCAACAAATTAGTCTGGTAGCGGGAGCAAAAATGTCGAAATCAAACAGCCCGATAGATTCAGAAAATACGCCGACTTCTGGTCGAAGCGCACAGCAGCCAATGAGTTCAACTTCCCGCTCACTTCACCCCCGTGCCCTGCTCTATCTGGGTGTTGCATCGCTGCTTGTGTTCCTGAGTTTCTGGTTACGCGACCTGAAATGGCAAGGCGACATACAGCTTCACACCTTGATGGAAGTGATTGCTACCGTACTCGCCTTTTACGTTGGCACGCTCGCACTGATCCGCTTTTTCAACCAGAATGATGCCGTGTTTCTCTACATCGGCGCCGGATTCATCGGAACAGCCGTTCTGGATGGCTACCATACCGTTGTTACCTCTATCTATTTTCAAGCGTATTTACCGTCAGACAACTTGACGTTGGTACCGTGGAGTTGGGTGGCGTCGCGTATGTATCTGTCCATTTTATTGGCACTCAGCTGGTATCTTTGGTACAGGTCTCGGCATGAACCCGAGTCTCGTCCCAACCAACAGAGGGTGTTTGGTGTGGCTGCGATCACAACCATTGCCGGTATGCTGCTGTTCGCATTGATACCGCTGCCCTCGTTAATCTACGCTGACGCATGGCTGCCTCGTCCGGTTGATTTATTGCCCGGCCTGTTTTTCCTGATTGCACTGGTGGGGTATCTGAACAAGGGAAATTGGCGCACCGACTCATTCGAGCACTGGTTGGTATTGTCTTTGATCGTAGGTTTCATGATGCAAATGTTCTTCATGAGCTTCTCCGGTCAGATCTATGATCTGGAGTTCAACGCCGCTCATTTGTTCAAAAAATTAAGCTATATTTTGGTGCTGATAGGGCTGATGGTGAGTCTGCGTGAGACCTACCAACAAATTCAGCACGACATCACCGAGCGCAAGCGGGCGGAGGACGTAATACGGGAGTCGGAGTTCAGGTTCCGCATCGTGGCGGACTTCACGTGGGACTGGGAGTTCTGGATGGGCGGCGACCGGCAGTTTGTATACCTAAGCCCATCGTGTGAACGCATCACGGGACACGCGGCGGCGGAATTCGTCCGATCTTCGTCGCTCTTTCTCGATATTGTGCATCCGGACGATACCAAGAGCATGGAAGCGCAGTTGGAGCGTGTGTTCTTGCGACAAACGGAGACGGGATTCGACTTCCGAATCATCCACCGGGAAGGTAACGTTCGTTGGCTTTCCATGGCATATCAACCGATATTGAATAGTGAAGGTTCCTTTCTGGGTGCTCGAGGGTCAATCCGCGACATCACCGAGCGCAAGCAGACGGAGGAGGCGCTGCGCGCGAGTGAATCACGATATCGGCTGCTGGTGCAGAATTTGCCTTATTGCGTCCACGAAATTGACAGTCTGAGCCGGCTTATTTCCATGAACCCGGCGGGCTTGGCAATGATGTGTGTTCTGGATGAAAGCGAGATTCGCGGGATGCGTTACTTGGATATCGTCGCGGATAGTGACAAGGATCGGATCAGCCGGTTGCTGGATCTTGCGCTGCAGGGGCAGTCTTCCGAATTCGAATTTGTCGCGACCAACAAGTGTCATTACCAGTCGTCCTTTATGCCGATCCTGGATGAAGCGGGAGTTGTGCAACGGCTGATGGGTTTGACGCAAGATATCACCGAGCGCAAGCAGCAGCAAAACGAAATCCTGCGCCTCAATGCCAGCCTCGAAGAGCGGGTGCAGCAGCGCACCGAGGAGCTGGAGGAGAAGGCCGCGCAGTTGACCCTCACCTCCCAGTACAAGTCGGAGTTCCTCTCCAACATGTCGCACGAGTTGCGCACACCGCTCAACAGCCTGCTGATCCTTGCGCAGCTGCTCGCCGAGAACGCCGAGCACACCATGAGCGGGCAGCAGATCGAATACGCCAAGATCATCCAGGGGGCGGGCAAGGATCTGCTGGCGCTCATCAACGATATCCTCGACCTATCCAAGATCGAGTCCGGCACCGTGACGCTGGAACTCCAGGACGTGTCGTTCGCCAACGTCCGCGAACAGGTCGAACGGAGCTTCCGCCACGTGGCTACGAGCCGCGGCCTTGGCTTCGACGTGGAACTCGCACCGAGCCTGCCGCCATCTCTCTACACCGACTCACAGCGCTTGCAGCAGGTGATGAAGAACCTGCTCTCCAACGCCTTCAAGTTCACCGTGAAGGGTCAGGTATCGGTGCGCATAGCAGCGGTGGAATCGGGCTGGAGCGTGGATCATGACGGGCTCAACCGCGCTCAGATGGTGATCGGTTTCCATGTCACCGATAGCGGCATCGGCTTGCCTACGACGAAGCAGAAGATCATTTTTGAGGCGTTCCATCAGGCCGACACCGGCAGCGCCAGGAAGTACGGTGGCACCGGTCTGGGGCTGTCCATCTCGCGCGAGCTCGCGTGGCTGCTCGGTGGCGAGTTGCGGCTGGTCGCAAGCGAGCCGGGCAAAGGCAGCACCTTCGTCCTGTACCTCCCGCTGCGCGCGCCCGAACCCGGGCAGGGCAGAACATCATGATGCCGGAGATGGACGGCTATGAGACCATGCGCCAGATTCGCCAGATGAAGCAGTTCGAGTCCCTGCCGATGATCGCATCGGCAACGGTGAAACTCGTTATGCGCGTTTTTTCGACGAGCGCAGCGACAGCACATTCCCATGTCCTTGCACGCTGTCGAGGTGATCGGCCCACTGCTGCATCATGGTCTTGCGCTCAGGCAGGTACGCTGCGCGGTTATATGCCGCCCTGACTTCATCCCGTTCGCCGTGCGCTAGCTGACGCTCGATCACGTCAGCGCGGTACCCCGTTTCATTCAGGAACGTACTCGCGACTGCCCTGAATCCGTGACCCGTCATCTTCCCTTTGTAGCCCATTCGGTAGAGAGCGAAAAGCATCGTGTTATTGCTCACCGGTTTGTCGCGGCTGCGCCCGGGGAATACGAACTTGCTGCCACCGCCGAGATCTTTCAATTGAGCCAACAGTGCAATGGACTGTGTTGAGAGGGAAACCAGATGGTCCTGCTTCATCTTCATGCGCGACGACGGGACAACCCACATCGCGGTGTCAGCATCGAACTCGCCCCATTCCGCGCCAATCAACTCGTTGGTGCGGACAAACGTGAGCGCCAAGAGTTGGAGCGCGAGCTGGGTTTGCTTGTCGCCGATTTGATCGTACTCAGCGATGGCGCGCAGTAGCGCTGGCAACTCATCCTGACTGACCGCCGCCTGCTTCTTTTTCTTGTGTGGCGTCAGCGCCCCTCGCAGGTCTTTGCTGATGTCACCTTGGCAGCGACTGGTTACGACACCATATCTAAAAACTTGACCGCAAACAGAGAGTACCCGGTGCGCAAGATCATGCGCCCCTCGCTCCTCCATCTTGCGAACAACTTCAAGAAGTTCCGGTGCAGTGATCGCGGATATTGGCCGCCTGCCCAATGCAGGATAGATGTTTTTCTCAAGCCTGCGCTTGACGTCGTCGGCGTGCGTCGAAACCCACACATTGGCCTGCTTCGTTTGCCACTCCTCGGCGACTGCCTCAAACGAGTTCTCGTGCGCCTTGCGTTCGCGGAGCTTCTCCGACTTGCGTTCTGCCGACGGGTCGAGCTTATTATCGAGGTGTGCGCGCTGCTCATCGCGCTTAGCGCGTGCCGCCTTCAATCCAACGTCTGGGTAGACACCGAGCGACAATGATTTTTCCTTGCCGCCGAGCCAGTACCGGAATCGCCAATACTTCCGACCATCCGCGTAGACCCACAGATACAGCCCGCCGACGTCTGCAAGTTTGCGTATTGACTTGCCCGCGCTAGTCGCGTTCTTGCATTTGGCGTCCGTAAGCATTGTGGTAACTTTCTAACTGGCCGTGGTAACTAAGCCAATTTTTACCACGGTTTACCACCGGATGCAAGCGGACGACAAAAGACGGGTTCGGACACCGGAAATGAAAAACCCCCAGTGAATACTGAGGGTTTTGGATGAAATCGGACGTTGTCGAATTCAGAATTGGCGGAGGCGGTGAGATTCGAACTCACGGATGACTCGCGCCATCGCTGGTTTTCAAGACCAGTGCCTTAAACCACTCGGCCACACCTCCGGAATTGCGTCGTCATTTTAGCATCGCTCCCCCAACCTAGCACTCCCGCGACCCACGGTACCGAGGGTCGCGGGATGCACAAACCCCACAATTACCGTAGACTAATCCTAGTCGAAATCCCGCAGGCTCCCAACGCAACTTTGCGGTGCCGGCGTTGTCCGACGTGCTCGGGTATTCAAAAAAAGGAAAACACTATGCAAAATGATCTTCCAGTCACATCGCCGTCGTCACTCACGTCGATTGAATCCATCGGCGCAGCGCAGAACCGCGTGCTGCGCAACACCTACATGTTGCTCGGCCTGTCGTTGGTGCCGACTGTGCTTGGTGCGTTTATTGGTACGTCGATGAAGTTTTCGTTCTTCGCCGGTTCACCCGTCATCGGCTTTGTCGCGTTTCTGGCGATTGCATTCGGCTTTATCTGGGGCATCGAGAAAACCAAAAACAGCATGTGGGGCGTGGTCGTGCTGCTCGCGTTCACTTTTTTCATGGGCCTCATGTTGTCCGGCTTGATCGGTCGCACACTCGGTCTGGCCAACGGTGGTCAGATGATTGCACTCGCTGCCGGAGGCACGGGAATCATTTTCTTTGGCATGTCCACACTCGCGGCCACCATCAAGCGGGATTTGACTAACATGGGCAAGTTTCTGTTCGTGGGCGTGATTGTGTTGCTGGTCGCCGCGTTCGCCAACATCTTTTTCCAGATGCCCGCATTGACACTGACCATCATGGTGCTCGCGATCGCGATTTTCTCGGCGTTTCTGCTGTATGACATCAATCGCATCATCACCGGCGGCGAGACCAATTACGTCTCGGCGACGCTGGCGATATATCTGAGCATCTTCAACATCTTCGCTAACCTGTTGGCGCTGTTGGGATTCACCAGCAACGACTAGTCCCACCCCGCTCCCTCGTTCCCTCTCCCGCGAGGGGCGAGAAAAGAAAAACGGCCACCGAGAGTGGCCGTTTTCATTCCATCATGGGGCTTCTCTACCGCTCGAACACGGCGATCGACTCAACGTGCGCCGTGTGCGGAAACATGTTCACCACCCCGGCCACCGTGAGCCGAAAGCCGTTCACATTCACCAGCACCGCCGCGTCGCGCGCAAGTGTGGACGGACTGCACGAGACATAGACCAGCCGCGACAATTCGGGTCGCGCTTCCGGCGTGAGCAACTTGCAGACTTCGAGCGCGCCATCGCGCGGCGGGTCGATGAGCATTTTCGACACGCTCGGCACGCGCGCCATGGCGCTTTCTTGGTCGGTGTACAAATCGGCGGCAAAAAATGAAACCGCACCTTGCAAGCCATTGCGCCGAGCGTTGTCGTCGCCACGCGCAGTCAGCGACGCGCTCCCTTCCACGCCGATCACTTTCGCGCCGCGCCGCGCGAGTGGCAAGGTGAAATTGCCCAGCCCGCAAAATAGATCCGCGATGGATTCGCCCGGCTGTGGATCGAGTAAGTCAACCGCGCGTTTCACCATCAAGCGGTTTACCTGATGATTGACTTGCGTGAACTCGGTTGGTCGAAACACGATTTCGAGTCCGAACTCCGGAAGCAAGTAGGTCAGTTCTGGCATGTCGAGCGGATAGAACGGATAGGCCGTCTCAGGACCCTTGGGCTGTAGCCACCATTGAATGCGGTGCGTTGCGCGATACTGGTCGGCGAACACGGCCAGTTTGGCTTGGTCGCCAGCAGACACTTCGTCGAGATTGCGAATCACCAGCGCCGTGACCCGCTCGCCTACCGCCAACTCGATTTGCGGCATGCGGTCTTTGGCATCGAGCGATGACATCAGTATGCGCAGTGGCGCAATCAACCTGCCGATGCCACCGGCCAGCACTTCGCACGATTGCATATCGGCAACGTAACTCGATTTTTTCTCACGAAAACCGACCAGCACACCGCCCTTCTTGGCCACGTAATGCGCCGACAGACGTGCGCGATGTCGGTACTCCCACGGTGAGGCGTAGATCGGCGGCAGGATGCACTCTGGCAGCACTTTGCCGATGCGCTCGAGGTTGTCTTCCAGCACCCGTTGTTTCGACGCGACTTGCAAACGCAAGTCAGCGTGCTGCAGCGCGCAACCGCCGCAAATTGAATAGAACGCACAGCCCGGCACCACGCGCTGCGACGATGCCGTCTTGATTTCGATTAATGCTGCGGTTTCAAACTTTTTCTTCTTGCGCGACGGCTGGTAGACGACCAATTCGCCTGGTAACGCACCAGCAACGAAAACCACCTTGCCGTCGACATGCGCGACGCCTCGGCCTTCGTGATCGAGGGATTCGATGTCGGCGACCGGCAGCGCCGGATCCAGCGGGTTTGATGGTGCGGCGTCGGACATTTAGGTGGGCAAGGTTTGGGTTGAAGGTCGGCTTTTGCGTCGTACTGCGTGCGGACAACGCTGCCTTAGCAGTTTGTTGAAATTCGTCGCGAGCGACGGTCAGGCAAGGCGGAAAGCGACGAAAAACCGCAATGTATGCGGTATACATGAGGATTTTTGAGTCGCTTTCCAACGCTGCATCACCGAGCGCAGCAGAAGTTCAACAAACTGTTAGGCGCACAGCGCCAATTATCCCGTGCTTTACCGTGCCGCCCACAACGGCAGCCTTATCCCATGACATGTCGCGTCCGCGTGTTCCGGCCAATGAAACGCCACCACCATTGACGAGAGGGCGTAAAGTAGTCGAAACTTGCCCCTAAGCGAGATCGCAACTGTGGTGAACCCGCCAAACATGCGCGACCGGCAATTGCAGTTCTTTGTAGATGTTTCGCACGCACGAGAAGCACAATAAAAAATAGTTGCGGGCAACACCGAGCACCTAGAAAGGGAGTCAACATGTCGGCACAACTCCGGCCAGAAAATGGCCTGATATCGTTGGATTGTCGCGACCCGCAATCCCGCCGACGGCGGCATGCAGGCACTGGTGTCGCGCTCGGGCTTGCGATGTGCCTTTGCATGGTGGTGCCCGCTGTTTACGCGCAGACACCGTCGGCAACCGCAGTGACGCCCGGGCTTGACGCCGGCGTTGCCGAGGCCAAAAAACTGATTGAGCAAAAGCGCGCGGAGGCGGCTTTTACCAAGCTCGCCGCGTTGGAAGCAGCACGCGCCGGTGAGCCGACATTTGACTATTGGCTGGGCGTGGCCGCACTGGAGTCGGGTCGGCTCGAGCGCGCGGCTGTCGCATTCGAACGGGTGCTGGTGGTTGATCCTGATTTCGACAGCGCGCGGATGGAACTTGGCAGAACCTACCTGCGCATGGGCACGCTTGACCTTGCAGAGCAGGAATTTCGTCGGCTGCTGCCGCGCACGACGACAGATCAGGGCAAGCAATTGCTCGACTCGTATCTGGCCGAGATTGCGCGTCTCAAGGCCAAACAAAAATTTGCGTCCCGCAGTTTCATCGAACTCGGTGCCGGCTACGACACCAACCTGTCGTCGACCAGCAGTTCGTTTTCAGATGCGATTCGTGCCTCGTTCGGCCTCTCCGGAATTCTGCCGAGCGGCAATTCCATCAAACGCAAAGACAGCTTTGGTGCGCTCAACGGCGGTGGCGAATGGGTGTGGCGCTACAAGGAAGACCGAACCCTGTTTGCGACCTTCGGTGCGCGCATTCGTGCCTACAAGGACTTCAATGACTACCGCTATGGGTTAGTGGATCTGGCGGTCGGACACGAACTGCGCTACGGCACTAGCGCACTCTCCTACGCAGCATTCGGTCAAGCCTTCCGGCAAGACGGCGCGTTCATCGATAGCATCGCCAACACGCGCATCACCAACGACCGCAACAGCGGCGGCGGCACCATCGACTGGCGCACCGAGATTGCCAGCAATGCGCAATTGACCACGGGTGTGCAAGCGTCGGTATTTCGCTATCGGAGCAACCCGACGCAAGATACCGATCAGGGAACACTGAGCGCAACAGTCACCGTGCAGCCGGAAGCGATTCCCGGGTGCAACGTCGGCTTTGGTGTCTACGGCGGCAAAGACCGCGCCAAACGTCCGCTCATCGTCGGCACATCGACCGACGTTTCGCGTCGCAACCTCGGGCTACGCGCATTTTTGCAGACCGACCCGAAAAACGCCGTCAGCGCCAACGCTTCACTTGGCTATTCGCAACGGCGCGACGAAGCCTCGTTCGCCCGAGCAACGTTGGTCGAGTTCGGCCGCGACCGCTTGCTCGACGCAAGCGTGCGGCTGACTTGGCGCATGGCCGACCATTGGGCGATCGTTCCTTACGTCTCCTACGTGCGCAACCAGTCAAACATTGAACTCTACAATTTCAACAAAACTGAAGGCGGCATCATGTTCCGCTTTCACATTCAATAGGAGACGGCGATGACATCGTTCTTGACGCAGCGTCCGGTTCGCCAAAATTTTCGCGCTCTGCTCGCGCTATTTGTTTTATTGGTGGCGAGCCTGCTACCCGCCACATCTGCGCTAGCGCAAGCCGCCGGTACGGTGCAGTTCGTCGCAGGCAGCGTCTCCATTCTGCGCGGCAGCACCGCCATCCCGGCTACCCGGGCGGCGATCATCAATGCGGGCGACGTGATTGCCACGGAAGTTGATGGCCATCTGCAATTGGCGATGATCGATGGCGCATCGATTTCAGTCAGGCCAAGTTCACGCATGGTGGTCGATAAATACGACTACAACCCCGCCACCCCGACGCTCGGTAACGCGGTCATCTCGCTGGTGACGGGAACGCTACGGGTCTTCACCGGCGGACTAGTCAATCGCGACAAGGATCGCTTCAAAATGAAAACCAGCGTCGCCACACTCGGCATCCGTGGATCCGGCAATGTGTTCGCGCACTTCGATACCACCGGCACCATCAACCACACGTTGACCGGTGCGCACAGCGTCACCAGTGTAGTCGGTGGCGTGTCACGCACGCTGGTGTCATTGCCCGGCCAAACGATTCAGGTGTTGCCAGGCCAAGCACCGCGCTTTATCCCGACGCCCGCATTCATTCTCGCGGCAGCGTCAACACCGGCGAAATCGTCGAGCACCGAGCCGAAAAATACCGATGGGTCGCAATCGCAGCCCGCCGCAGTGGCAGCCGCGCCCACGTCAGCCAACACGACCACAACCAACCCGGCCGTTGCGGCAGCGCAAGGTGCCGTGACCGCGGCCGCCGCCAGCACCGTTCTCTCGACATCGACGGCGACTAACGTCAGTGCGTACTTCCGCAGCGTATTTCCATTGTCGGGAGGTGGCTTTGAAGGCGTATTCCCACAGGGCGGTACTAGCGCAACACTCAATTCCGCCGGCCAATTGGTCGGCTTGCCGAACAGTGGGTTCCAAACGTTCCTCGCCGGACCTGGTTCGCTGCCCGCAGGTTACTCGCCGATCTTCATTGCGAGCGCGAACATTCGGCTGCTTGACGGCATACATCGCGATGGTTTTCGCACAGCGGATGGCAGCGTGATTATTGGACGCTGGGAAGGTGGCACCATCAGCGTGACGGATAACAGCGTGGCGAATGCAACGGCAACGCTGTACGCGCTAGGCCCACGCAGCCTGTCTTACGTCGTGCAGCAGGGCACACCGGCCGGCATCGCCGCGTCATTCACCGGCACGTCGGTCTACTCGCTGGTTGGCGCAACAGCACCAACAGACGCGGCGGGCAATGCCGGACGCTTGAACAGCGCGACGGTGACCTTCAACTTCACGGCGCTGACTGCGGCCTTGAACGCCGCGCTGACCATCAACAATCAGAACCTGACGCTGACCGGTACGACATCATTTGGTCGAAATGCGATCAATCCGAACTGGGTGCGCACTTCGCCAACGCAGAGCGGCGCGACGCTCGATATCGCGTGCACCGGTTCAAACTGCGCGAGCGCCGGTTACGCGGGAGTGGCCAGTACCTCACTCGCTGGCGCAAATGGTGCGTATGCAGCCGGCCAATACCGCATCGTCCCGACGCGCTCGTCGGGTAATGGATTTGCGGATCACATATCCGGTGTGTTTGCGTTGCAAGCTGGCAGCGTGCCGACCATCGGCATCGTGGTGCCACAAAGCGGCACGGCAAATCTGGTGTGGACGGGTATCACGAATGCGGCACCGACCAATGCGGTGACGGGTCTGACTATCGCCGGTACCGTGCAGGCGAATTTTTCGACGCGCACGGTGAGCTTCACGGCCAACGTCGGCGGCACGGGTCCCAACACGGCGGCGCTGCCAACCTTCACCGCGACCGCGACCAACGCACCCATCATCGGCGTCGGCTTTAGCGCATCGACCGCACCCGCGACCAACGTCGGCACTTTGACCGTCACCTGCGCCGGCGCAGCATGCGGCACGGCAGCAACGCGTGTTGGACGGTTTGACGGCATGTTCGCCGACAACACCGGCAATCGTGGTACGGCAATCATCGGCGTCGGCGACAGCGCAATGAGTTATTTCGGTAACGCCACCTTTGGTGCCGCAGTGGGATCGACTGCACCTCGCCTCGTCAGCGCCGATGTAGCGCAGCTTGCGGGCAGCGGGGTGCTGACCCGCCCCGCACCGTTAAACGGCGCACAGGCGGCCAGCAATCGGCAGTGGCGCGCCGGGGGGACTGTCGAGCGTTAGAGACCGCGCCGCTGGAACCACCCGAAGCCCGGGGCGCGAAATCGCCTCGGGCTTTTTCTTGGCGGAATCAGCGAGGTGAAAGAAATCCAGCCTGTGAAACTCCTTTATTGGCGCGGTGTTTGAGCCAAATGCCTGAAATAGCGCTTATTTGCTGGACTTTGTGTTTCTGTGATCCGCTTTACCTTGGCCGCGCCAAGAACAATCGCTGTATCCCTAGCCACTGCTGCCGCCAGAAGGTATCGCCGTAATCGCGCCCTTCAAGTTGGTCGCGCACGCCCGTCGCGGGATAGATGCGATCAAAGTTGGCCGTACCAAACAGCACATCCCAGATCGGAAACAACACCGCAAAATTGCAGCCTTGCGTGCGCCCCTCGTGCCCCAAGCCGATGGCGTGATGGACGCGGTGAAAGCGCGGGCTGACCAACAGATGCTCACCAAAGCGACCAAAGTTCACCCGCAGGTTAGCGTGCGAGAAACTTTCGACCACGCGCGATGCGACCACCAACGCGATGAACTGTGCGGGAGGCACACCAATCATCAGCGCCACCATCGCATTGACACTGTCGATCAACACGTCATCGAGCAGATGATTGCGATCATCAGTCCAAAAACTCATCTCGCGCTGTGAGTGGTGCAACGAATGCAGCGACCACCACCAATTGAAATGATGCTGACCGCGATGCAACCAGTAGGCGACGAAATCGAGCAATACCAGATAAAAAATGAATGCCCAGAGCGGTGCACTGTTCAACCAAGGCAGCGCATCTTCGATGTTTGGCGGAATGAGGTCGTGCATACGCAGCATTCCATCGAGCGCATCGAACAGCGGCACCAACATGAAAAACAACAACAGCGGGATGAACCCCAGCCGGTGCAACATCGTGTAGAGGGTGTCGGTTTTTTTCCACGCAACGTGCGTCTGCGCCTCCAACGGTCGCCATCTTTCCAGCGCGCCCAACACCATCGCCAGCAACGTAATCTCGATGGCACCAATCAGAAAAAATTCAGTGGCGTCAAACGCGCGCTCGGCGTCACCGGCCAAGTCGAGCGCATACAACACCGGCAACACGCCGGATTCAAAGACGTGTTGATGAAGCTCGGCAAATAGTCCGGCGATGAATTCAATCACCGCCGTTCCAGACGATACGCTGGATGTTCAGGAATACGGGCGAAGCAATAGCCCTTTGCCTTCAGGCCGACAATCAGGTTGTCGAGTTTCGGGTACAACGCGTCTTTGCGCGACCAAATGCCCAAATGCCAGAGCAGGATATCGCCATCCTTGATGTTCTTGAGTTGATTGGCGATGAGCGCGTCACTCGGGAATTTGTCGCTCGGCAACTCGTCCCCTGAAAAACCAGCGGGCGACCAAGCCACATGACGGTAGCCGCACGCCTCGGCAAATTTGAGGGTGTTAGGCGTCAACTTGCCGCCCGGTGCGCGCCAGATCGGATCGATCACGCGGCCGGTCATCGCTTGGAACGTATCGCTACTCTTGCGAATTTCGTTGCACACGGCGGCGGCGTTGAGCGTCTCGCCTGCCGACTTGCCCCATGGCACATAGCGCACCTTGTCCGGGCCGATGTCAGCGCGAAAATACCAATGCCGCCAGGTGTGCGAACCAAACGCATGGCCCTCATCGGCACGCGCCTTCCAGTACGTGCTCCAGGAAGCATCGAGTGAGGTGTCGCCGCGCTGCGTTTTTTCATTGGCCAGAAAAAACGTGGCCTTGACCTGATGTTTCTTGAGTATCGCCGCCATTTCCTCGGCGGGTGCCATGTGGCCGGTGTCGATGGTGAGATAAAGCGTGCCTTTACATTGCTCGCCCATCGCAGCCGTTGCCATCGCCGACAGCAGCGCAACACCGTACCACCAATGGCACCGCGCAGACATTACCGACGCGCCGCGTGACCCGTGAAATAAATGCCGTGTGGTGACGCACCCACCGCAATCTGTTTGGCAATCTGTTTGGTCGCCATGTCGATAATGGTGACTTTCTTTGCCCATCGAGAGGTCACCCACAATTCCTTTCCGTCGGCTGTGAGTTCCATGCAATCCGGTCCACCGGGAACCTTGATGGTGTCGATCACTTCAAGCGTTGTCTGGTCGATGATGCTGACCGTGTTTGATACGCGGTTGCTGACCAATATCCGTCTGCCATCGCCCATCGCAATAAAGTTGTGTGCGCCTTTGCCCGTCTTGATTTTTTTCACACTCGTCTGTGTGCGCCAGTCGACGACCTCGACGTAGTCAGCGCCGGTGATGCCGACCAACACATATTTATCGTCAGGTGTGACCCACACACCGGCAGGCGTATTGCCGACTGCCATGGTCCACTTGATCGACTGCGTTGTTAGGTCAATGGCGGCGAGTTGATTGGAATCCTGCAACGTCAGGAACACCAGTTTGCTATCAGATGTAAACGCGATGTGCGACGGTGTCTTTGGAGTCGCGAGCCGCTTGATGAGTTTGAAATCACCGTCGTAGATATCGGTACGATTGAGCCGCAGCGACACCGACACAAACCACTTCTTGTCGGGGGAGAATCCAATTTGATAAGGGTCGGAAATCTTGTCAATGCGGCGCTTGATGTCTCCCGTCTTGGGATCGAGAAACACCAAATCGTTGGAGACAGCATTAGCAACGATGAGAAACTGATCGTCCGGCGTGGCCATCAAGTGATGCGGCTCCTTGCCCACCGGAAAGCGCTTGATTTCCTGTTTGGTGACGCGATCAATCAAGCTCACAGTGCCGTCGCCGGAGTTGAGCACAACGACAATTTGCGCGGTCGCGGTTGATATGTAGAGTAGCGCGGCCACGCCAGCTACACGGTTAGCCACATTCGCAGCCAGTCTGAAAAACAAGCGAAATTTCACAGTCGTTGTCCTGAACATGAGACGTTAAAAAAGTGCCGTATGCTACCATGCGCCACTATGAGAAACGCCTTGTGTGCCGTGGGTGTTGACCAATCGGGCGACGCTGGCGCGCGGTGCGCACCGTTCGAGCGATGATGAACCACATCACACCGCGATTTTGCATTCAATGCGGCAGTCAACACATAGCCGCGCGCATCCCCGATGGCGACGACCACTTGCGCGACGTCTGCGACAACTGCGGCCACATCCACTATTTCAATCCGAAAGTTGTGGTCGGCACACTACCCGTCTGGCAAAACAAAGTATTGCTGTGCAAGCGTGCCATTGAGCCGCGCTATGGCAAGTGGACCTTGCCAGCCGGATTCCTGGAAGAAGGCGAGACGCTCGAAGGCGGCGCATTGCGTGAAACGTTCGAAGAAGCGGGCGCGCGCATTCAACTCGACGGGCTATATACCGTTCTGTCGCTACCAGACATTTCGCAGGTCTATATGCTGTATCGCGCCAGCCTGACCGATATCGATTTCGTCGCCGGCGCAGAAAGCCTCGACGTGGCGCTGTTTGAAGAAGGAGAGATTCCGTGGGATGAGCTCGCGTTTCGCGCCATTTCGATCACCCTGCGACACTACTTCAATGATCGAATTAGCGAAAACTTTCCGGTGCGCTGCGAAACCCTGCGACAGGCGCAGCGGCCGCCTGAGCTGGGCACTTAACGAGCCGGGCTATCGCGTAAACGCCGGCGCACACGGCGCACGCTATCCGGCCAGCGGTGCGACCTTCAGCACTTCGTCGATGGTGGTGAGCCCCTGTGCGACTTTCATCGCGCCAGAAAGCCGCAACGGCTTCATGCCCGACTTATAGGCCTGCTCGGTGATGGCGACAATATCGGCGTGCTCGTTGACTAGGCGTTTTAATTCGTTGCTCATCAACAAAATTTCATAGATGCCCATGCGCCCCATGTAACCGGTGTTGCGGCACTCGATACAGCCTACCGGCCGATACACGTCTTTGGGCGGCTCGCCCTTCCACGGCGAGACCAGCGAATGCCACAGGCGGTGGTTGTTGGCATCGTCGAACGGCGTTTTTTTCTTGCAATGCGCGCACAGTGTACGCACCAGTCGCTGAGCCATCACGCCCAGTACTGTCGAATTAAACAAATACGCCGGTACGCCAAGATCGAGCAAGCGCGTGACCGCTGTCGGTGCGTCGTTGGTGTGCAACGTTGAAAGCACCAAGTGTCCCGTGAGAGCCGATTGAATCGCCATTTCGGCAGTCGGCAGGTCGCGAATCTCGCCAACCATAATGATGTCCGGATCCTGCCGCATCAACGCGCGCACGCCCTCGGCGAATCCCAAGCCAATATTGGTCTGCACCTGCATTTGATTAAACGCTGGTTCAACCATTTCAATCGGATCTTCAATCGTGCAAACGTTCACCTCAGGCGTGGCGAGTTGCTTGAGCGTTGTATACAGCGTGGTGGTCTTGCCAGAACCGGTAGGACCGGTCACCAGAATGATGCCGCCCGGATGTTTGATCAATTCCTGCCACTTGGTGTCGTCTTCTGGCGTGAACCCCAGCTCGGTAAAGTCGCGCACCAACACTTCAGGGTCGAACACGCGCATGACGAGCTTTTCGCCGTGCGCAGTCGGCATCGTCGATAACCGAAGTTCAATCTCTATACCGTCTTGCGTACGCGTTTTGATGCGGCCATCCTGCGGCCGGCGCTTTTCCACCACGTCCATGCGCCCCAGAATCTTGATACGCGCCGTGACCGCCGTGGCCACCGAGGCGGGCATCTGGTACACCTGGTGCAACACGCCGTCGATACGAAAACGCACCGTTGCTGTTTCGCGGCGCGGCTCGAGGTGAATGTCGGATGCGCGCTGGTCAAACGCGTACTGCCAAAGCCAGTCGACGAGTACGACGATGTGATGATCATTGGCATCGAGCGTGCGGCCGCTCTTGCCCATCTCGACCAGTTGCTCAAAGTTGTTCAGCCCGGCGTTGCCGACACCGGCCTTTTCGGCGCGCTTGACCGACTTTGACAGGTTGTAGAACTCACCGATGTAGCGGGTGATTTCCTGTGGGTTGGCAAACACCACCGTGAACGACAGGCGCAGCATTTCGCCCAAGTCTTTTTGCCACGCCGTGATGTATGGCTCGGCCGTCGCGATGACAGCCGTCTTGCCGCGCACTTCGACGGACAGGATGTTGCGCTTGGCCGCGTAGTCTGACGACATCACGTCGGTGACGGCGCGCATATCGACCTTGAGCGGGTCGATGTGGTAGTAGGGCAAGCCAAGCCGCCCAGCCAGCCATTCGGTCAGCGTGCCGATGTCAAGATTGCGATACGGCGGCTTGGCCGACTTGATCTTCGCTGTCGACAGGGCGATCAGCGGATGGGCGTCGCTACCGTTGGCGCAATATTCCTTGAAGATGCGATCTGCGTCGGGCGCGCTGACAAAGCCGTCCTCGACCAGAGCATCGATGACCTCTTTGAAGGTCAGACGCCGCTCCGGCGCGTTGCCGCGCTGCGAGACCGGGACCAGCTTTGGCGCTTCTATTTTTGTCGCAGGAGTGGCCATGGTCGTCCGTGGTTTCGGCTAGTTTAACCGAGTCGCGACATGCTGCAACGCGCCATGACAGCGTCGAAATGCCGATCGCCCCGCCCCAACGACCATCGTCGGATCCGACCACCTGCGTCAATGGCGCGGATAGCACCCCGCGTCACTATAATGACGCTCAAACGGCTTCAACAACACGCACACTTTGCGCGACACCCTATTTAACTCATGACCAGACCTCAAGGCACTGCTGCGTGGCACGCCCTCGCCAATCTGGCGCAATCAGCCACGCCGCACGCCGACGCCGCACTTGCTCGCCCGCAGATCATCGTCGCTTGTGGCATCACCTTGGACTTGTCCCGCCAGCGCGTCACGCGCCGCGCCATGGAGTGCTTGGCTCAGCTTGCTGCTGAAATCGCGTTGGCCGAGCAGTGCCGCGACCTCGTCGCCGGGCGCACCATCAACGTCACCGAACAGCGGCCCGTACTACACACCCTGTCGCGCGCGGCGAATCGTTCGATGCAGGCATTCGATGCGTTTGTCGGTGCCATTCGCGAGGGCCGCAATCCGGCTCGCAGCCTCGCGGACAAACGCTACACCGATGTGATCATCATTGGCATCGGTGGCTCGGCGCTGGGCGCGCAACTCGCGATCAATGCGCTGAGGCGCGTTGCCGATGGTCCGCGTATTCATTTTTTGTGCAACATCGACGGTGCCGCGTTCGACGATGTCACGGCCGCGCTGTCACCGCTCACGACGCTGGTGCTGGTGATTTCAAAAACGTTTACCACGGAAGAAACCAGCATCAACGCGGCAGCCGTGCGCGCCTGGCTTCAAGCCGGCGCGGGTGACGACGCGTTCCCGCAACAGTTTGTCGCTATCACCGCCAACCCGGATGAAGCGCGCCGCTGCGGTTATCTGGCCGAATCCACGTTCACGTTTCCGGTCGGCGTCGGCGGGCGATTCTCGATCTGGTCGGCCGTCGGCCTACCAATCGCGATTAGCGTGGGTCACGAACAATTTCACGCGCTGCAAGACGGTGCTTGTGCGATGGATGCCCACTTCGCCAGCGCGCCATTTGAGAAAAACCTTCCGTTGCTGCTCGCGGCGGTCGGTGTGTGGAATCGCAATTTCGAGGGTATTGCTGCCCACGCCATCCTGCCCTACGCCGAACGACTTTCGCTGCTGCCAAAGCATTTGCAGCAACTCGAAATGGAATCCAACGGCAAAGCGGTTGATTGCGACGGCAATCGCATTGACTATCCAACCTGCCCGGTGATATTCGGCGAGGCTGGCACTAATGGGCAACACTCGTTTCATCAGTTGCTGCATCAGGGCACGGACGCCATTTCCAGTGACATCATCATCGTGCGTGAACGCGACGGCCAGTCGCTGTCGCAGCATCAGCGCCTACTTGCCCATGCGTTTGCGCAAGCTAACGCGTTGTGGCAAGGCAATCGCGGCAGCGGATTACCCGCACATCAGATTCATGAAGGTCGTCGTCCGGTGTCACTCATCGAACTCACACGCCTCGACGCCTTTCACCTCGGTGCCTTGATTGCGCTGTATGAACACAAGGTATTCGCGCAGGGTGTGATGTGGCACTTGGACAGCTTCGATCAGTGGGGCGTTGAATTAGGCAAAACCATCGCCAAGTCGCTGCTGCTAGCAGTGATCGCCGCCCCGGCGGACGAACCACTTTGCCAACACCTCAAGGCGTGAGCGTCAAATTCATGAATCCACTGGCATGAAGAATCCAGCCGGACTGCTCAACGCGCTCAACGAGCCCATTTTCGAATTGAGCCTCGAGGGCAACGTGATCGCCGCGACCGCGGCGGCGCAAGCGCTTGCAGGACGCGCCACGACCACGGTGCGCGACGCCGTTGACGAGTGGAAGTTCGCCACCATCGTCGCGGTACGCGATCGCGCCCGGTTTGAGCAGGTGTTCAAACGGTTGGTCGACGCCAAGACCATCTCACACCGCATGGAAATTGATATTGTGGCTCGCCAAGCATTGGCGAATGACATTGTGCCGATGGAAGCCAAGCTCGCCGCCGTCACCGCCGCCAACGGCAAGCCCACCAGCGTCGGCGTCTGGCTGCGCGACCTGTCGCTCGAAAAAGCAAACGAAGCGGCCGCCAACGTGCAAGGCACGCATTTGCTCGATTTGGTGGAAAACGTCACCAATGCGTGCGTGGTGGAAAGTGCTGATGGCAGCGTCGAGATGTTGAACGACGCGTTCTGTCGCCTGTTCGATATCAAGGAAGCCCCACAGTCGTTGGTCGGCACCAGTTGCGCGACACTGTTCGAGTCCGCATCAGAATCGACGCAAAAACGCATCGGCCCGATTTACTTTCCTCTCGATGCTGGAAGCGGAAGTAATCAGCGCGACGAGCTGACCTTCCAACTCGGCAGCGGTGAATCGATCGTGCAGGCATCGCTCGCGGTCGATGGCGAACAAGGCATCGCCGGGCGCCTGCACTTGTTTCACTTGACAGCACCACGCGAAGCAAAAGCCACAGCAGCAGCGCCATCAGAGGCGATGATTGCCCATCAAATGGCACTGATTGAAAAAATTGCACGCGAGTTGGTGATTGCTTACGAATCGGCTAGCTCCGCCGTTCATCGTGCCGAACAAATGGAAATGCCCAGCCAGCTGCTTGATCAGTTTCGCCGCGTCGAAGCGGCGACCAGCTCTGCATTCGACGCGGTGGCGGGTCTGCACGATTTTTCGCGCATCGAAGACGGGCAAGTGACACTCAATCCTGCCCCCTTCAAGCTGCGCGGGTGCATTGCCGCGATGGTGGCGATTGTTGCGCCAATGGCAGATCTGCGGCGCGTGAAATTGAAAGTTCGGATTGAACAAGACGTGCCTGAGCAACTCACCGGTGATGCTGCACGATTGACATTGGCGCTACGAAATCTTGTCGAATGCGCGATCGTCGTCTTCCCGATAGTCGATGCCGAAACCGGCCAAAGTGACACGCCGCCTGAAGTCACGCTGTCGGTGTCGCCCGAATACACCGCCGACGGGCGTATTCACCTGTCGTTTACCATTGAGCAGCTGGTTCGCACCGCTGCCTCGCGCGCCAAACTCCTGCCGCCGTCGGCCACCATGCAACTGGCCATCGCGCGGCACATTGTGCGTGCCCTGGTCGACGACATTGACAGCGCGACCAGAAAATCCGACACACGTCTTGATATCAGCGAACGTAAGCACGGCACCAGCTATCAATTCACGGCCGCGTTTCCGTTCGACGACGCCAAACTACACAAGCCACGACCCACGTTTGTCACACTGGCGGCGCTTCCGGTACTCATTGTCAGCACCGATACCGAAGAGCGCAAGCAACTCGCCGAGATGGCCAAGAGCTGGCGCATGACCCCACGCGAGGCTGATAACGCCAACGTGGCGCTTGAGTTGTTGATCCGACAGGCCAAGGAGGACAACCCGATACCATTGGTGATCACCGCCAATACGCTGGCGGCGCAGGATGGTTTTCTTCTCGCGTTTCGCATTAAGCAGCACGAAGCACTTCGGCAAACGGCGATTATCATGCTCGCGCACGACGGCAAACCGGGCGATGCTATCACCTGCCGCGAAAACGGCATCAGCGCCTATCTGCGCCAGCCCGTCGCGCCACAGCAGCTCAACGAAGCAATGACCGCAGTGATTGGTGCGCTCGATGACGCCGAAGCAACGTCAACGCTGATTACGCGCCACTCGTTGCGCGAACAAAAGA
>JBCKPN010000023.1:0-23622 GCA_038901695.1 Usitatibacteraceae bacterium
CGCTACCCCCCGACTTACTCCGAGTTCCGGAATTCCTGTCTTTCAAAATACCTCCCTGCCTGGGTGTTCTGGTCGTTCCCCGAACGGGTGTCAAAATGCTTGCCGACATCGCATCACAGCACTGTAATTACCCTTTGAAGGAAACTGGCCAGCTAGGACTAATTATGATTAGTCACCGGAGACCAGAATCCTTACGTCACGGCCATTCTATGCGAGTACCCAACCAACATGACCCAAGCCTCTCGTAGCGATATCACTAACGCCATTCGTGCGCTGTCGATGGATGCCGTGCAAAAAGCCAATTCGGGACATCCGGGTGCCCCGATGGGGATGGCCGAAATCGCTGAAGTGCTGTGGCGTCACCATCTCTCCCACAACCCGAAAAATCCGCACTGGGCGAATCGCGATCGTTTTGTGTTGTCTAACGGCCACGGCTCGATGCTGATGTATTCGCTGTTGCACCTGACCGGCTACGCGCTATCGATGGACGACATCAAGGCGTTTCGGCAACTGCATTCCAAAACGCCTGGCCACCCGGAAGTCGGCGTCACGCCCGGTGTGGAAACGACCACCGGACCGCTTGGCCAAGGCTTGGCCAACGCCGTCGGCATGGCACTTGCCGAACGTGAACTGGCGCGCACCTTCAATCGCGGTGGTCACAATATTGTCGATCACTACACCTACGTGTTTGCGGGTGACGGCTGCATGATGGAAGGAATTTCGCACGAAGTTGCATCACTCGCCGGCATGCAGAGCCTCGGCAAACTGATTGTGTTCTACGACGACAACGGCATCTCGATTGACGGCAAGGTGGACGGCTGGTTCAAGGACAACACGCCGATGCGGTTTGCATCGTACGGCTGGCATGTGATTCCGAATGTTGACGGCCACAACCCGATGCAAATTCACGCGGCCATTGTGGATGCTAAAGAGCAGCAAGCCAAACCAACCCTGATCTGCTGCAAAACCGTGATCGGCAAGGGTTCGCCGAATATGGCGGGGAGCGACAAAGTACACGGTGCGGCGCTCGGCGAAAAAGAAGTCGCCGCCACGCGCGAGGCAATTGGTTGGACGCACGCCCCGTTCGACATTCCGCAAGACATCTACGACGCGTGGGACGCCACACACAAGGGTGCCGCTCTGGAAGCGCAGTGGAATGCGTTGTTCGCCGCGTATACCCAAGCCGAACCACTACTCGCGAGTGAATTTCAACGTCGCATGCGCGGTGAATTGCCCGCGAATTTTACGGCGACGGCGGATGCACTGATCGCCAAGTCCGTCGAAAAAGCCGAAACCGTCGCTACCCGCAAGGCGTCGCAATTCGCCATCGAGGCCTTCGCGCAAACCATGCCCGAGATGATCGGTGGCTCAGCGGATTTGACAGGCTCGGTGTTCACCAACTGGAGTGGCAGCAAAGCGCTGAGTGCAACCCTCGGCGGCAACTACATCAACTTCGGCGTGCGCGAATTTGGCATGACCGCCATTGCCAACGGCTTGACCTTGCACGGCGGATTCATTCCCTACCACGGCACGTTTTTGACCTTCAGCGACTACTCGCGCAACGCGCTGCGCATGGCCGCGTTGATGAAAATTCGCCACATCGCCGTGTTCACGCACGACTCCATCGGTCTCGGCGAAGACGGCCCGACCCACCAGTCGGTCGAACACGTCGCTTGCCTACGCCTGATTCCGAATATGGATTTATGGCGCCCGTGCGATACCGTCGAAGCTGCGGTGGCGTGGCGTCACGCCTTAGCGCGCAATACCGGCCCGACTTGTCTGATTTTTTCGCGTCAGAATTCAGCGTTTCAGAAACGCGATGCGGCAACGCTGGCCAATGTCGGTCGCGGTGGCTACGTGCTGTCCAAAGAGGGCGGCGCGCTCAAGGCGGTGCTGATCGCCACTGGCACCGAAGTTGCGTTGGCCATGGACGCGCAAAAAACGTTGGCGGCGGACGGCATTCACGTGCGGGTGGTGTCGATGCCATCGACCTACGTGTTCGATCAACAGGACGCAGCATATCGTGCAGAGGTGCTGCCAAAGAATGTGCCGCGTGTGGCCGTTGAAGCGGGCGTCACGGATTACTGGCGCAAGTATGTCGGCTTCGATGGTGCCGTGGTCGGTATCGATACGTTCGGCGAATCGGCACCGGCTTCTGCGTTGTACAAGCATTTCGGCATTACGGCGGATCATGTCGTTAAGGCGATCAAGGCGCTGACCTGATGTTGCGAGGTTAGCCATGCGATTTTTGCGATCGACAGTCGTTGTCTTGCTGTGCAGCGTCGGCAGCACACTTGCACAATCGTCCGCGCCCACCTATTTTCCGGAACGCTTCGACTGGCAGCGGCGTACGCCACAGCAGTCCGGCATGGACGCGACCGCGCTCGAGGCCGCGTTGCGTTTTGTCGCCGCACAGGACAATCCAGCGCCGAAAGATCAGGTGCAGGCGTGGGCAAAGTCATTCGGTTCGAACGAGCCTGGCTTCGGCGGCATTATCGGGCCGATGAAAACGCGGGTGCCGATCAACGGCCTCATCATCAAAAACGGCTACGTGGTGGCGGAGTGGGGCGATACGGCCAGCGTCGATATGTCGCATAGCATCACCAAAAGTTTTTTGAGCGCCGTGGTGGGGTTGGCGTGGCAGCAGAGATTGATTGGTGACGTCAACGACCGGGTCGCGTCCTACATGCCGCCGGAGGTCACGCTGTTCGACGCGCCGCACAACCAACCCATCACGTGGGATCACCTGTTGCGCCAGACCAGCGATTGGCAGGGCACGTTGTGGGGCAAACCCGACTGGGCGGATCGACCCGTGGGCAAACGCGACGACTGGGACAAGCGCAAACTCTACACGCCGGGGACACACTTCAAATACAACGATGTGCGCATCAACGTACTGGCGCTGGCCACGCTGCAGGTGTGGCGGCGACCACTCCCCGACGTGCTACGCGAGCACATCATGGAACCAATCGGCGCGTCCAGCACATGGCGCTGGCACGGCTATGACAATTCATGGATCGAACTCGATGGCCGCCGCGTGCAGTCGGTGTCCGGTGGCGGTCACTGGGGCGGCGGCATGTTCATCAATGCATGGGATATGGCACGTTTTGGCTATCTGTATCTGCGCAATGGTGAATGGAAAGGCCGTCAATTGATCGCGCCTGCATGGATCGCGCAATCGCGTGCGTCTGGGACGCCTAACGCCGAGTATGGCTATGCCAACTGGTATCTGAATCTCGGCAAAAAGGCGCTGCCTGCCACCCCTGAATCGAGCATTACATTTCGCGGCAATGGCCAGAACATCATCTACATTGATCATGAAAATGATCTGATGATTGTGGTGCGCTGGATCGCCAACGGCACCCCGCTCAACGACTTCATCGGCAAGGTGTTGGCCGCCATCAAGCGCACACCTTAATTGACCTCGCGAAAGCATCCAGTCACGCTGCGTCGACGTATTGGGTAGACTCGGATCGTCCTGTCCACGTATTTTCGGAAACGTCATGCACCAAACATTGCACCTCATGAAGTCGCGCGGCTTTCCGCATATCCGCCGCAACGCACTTGAGACGCTACAGGTGAATCTGGGCTACAAGTGCAATCAGGCGTGCTTTCATTGTCACGTCAACGCGAGCCCAGATCGCACCGAAATGATGTCGAGCGAAACCATCGACGAAGTGATCACGTTTATACGCGCATCGAACGTCGCCACGCTGGATCTGACCGGCGGCGCACCTGAATTGAACGATCACTTCCGCCGTTTGGTCATCGCGGCGCGCGCCATGAATGTGCGCGTGATCGATCGCTGCAATCTGACCATTTTGCGGGAGCCAGGATTTGAAACGCTCGCCGAATTTCTCGCCGCGCAACAGGTGGAAGTGTCGGCCTCACTGCCTTGTTACTCGCAGGAGAATGTTGACAAGCAGCGCGGTGAAGGCGTGTTCGAGGTCTCTATCGCGAGCCTTCGGCAACTCAACGCCCTCGGCTATGGCCAACCCAACAGCGGCCTCACACTGAATCTAGTCTACAACCCGCAGGGCGCGAAGTTGCCGCCGCCGCAGGAAGCGCTCGAAGCCGACTATCACCGCTTGCTGCTGCAAAATTTTGGCGTGGTATTCAATCAGCTATTCACCATCACCAATATGCCGATTCAGCGCTTTGGGTCGACGCTGATTTCCAAAGGCGAATTTAACGGTTACATGGATTTGCTGGTGGCTAATTTTCAGCAGCACAATTTGGCGAATGTGATGTGTCGCTCCCTCATCTCGGTCGACCACCAGGGCTACGTTTACGATTGCGACTTCAATCAGATGCTCGGTTTGCCGTTGCAACACGGTGCGGCCATCAAATCCCTCCTGCGCGATTTGATGGATGTGGATTTACGCGGCAATCCGATTGTCGTCAAAGACCATTGCTACGGCTGCACGGCAGGTCAAGGATCGAGTTGCGGTGGTGCGTTGACGCGGGACGATCAGACGTCCACCGCGCAAATGGCGGCGGAATAATTCACCAAAGTCCTTTATCGGCGGGCACTTTCTGGCATTTTGTGCTGAAAGTGCCCGCCAAATAACGAGTTTACTTTTTCGCACACGCTTGTATGGCTCCCGGTCGTTCCTGTCCACTCCACTATCGCTACGCACCGACCGTGTTCGCGCGCGCAGCCGATTTGGTTGCCGAAACGGTCTATGTCATCGGCGGTCTGTACGGCAATCTGCCTGCGCTCGACGCCATGGTGGCGCTCGCATCGCGCGAGTCGATTGCGCCGAAACTCGTGTTCAACGGCGACTTTCACTGGTTCGACACCGACCTGCCTACGTTCACGGCCATCAATCGCGAGGTGCTGTCGCATGTGGCGCTGCGCGGCAACGTCGAGACCGAGCTGGCAGCGGATGCTGACGCCGCCGGATGCGGCTGCGCCTATCCCGACTATGTGGATGAGGCCGATGTTGATCGTTCGAACACCATCATGCGCACGCTGCGCGAAGTTGCGCGGCAGTCCCCGGCGGATGTCGCAAAACTCGCGGCGCTGCCGATGCATCTGGTCGCGCAAATCGGCGATCACCGCGTCGGCATCGTGCACGGTGATGCCGAATCGCTCGCCGGCTGGCGCTTTGCCCACGACAGCTTGCACGAATCGTCCAATGTCGAGTGGCTGCTGCAAGCGTGCCGTGACGCGTCGCTGGCCGGATTCGCGTCGAGCCACACCTGTCTGCCGACCTTTCGCCGTTTTGCCGCGAGTGCCACAAGGCGCTTCATCATCAACAACGGCGCAGCGGGCATGCCGAATTTCGGCGGCACGTCGTACGGCCTTGTCACGCGCTTGTCGGTGCACGCCGCGCTCGATGGCAGTAGCCAATACGGTGATTGCATCGATGGTCTCTACGTTGACGCGTTACCGGTGCATTACGATAGTGACGCATTTCGCCAGTTCTTTCTCAAACAATGGCCGCCAGGCTCAGCGGCGTACGTCTCCTATTTTTCGCGCATCAGCAATGGGCCCGCTTACGCGCCGCCACACGCGTTGGGACTGGTGCGCGCGCCGTCCGTTTGTGCGTAATCGGTGGCCACACGATTTAGCTGCACGCACGACCGCCTCGCCCGATAAACTCAATGCCACCGTTGCCGCGGTGAGCGTGATGCGATGCATTGGCCTCTTTTGGAGTCACCATGAAAAAACATAAAGCGCTGGTTCTGATCGTCTTGATCGCCGCCTTGATCGCATTCTGGTATTTCGATTTCGCCCGATTTGCGAATTTGGATTATGTGAAAAGCCAGCAAGCATGGATCAACGAACAATACCTCGCGCACCCGTGGCGGACCGCCGCCATTTTTGTTGGCATTTACATCACCGTGACGGCGTTGTCGCTGCCCGGTGCGGCGATCATGACCTTGGTGGCGGGTGCCTTGTTTGGGCTGTTGGTCGGTGTGGTGCTGGTCTCGATGGCATCGACCATCGGCGCAACACTGGCGTTCCTGGTCGCGCGCTTCTTGCTGCGAGACACCATTCAGTCCCGATTTAGAGACAAGCTGAAAGCGATTAATGCGGGCGTCGATAACGAAGGTGCGCTTTATCTTTTTACCCTGCGTCTGGTGCCAGCCTTCCCGTTTTTCATCATCAACGTGGTGATGGGCCTCACGCGCATGAAGACCTGGACCTTTTTTTGGGTGTCGCAGGTCGGCATGTTGGTCGGCACCATCGTGTACGTGAACGCCGGCACGGCGCTGGCGAACGTGACATCGCTCAAGGGCATCCTCACACCGGAACTCATCGGTGCATTCGTCTTACTTGGCGTGTTTCCATTGGGTGCCAAAAAAGTGATCGACAGCATCAAGGCACGTCGTGTCTATGCGCGCTGGGTCGACCAGAAGCCGGCCAAATTTGATCGTAATGTCATCGTCATTGGTGCCGGATCCGCAGGACTCGTGACCAGCTACATCGCAGCGGCCGTGAAAGCGAAGGTCACGCTGGTCGAGAAACACAAGATGGGCGGCGATTGCCTGAATACCGGCTGCGTGCCGTCCAAGGCGCTGATCCGATCAGCCAAATTGTTGCATCACATTTCGCGCGCCAAGGAATTCGGATTTGCCTCCGCGTCCGCGCAATGGGACTTCGCCGAGGTGATGGAGCGCGTGACCAAAATCATCGCCGCGATTGAGCCACACGATTCAGTCGAACGCTACAGCAGTCTGGGTGTTGACTGTGTGCAAGGTGCGGCGCGCATCGTGACGCCGTGGGAAGTCGAGATCACCAACGCTGACGGCCGCCACCAGCGCCTGACGACCAAAAACATCGTCATCGCCGCTGGCGCGCGACCATTCGTGCCACCGATTCCGGGCTTGGCCGAATGCCACCCACTCACCTCGGACAACATCTGGAATATTCGCAAACTGCCCAAGCGCCTGATCGTGCTCGGCGGCGGGCCGATTGGTTGCGAATTAACGCAGTGCTTTGCGCGCTTTGGATCGAACGTGACGCAAGTGGAAATGTTGCCGCGCCTGATGCTGCGCGAAGACCCTGAAGTCTCGGCGCTCATCAAGAAAAAATTCGAGGCCGAGGGGGTATCGGTGCTGGTCAATCACAAAGCGCTGCGCGTCGTGGTCGAACAAGGCCAGAAATATCTGGTGGTCGAACACGACGGTGCATCGGGCCACAAACGCATCGCGTTCGACGAAATCCTCTGTGCGGTCGGGCGCATCGCCAACACCAGCGGCTACGGCCTAGAAGAACTCGGCATTCCCGCCACGAAAGTCGTTGAAACCAACGAGTACCTTGAAACGATTTACCCAAACATCTTTGCTTGTGGCGACGTCGCGGGGCCGTACCAGTTCACGCACACCGCATCGCACATGGCGTGGTACTGCGCGGTCAATGCGCTGTTCGGCAAATTCAAGAAATTCAAAGTCGACTACTCGGTGGTGCCGTGGGCGACGTTCACCGACCCCGAAGTCGCGCGCGTCGGGTTGAACGAGCTTGAGGCCAAGGAGAAAGGTATCGAATTTGACGTACACGTCTACGGTATCGACGACCTTGACCGCGCCATTGCCGACGGCGAAGCGCAGGGGTTCGTCAAAGTCATCACGCCGAAGGGGTCGGACAAAATTCTCGGTGCCACCATCGTCGGCGAGCACGCGGGTGATCTACTCATCGAATTCGTCGCCGCGATGAAACACGGCTTCGGCCTCGAAGGAATTCTCGGCACCATTCACACCTATCCGACGATGGGGGAAGCCAACAAATTTGCAGCCGGTGTTTACAAGCGATCAACCGCGACTGTCGGCAAACTTGCGGTGGGCAAAGCGCTGAATGATTGGACGCGCGGAGAGGGAAGTTTTGTGGCGCTGCTGGGCGCACTGCTGGCACTTGGCGTCAAGCCGGACAACACACCAGCATATCCGAAGGCGACACTGCATTAAGCGGTCGGTAGGGCAAGCTTCATCTGCCCAACATGGGCGACGAATGAAAGAAGAAGTTGGGCAAACGATGCTGCCGTTTGCCTGACCTACCGCCGGGGTGATATCCAACATTTTTGATGTTGGAATCGTTGATTTTTCAACAGCGCAACGCTTGTAGTCCCGCGCCAACGCCGTAGACTGGCGAAACTAGTGCCGGAAAACGTGAATTTGTTAGTGGGGGCGTTATGCAGCATGGGATGATTCAAGCCGTTGATCGAAAAGCGTTTTCTCCTCGGAACGGTGGAATGATAGGGAGCAGCGCGGAATGTTCGGGAGACTTGGTGCTCCCTAAATATAGTTGGGCAGGGAACCGCAAAAGGAGGCCAAATGTTTACGTCCTATTCGACCAACGAAATACTCAGTAATTTCGACAAATCAACCTTGCATGCAGAGTCAGTACACATCAACAGGGCAATGGGAACGCTCGTAGCAGCGATTGTGCTGTATCTGGTTGGCCTCGCGGCCTTGTCCTATTCGTATCCGATACTTGCGGCGGTGTTCTTTCTGTCAGGGTTGCATTTCAATCAGCATTCACACAGGCACCTCATAATGGGTGAAATAGCAACGCAGAATCGAGCGATGGCGCACCTTATCGCTTCCATAGACGCGACAAGCCAAGTGAACCGCAGCGATGGAGAATGAAAAATCTGCTTCCGAAACATATTGCGGACAAAATCTCCACGTTGCGAGAGCTAAAGGGGCCAGGGTCGAAATAAATGCCTAACTTTTCATTCAACCCGGACTGGCGCGATAAAGTCGCGCCAGCCGGTTAATTTTGACGTTAGGCGTCGCACGAGTCAGAAGATATGTACGAGTTTCTAAAGGATATCGGAGCGGGTGTGGCACCACTCGGCGCGGCGTTTGTGGCATACCTGTTGGGTCTACGGGCGTACCACCTTCAGCGGGAGTACGAGCTGGTAAGAAGGCGGTATCTTGATGAAGGGTTAGACGCCTTCGCAGCCGATGTCGAACATGCACTCGGTGTATTCAAGAACAATTGGCAGCATAGCCTTAACGTCCTCAAGCACTACCGTGAAATGGACACTGCGATGCGAAAGGAGTTGCTCGACACTGGATGGCTAGACGTCGAGATGTCTCAATTCCGCGTGCGACCAAACTATCGAATCGGCACCCTAGTAGGAGATCAGGTGTTCTGGAGTGTTCAACAGCTGTTGTTTGCCTTTGTGGGTACCACCTCCGCTTTCTTTAAGGACGATCTTGGCGGCGCAGTGAGACATGCAATATCTGGCGGCGCATTGAACGGACCCAAGAAAGACATGATTGACGAGTATGAGAAGCAGTGCGAAAAGTACCTCGACACGGCTAACCGCTACCACATTCTATTGGCCGAAGTGCAAGCCATTACAACGGAGCTTGAAAAGAAACGCTTCACCTTGGCTTCGATACAGAAATTTAAGAATCGTGAAGCCGTACAAAACAGTGTGAAGCGCCTTAAGGGGGCGTTAGCCGACAAACTGGCCAAGTACGAGGCGTGATGGCGATGCCTAACACCACAATTGAGCGGGACGCCGCAAAAGCGCGGTGCCCCTTAACTTAGCGTTAGCTGTACAAAAGGAAAGGGGTCACATCTTGTAATATAAGATTCTTGCGGTAAACTAATCGCCATGACCCGTCCCCTCCGTATTGAATTTCCCGGCGCGATTTACCACGTTACATCGCGCGGCAATGCGCGACAAAAGGTTTTTCAGGATGATGAAGACAGGGAAGTCTTTCTCTCCACATTGGCCTGGGTGATTGAGCGCTTCGGCTGGATCTGCCATGCCTATTGCCTGATGGGCAATCATTTTCACCTGATGATCGAAACCCCCACGCCAAACCTCTCGCGCGGCATGCGCCAGTTGAACGGTGTCTATACCCAGGGGTTCAACCGTCGTCACGGCAAGGTCGGCCACCTGTTCCAGGGGCGTTTTAAAGCCATCCTGGTGGAACGTGCCCGCTATCTGCTCGAACTGGCGCGCTATGTCGTCCTCAATCCCGTGCGCGCGAAGATGGTCAAGGTGCCAGAACGCTATGCTTGGAGCAGCTACCGCGCGACGGTGGGACTCAATCCCCGCCCGCCCGGCCTCAACATCGTCCGCATCGACTGGTTGCTTGGCCAGTTTGCCAAGACCCGGCTCGTGGCTCGCCAGCGTTATGCGGCATTCGTTCAGGCCGGGATAGGACAAGCTTCGCCTTGGGAAAACTTGAAAGGGCAGGTGCTGCTGGGTGGCGACGCCTTCGTCGCGAAAATGGCTGCTAAGCTCGTGGCGAGCGGGACCGTGGTGGGAATTTCCAAACGGCGACGCCGGGTTCACCGCCCCTCGCTCAAGAAGCTATTGGTCGGCGTCGATTCCAAGGAAGCGCGCAACCACGCCATGACGAGCGCCTATCTGGAGCATGCTTACACCTTGGCCGAAATCGGGCGCGCAGTGGGATTGCACTACGCAACGGTGAGCCGCATTGTCAATGCTAAAAAGTAAATATGATAATACAAGATGTGACCCCATCGGTGACCCCATCGGTGACCCCATCGGCACTACGAGGCGGGGCACATGATGTACGTGCACGCACCCTCGCTGAGCAAGATGGCAGCGGATATGCGGGGGTTTTTGAAGGGGGCGTTGGCTTGAGCTTGTATCGTCGCGACCAAATTCCAGAGAAAATGGTGTCTGACCCTATTTCCTTTTTCCTTCGTAAGACATGAATTTAGCTGGAAACGTCAATAGGAAAACTGCAACTTCACTTCGCCCTTGAAGTCTGGCAGCAACACTTGCTGTCCGGACTGCACGGGCGCTGCCTCCGCAGGCAGGCTTGCAGTCAGGCGCCAGCCTGTCGGAACTTGCAGGCTCAAGCCGGCGATGGATTCAGGTGCCTTCAGGCTGATGGTCTTGAGGCCGTTGACGGTATTCACATCGGCGCTGACCTGGTCTCGCGCGGCCCACCATTGGCCGAAATTAGCCAGCGTGCCGAACCAGGCGGTCGGTTTCATTTTTTCGACCAGACCCCGGGTGAAATCGAGCTTGTGGTCAAGAATGTTGGGATGCGTCAGGACAACGAACAGGCCGCCATAACGCTGTATCTTTTCGGCAATCTCCAGCGCCTGCGGCAGCCGGTTGCCCATGAGGGGCTCGGCTTCGTCTTCAATAGTGATCGGGAACTCGAAAATGCCGGTTTCATCAAGCGATCGGCGGTTGTAGTTCAGCCGAAAAGGCAGGTGCGTCAGCGCGTTGTTGGCGGTGGTGGATGAACTGAAGCGATAGCCGGTCGCTTCCAGGGCCTGCGGCAGTGTTTCCGGGTTTTCCAGATGGCCGGGGCGAAAGCTTTTCACCGCCAGGCCGGGTATCGTGGCCTCCAGAAGGTAACGGCTGATGCGCAGCTCGCCCAGCACGGTGGCATTGCGGGTTTCTGTATTGCTTTTGACGAAAGGCTCATAAGCCGGATAGCTTTCCTGGCCATTTCCGAGTGGTATTTTGCTGAAGACCTTGGAGTGGGCTACCGAATGACTGGCCACTTCCATGCCCATGTCTGACAGCTGCTTGACCTTGGCGGCGCCTTCGGTGTTGTAGAACACATCGTCATTCCAGTCCCGGACATATTTGGTCTGGATGAAATAGGTGCCACTGACGCCTTGCGACTTCTGGTAGTGCGCGTAAGTCAGGGAGTTGTTCACCGAGCGCGTGAAATCAATGTCGTGCGTCAGGAGGATGGAGAGGCGCTTGCCGTCCGGCACGGTTCCCAGCAGAACGGCATCGGGTTCATGCTGGAGGTAGATGTCCCGCAGCAGCAGAAACAGCGCATCCAGCCCGGGCTCAAAAGTGTTGACATAAGTTTTATTCACCCCTTCCTGGCGGTTGTTGTAGCCCAGCAACGCAAATGCTCCAATGTCCAAGCCTAGTGCATAGGCGTGTCCCTTGCCCGTGTCCTGACGGATGAGCGCTGCCGTGCCGTCTTCATACTTCGCCAGCACCTTGCCCGTCGGATTGGCGTAAGCGTAAGAGCCGCGTGGCTGCGCCTCACTACCGAAGGTGGTGGTGTGTTCGGAAGTTCCCAAAAACTGCTTGACGAAAGGATTTTCCGGTCCGAAGCGCAACTGGGTATGCGTCATCGATGAAACAGCTTCTGAAAAACCAAACAGTTTGTTGAGACCCCCACCGAGAACATTGGTCCCGATCAGCGTTCCTCCCTGCTGAGGGAAGTCAGCCAATGCCGATAGCGCTTGCGCAGTCATGGTTTTGCCGGAAATGACAGGATAAACCATCACTACCTTGTGCCTGAGGGCTTCGCGGTAGTCCTCTGTCAGTGTGAACGGAATACCAAAGGTTTTCAGCCCTTGCACCAGACCGAGCCAGCTTGAATTGCGGTCAGTCAATAAAATTGCCATGCGGCTGGACGTGCCGCCTGCAAAATCGCGTGGAGAGGTTGGCGTTTCAGGCAAAACCAGGCTTGCCTCTGCTGGTCCGGATAAGCTCGGGAAGCGGAAAACGCTGTTACCCCTTAAGTACCAGACAGCGGAAATCAGGAGAATTAAAAGTACGAAGCCTGCGATGTTTTTTAAAGGACGGGACATTGGGACAGTAAAACGGTCAAAAGGAGTTGCATGGTAACAAGCAACGCGGCGGCCGAATACCTGTAGTCTTTTCCAACATGGTATGAGTCTGAACGTGGGCGCGCCTTGCAGTAGGGGTCGGTATTGAGACTACATGGCGCTTGTTCTCGCGTGGTGCGTGCGCTCAGGTACCGCGCGACGGCGTCTTGGCAGGCACCGTCTGCGCTCAGCGATTGCTCGATGAATAACCCCAGCGTGGTGAGTGGGGGATAGAGCCGTTCGCGGAATGCGCCAACCTCCGTATCCACGAGAGCCTCTAAGCGCTTTGTAGGAATCGCTTCCGAAAGACGCTTAGTCGCGTCGTCGGTGATGAGCTGCTTGAAGCGTGGGGCAGGCGCCGACAACTACATCGCCAAGCCGTATCACCATACCGAGTTTCTCGCGGTGATCAAGGCGGCGCTCACCGCCAAGAATTGACGTCGCCTGCGTTGTAACATGCGCGCATGCCAATGTGATGCGAACAGACGGGACAATGACATGACGCCACCCACGAGACGCCGCCTTGCGATTCTCTATCCGGGTGATCGCGCGGCGCGGCGGGTTGCCACTGTGGACAACAATCGTTTCGCCGCACTGTTCGCCGCCTTCGCCGCAGCGGGAGTCGACGCCGAGCCGGCCGTTTATCACGACGACTTTTGCGCTGAAGTGCGCGATCAACTCCTGCGCGTGGACGGTGTGTTGGTGTGGGTCAACCCGCTCAACACTGAGTGCGGCAGAGTTGTGCTCGACGCGATGCTGCGTGACGCGGCAGCGGCGGGAATTTTTGTCAGCGCACACCCGGATGTGATTTTGACGTTGGGCACCAAAGAAGTGCTGTATCAGACGCGCGATATCGGTTGGGGTGGCGACACGCACTGCTATCGCAGCATCGACGCGCTGCGGCAACAGTTGCCGAGCCGACTTGCCAGCGGCGCGGCGCGGGTGCTCAAACAACATCGCGGCAATGACGGCATTGGTGTGTGGAAGGTACAACACGACGCCAGCGACGCGCCGCTGCATGCGGACGCGGTGGTGCGCGTGCGTCACGCCAAACGCGGCAGTGTCGAAGAAAAAATTTCGCTGGCGGAATTTTTCAGCCGCTGCACAGCGTACTTTGCTGCTGGCGGCATGATGATTGATCAGCCGTATCAGGCACGACTCACCGAGGGCATTACGCGTTGCTATTTGGTGCACGACAAGGTCGCCGGATTTGGCCATCAGGCCATCAACGCGCTGTTTCCCACGCCGTCAGGCGGCGCACCGACTGACGCGCCGACGCCAGGGCCGCGCTTGTATCATCCGCCCGACACGCCGCAATTTCAGGCGCTCAAACAAAAAGTCGAACACGAATGGGTGCGCGCGGCGCAAAAATTGTTGGCCATTGAAACCACGCAGCTACCGATTATCTGGGATTGCGATTTTCTGCTTGGCGCGAAAGACGACGCAGGCCGCGACACCTACGTGCTGTGCGAAATCAATGTCAGCAGCGTCGCACCCTATCCGGCGTCGGCGCTGCCGTATATGGTCGAGGCAACACTCGCCCGACTAGGCGAGCGCAAACAGTAACACCGGCTATTGCACCAGTTTGTGGCTGCGGCCAAACGAATAGACGACGCGGCGTGGCGCTCGCAGCCGGTGGGGTTCCAGCAACGGCGTCGCCGCCAGCGGGCAACTCGGATTGCGATAGCCTCCTGCCTCGAGCGTGTCGTCGTCGGCGAGGTCACGCCACATGCCGCCGCGCACCGGACGAAACAGCCACTGCACGTAGCCCTCGCGACGGGCAGTCTCGATCAAGTCGTTTGCGTCTGGCACGTCGGCGACAAACGGCGACGCACCGTCGATTTCAATCGGCGAGGCACCAAAGGCGGCCATGCGGACATTGGTTTCAAACACGTCGGCACCGACGCGCCCAAACGGTTTGGCTTCGAGTCGCTCGAGATTCCACGCGCCCAATTCCCACGCGGTTTCGAGCGCATCAAGTTCAATATCGTCAAATCGGCCCCAGCGAGTGTTGACCTGCAACGCGCTCGACGGCACCGATTGGTAGCTGACCGCGTCACCACCATCGGCGAGTCGAATTTCGACAAAGCCATGCCAGTGCAGCGTCAGCACGGTCGGTGTGTTGGTGTGCGGTACGGCGGCCAAACTCACCGCGACCAGCGGCAATCGGTTGGCGATCATTTGCGATTCAACGAGTTCGAGTAACGGTGTTCCCATGTGCAGAATCCTCCATCGTTGGTAAAACAATAAGTGAGGATGACCGTTGACAGTGACATGAAAAGCGCGTTGTTCGCGGCGCAGTTTTTTGCTGCTGGCGTCATTCAAGCAAATGATTCGTCGCGCGTGTTGCTAGCAATCGCTTCCGCAAAGTGCCACTCGCCGCGCTTGCCTGTGACGGGGCGGTGCCGATACGTCCCTCTCCCCTTGCGGGAGAAAGATCTAGGTCGCTGCCAGCGCACGTCTTCCCGCTGCCATGGCGGGAGAAAGATCGAGGTCACCGCCACCGCGCGACTTCCCTCTCCCCTTGCGGGAGAGGGATCGAGGGAGAGGGGGATGCATTGCATGCGCCAGCAATACTTAGTCGCCTGACCAGTAGATGTTTCCATTGTCAAAAAACCAGCAACCACGCGCTGTTTCAGCCATTTTGTGCTGGAGGTGCGCACCAATCGGCGAGTTTCATTTTTTGCCGCGTGCTGGATGCAAGTCCGAAGTTCACGGTGTGGTAGATTCGCTTCGCCATGTCGCCCACCCCGAAGCCGCCCCCTTCCGACCCTCTCGCCAACGCCGCTCTGGTGCGGCGTTCATTGGCCAGCGTGTGGCATCCGTGCACGCAGATGAAGCACCACGAACAGTTTCCGTTAGTGCCGATTGCCTCGGCCAGCGGCGTGTGGCTGACCGATTTCGAAGGCCGACGCTATCTCGATGCGGTGTCGAGTTGGTGGGTAAATTTGTTCGGTCACGCCAATCCGCGCATCAATGCGGCGCTGAAGGATCAACTCGACACACTCGAACACGCCATGCTGGCCGGCTTCACGCATGAGCCTGCGGTGCAACTCGCGGAGCGACTCGGCAAACTGACCGGGCTGGGGCACGCTTTTTTTGGCAGCGACGGTGCCTCAGCGGTTGAGATTGCGCTGAAGATGAGTTTTCACTACTGGCGCAATCTGGGTAAGACATCCAAGACGCGCTTTGTGTCGCTCGAAGGCAGTTACCACGGCGAGACGCTGGGCGCACTGTCGGTGACGGACGTGGCGATTTTTCGCGATGCCTACGCGCCGCTGCTGAATAACAATTTACGCGTTCCTGCGCCTGCGCAGAATGACGCAGCGGCTGCCGATGCGGCGGCGGCGGCGCTGCACGCGTTGCTCGCCGAGCAGCACCGTGAGATTGCCGCCTTCATCGTCGAGCCGTTGGTGCAAGGCGCGGCGGGCATGAAGATGTACCACCCGCGCTATTTGCAACGGGCACGGTCGCTGTGTCGTCAATACGGCGTGCACCTCATCAATGATGAAATCATGACCGGCTTTGGCCGCACCGGCAGCATGTTTGCGTGGGATCAGGTCTCCACGCATGCAGACGACAAGCCCGACTTCATGTGCCTGTCGAAGGGCATCACCGGCGGCTATTTGCCGTTATCGTGCGTCCTCACGACGGACAAAATTTACGCCGCGTTCTACGACGACGATACCGCGCGCGGATTTTTGCATTCGCATTCGTATAGCGGCTCGGCGTTGGCGTGCCGTGCGGCGTTGGCAACGCTGGATATTTTTGCCAGCGATGATGTGATTGCCGACAACCGTGATAAGGCGCAGCGCTTCACGGCGATGATGGCCGACGTGATTGCACATCCGCGCATCCACAATTTTCGGCACTTGGGCATGATCTGGGCGTTTGACGTTGACGCGAACGTGGCAAACGTTGCGCGCGCCCTGTTTGCCGCGGGTCTTGCGCGCGGCGTGTTGCTGCGTCCGATTGGCAATAGCGTTTACTTCATGCCACCGTACATCATCGAGGACGAAAATTTTGCCTGGCTAGTGGCGCAGACCCTCGCCGCCATCGATGCGGTGGTGAGCTGATGTCACGCATCTATTTTGCGGTGCGCGTGTTGCTATGGTGGTTGGTAGCGTTGACCGCATTCGCGCAATCTGTCACGTCGCCGCGCACCCCGCTGCCAGCACCGATACACGACGCGCTGCTGCGCGCACAGGTCGCGCCGGAGGCGGTCGCGTTGCTGGTCAAAGAAGTCGGCAGCAAGGACACGCTCGTTGCGCACAACGTAGATCGCGCCATGAATCCGGCGTCGGTCATGAAACTGGTGACCACCTATGCCGCGCTCGAGTTGCTCGGCCCGGCCTATGTGTGGAAAACCGATGTGTTGGTGGTGGGCGACTTGCGCGGCGGCACACTTCACGGCGATCTGGTGCTGCGCGGTTCGGGCGATCCTAAGCTCACGGTGGAGCGTTTCTGGTTGCTGTTGCGTCAGTTGCGCGAGCGCGGCTTGCGAAACATCATCGGCGACGTGATGCTGGATAAGTCTTTTTTCGGCGAAGTTGACGTTGACGTCGGCAAGTTCGACGGCGAAACCACGCGCGCCTACAACGTCGGCCCCGACGCGTTGCTGGTCAATTTCAAGACGGTGCGATTTCAGTTTGCGCCATCGATCGATGATCGTTCGGTGTCGATTTCGCCGGACGTAAAGCCGGCGCAGCTTGCCATCATCAATCGCACGCGCTTAATCGACGGGCCGTGTGGTGATTGGCGCGAACGCGTAAAACTCGATGTGCAGTACGCCTCACCGACCGACATTCGTGTCGCCTTCAGCGGCAATTACCCGCGCAGTTGTGGCGAGAGCACGTGGAACATTTCGTTACTGGACCACGCACGTTTTGTCGGTGGCGTGTTTGCCAACCTGTGGCGCGACCTTGGCGGCACTTGGAACGGCGCCGTGCGATTGGCCGTCGCGCCGGCTTCTGCGCGACTCATTGCCTCTGCCGAATCACCGGCGTTGAGCGAGGTGGTGCGCGATATCAATAAGTTTTCCAACAACGTGATGGCGCGCCAATTGTTTCTCACGCTGTCGGCCGAAATCGACAAACAGCCCGCGACCGTCGCCCGCTCGACGGAAATCGTCAAGGCGTGGTTAGCCAAGAAAAACATCCACGCAGCGGAACTGGTGATCGAGAATGGCGCGGGACTGTCGAGACTCGAACGTATATCCGCCACCTCGCTCGCGCAGATGCTCGACGCCGCATTCAATTCGACGGTGATGCCGGAATTTGTGTCATCGATGTCGATTGTCGGAATCGACGGCACTTTTCGTCGCCGCGCGCGCACCGATATTGCGGCGGGCAGCGCCCATCTGAAGAGCGGCATGCTCAACGATGTGCGCGCCATCGCCGGATACGTGCTGGCCAACGACGGCAAGCGGTATCTGGTCGTCATGATGGTCAATCATCCGAATGCCATTCTGAGTCAGCCGGCGCAAGATGCGTTGCTGCAATGGACTTACGCACGCCAGCCCTTGCTGGTGGGGCCGACAATGTTGCCCGTCCCGTGATGCGTACTCGGCGGTTATCGGGTGCGCTGCGGTTTGGGACGTTTGCCGATTTCAACGCCGAGCGTTAGCGGTTTCTGATTTCGAATCACGTTGAAATTTGCCGTCTGGCCCGGTTTGAGTGCGGCAATCGCGGCCATCGCCGCGACGCTGTCCTGTATCGGTTTGCCGTCGATGCTGGTAATGACGTCTCCGGCTTTGAGGCCGCCTTTTTCGGCCGGACTGCCGCGGTTGACGCTCGCCACAATCGAGCCACGCGCCGCGCCGAGGTTCAACGATTCGGCCAGCTCCGGCGTCACGTCTTGCGGCGAAATGCCGACGAAGCCACGCGTGACGGCACCATCGCGAATGATTTGCTCCATCACGTCCTTGGCCATCGACACCGGAATCGCAAAGCCGATGCCGAGCGAGCCGCCGGTGCGCGAGTAAATGACGCTGTTGATGCCGAGCAGATTACCGTTGACATCAACCAGCGCGCCGCCCGAATTGCCGAAGTTGATGGCGGCGTCGGTTTGAATGAAATTCTCGTAACGGTTGACGCCCAGACGATTGCGACCGAGTGCGCTGATGATACCCATGGTGACGGTTTGGCCGAGGCCGAACGGGTCGCCAATGGCGAGCACCACGTCGCCGATTTGCGCTTTGTCGGATTGGGCGAAGGTCACCGGCTTCAAACCAACACCCTCGACGCGCAACACCGCAAGATCCGTGTCCGGGTCGGTGCCGACCAGCTTGGCGGCCAGCACCCGGCCATCACCTAATGAGAGTTTGATTTCTTTCGCGTTGGCGACGACGTGATCGTTAGTTAATACATAGCCACCCTTTGCGTCGGCGGTGACAATCACGCCCGAGCCGAGGCTCGATTGGTCGGTAGCGTCGCCTTGTCCTTCTTCACCGTCTTCGGGCACGCCAAAAAAACGCCGGAACAGCGGGTCGCCGGCGAGCGGATGCGACCTCGATCGCGCGACGGCGCGCGAAGTCGAGACATTCACCACCGAGACTTTGGCGCGTGCTGCCGCCTCGGCGTAGGAACTGCGCACACCGCTGGTCGCCGCGACATTGAGCAATGTGCCGCTCGCCCCTGACTCACGAATCTCGACAATCTGATTGCGCCACGGATTCCAGTCCGGGCGAACCAGCGTGATGACAAAGATAATCGCCAGCGTGACGGTGACGAATTCAGCAAAGATTAACCAGAGGCGACGCATTTTGGTACCGCGTAGAAGTTAGACAAGCGAGGGGGCAAAGGTATGACGGCGCACGGCCCGAACCACCGTGCAGCCATTGTGCGCGGCCTTCGGCGCAGGGTGCTATTTTTTCACAGCGTCGCGGATTTCGCGCAGCAGCACCACTTGTTCCGGTGTTGGCGCTGGCGCGGCGGCCGGCGCTTCCGCCTTGAGCCGATTAATTTGCTTGACCATCAGGAAAATGATGAAGGCCAGTATCGCGAAGTTGAGGCAGATGGTGATGAAGTTACCATAGGCAACACCGGCACGCCCGCTTTCTTGACGGCCTCTAGCGTCATCGCCGTGCCGGGCGGGATTTCTTTGAGCGCCCAAAACATGTCAGCGAAGTTGATGTTGCCCAGCACCTAGCCCGCCAACGGCATGATGAGATCATCGACCACCGAGCCGACAATCTTGCCGAGGGCGGCACCGATGATGACGCCAATGGCCAAATCGACGACATTGCCCTTGACGGCGAAATCCTTGAATTCTTGCAGCATGCCTATCTGCTCTCCCGGTGTGACCTCGTGAACCGCGGTGCCGTTGTCGGCGAACCTTGTTGACCGACTGTATGTTCGCCGCGCCACGGTGTCAACCACGCCACTGCAAAAATAGATTCGCATCAGAAAAACCAATGAAAACAAGGAGTTTCCCAGCAAAAACACGACTCAAACGCGGCGGGGGGCTTTAAGTCGCACCCCCCAATAGACTAAAATACGCGGCGTCCAACCGAACCAATTTGCGCTCTGCCGCTAACCTTTGCGTTGTGGTGTGGCATTGCCTCGGTTCACTCCCTTCAGCAGCCTAGTGTCTAGTTGCAGAAGTCTGTGTAACAGCGAGAAGCGTTTTGCGCCCACAGGATTAGGCGCAAAACACAGCAATAGCACCGCTATTGCGCGTATTTGCAACGACATCGTGTGGGATGCAAAACGATTCGAATGTAGCAGGACTTCTGCAACTAAACACTAGATAGCCCGAGCCCCCATGAGTGCCATTGTCCCGAATGAAGTAGACCCCAAAACGCGTCGTACGCTGGTCATCGGCGGTTCTGTTGTCGGTGCCGTTGCCGGAATCGGCAGCGCGGTGCCGTTTGTCGGCAGCATGTTCCCCTCCGAGCGCGCCAAAGCCGCCGGCGGCCCGGTGGCCTATCCGATCGACAAGATCGAGCCGGGACAACTGGTGACCGTCGAATACCGCGGCGCACCGCACTGGATTATTCGCCGCACACCGGAAATGGTGGCGCAGCTGGCGAAAAACGATGCGCTGCTCGCCGACCCGAAATCGGAAGCATCGAGACAGCCGGCCAATGCGAAAAACGCCACGCGCTCCATCCGGCCGGATGTGTTTGTGGTGCGCGGTATTTGCACCCACCTTGGTTGCTCACCGACGTTTCGCAAAGAAATCGCACCGGCCGACCTCGGTGCAGATTGGCCAGGCGGTTTCTTTTGCCCGTGTCACCAGTCCAAATTCGATATGGCCGGTCGCGTATTCAAGGGCATGCCCGCGCCGACGAATCTGGAAGTCACTGCCTATCGGTTTGAAGGCGACAACATGATCGTCCTCGACGCTGAAGCCAAGGGAGCATAAGTAATATGGCCATGACCAAACAACCCATTGCTCCGCCCGTTGCTGGCCCAGTTGGGCAGGTGATCGTCTGGGTGGATGCGCGCTTTCCGTTGATGTCGCTGTGGAAAGAGCATCTGTCTGAATATTACGCACCGAAGAATTTCAACTTTTGGTATTACTTCGGCTCACTCGCCATGTTGATGCTGGTGATGCAGATTGTGACCGGTATCTTTTTGACCATGCACTACAAGCCGGACGCAAAGACCGCGTTTGCATCGGTCGAATACATCATGCGCGATGTGCCGTGGGGCTGGTTGATTCGCTATATGCATTCCACCGGCGCGTCGCTGTTATTTCTGGTCGTGTATCTGCACATGATGCGCGGGCTGATGTATGGCTCGTACCGCAAGCCGCGCGAACTCATCTGGATTTTCGGTTGCCTGATTTATCTGGCGCTGATGGCTGAGGCGTTCTTTGGTTATCTGTTGCCGTGGGGTCAGATGTCGTACTGGGGGGCGCAGGTGATCATCAACCTGTTCGCGGCGGTGCCGTTTATCGGTGAGGATCTGGCAATCTGGATTCGCGGCGACTACAACATCGGTGACGCGACGCTTAATCGCTTTTTTGCCTTTCACGTGGTGGCCTTGCCGCTGGTGTTGCTCGGATTAGTCGCTGCGCACATCATGGCGCTGCACGAGGTCGGCTCGAACAATCCGGATGGTGTCGAGATCAACAAGCACATCGATCCGAAAACCGGCACACCGAAGGACGGCATCCCGTTTCACCCGTATTACACGGTCAAAGACATACTCGGCGTTGTGGTGTTCTTGGCGCTGTTTTCCGCGATCGTTTTCTTCGCGCCGGAAATGGGCGGCTACTTTCTCGAGAAGCCGAATTTTGTGCAGGCCGATCCGCTGCAAACGCCCGCGCATATCGCACCGGTCTGGTACTTCACGCCGTTCTACGCCATGTTGCGCGCGGTGCCGTCGTTCTTCGGCTCAACGTTTTGGGGCGTTGCCGTCATGGGCGCGGCGACGATGATCTTGTTCGCGTTGCCGTGGCTCGATCGCGGCAAGGTGAGCTCAGTTCGCTACCGTGGCCCGATCTACAAGTGGTTCCTCGCGGCCTTCGTGGTCAGCTTCGTGGTGCTGGGCTATCTGGGCGTGGTGTCGACTACGGTCTGGGGACAGGTGCCCAACGCGCTGCCGATTATTGGAGGTGTTGACACGGCCATGCTCGTCGCGCGCGTGTTGACGGCGACCTATTTTGCATTTTTCCTGTTGATGCCGTGGTACACCAGCATCGACCGTGAATTGCCGGAGCCAGAAAGGGTTACGCACTAATGAAAACCAAGATTCGTTCCCTGTTTGCCGCCGCCGCGATTTCAATCGGCGCATTTGCTGCCGGTGGTGCGCTCGCCGTTGGTGGTGCCGAAGCGCCGCTCGATAGCGCACACGTCAATTTGAATGATCAGATGTCGTTGCAACGCGGCGCACGCAGTTTCGTCACCAATTGCCTGAATTGCCATAGCGCGCAGTTCATGCGCTGGGGGCATTTGACGCAAATCGGTTTGACCGAAGAGCAGATCAAAGCCAACCTGATGTTCAATCCAGACACCAAGTTCAGCGATTACATGACCACCAGCCTTGACCCGAAAGATGCCAAGACGTGGTTGGCAATGCTGCCGCCGGATCTGACCTTGGTCGCACGGGTGCGCGGGGCAGATTGGTTGTACACCTTCCTGCGTTCGTTCTACATCGACCCGAAGTCGCCGTCGGGCTGGAATAACGATGTGTTTCCCAACACGGCCATGCCGCACGTGTTGCATGACTTGCAAGGTTCGCGCGCGCGCGTTCAGGTTGGCGAGAGGGAATCGCACGGCAAGCCGGTCATGAAACTGGTGATGGAGCGCCCCGGTACGCTGTCGCCACAGGATTACGATGGTTATGTGCGTGATCTGGTGAATTACATGACGTTCATGGGTGAGCCAGCGGCCGTCAAGCGAACACAGCTGGGCGTGTTCGTGCTGCTGTTTCTTGTCGTTGCGTTCTTCGCCGCATTGATCGTCAAACGCGAGTACTGGAAAGACGTCAAGTAACGCGGCGACGCTGCTGCAACAAGGCCGAGGCTGTGCATCCTGCGCGGCCTGGCCCGCAACAATTTTGATAAGAAAATAGGTACGTACCATGATGACCCTGTACTCTGGCACCACCTGCCCGTTTAGCCACCGCTGCCGTATTGTGCTGTATGAAAAGGGCATGGACTTTCAGATTCTGGATGTGGATCTGATGAATAAGCCGGAAGACCTCGCAGTTATGAATCCGTATAACCGCACACCAGTGTTGGTTGAACGCGATTTGATCCTGTATGAATCCAACATCATCAACGAATACATCGATGAGCGGTTTCCGCATCCGCAGTTGATGCCCGCCGACCCGGTGATGCGTGCGCGCGCGCGGCTGATTTTGTATCGCATGGAAAATGAGATTTTTAATCACGTTGACACGCTCGAGCGTGGCAAACCGGCCGGTCACGAAAAAGCGCGGCTGTATATCCGCGAGAGCTTGATTCAACTGGCACCGATTTTCGTCAAGCAAAAACATATGCTGGGCGACGAATTTTCGATGCTCGATGTGGCCATTGCGCCGTTGTTGTGGCGGCTGGTTCACTACCAAGTGGATATTCCGAAGACGGCCGCGCCGTTGCTCAAGTACGCGGAACGTTTGTTCTCGCGTCAG
>JBCKPN010000024.1:0-22997 GCA_038901695.1 Usitatibacteraceae bacterium
ACGAGGGTGGAGCTGGTGCAGAAAATTGTGTGGTTTGTCGTCCACCCGGTGACGGGAGTAGGCCTGCAAGCGACCCCGGTGATGTTTGAAAAACCGAAAGCAGCGGGGCTCGCGACAACTTCGTTCAACATCGTGAACACGTCCACCGGGATCACGCGTTGATTGGTGGCGGCCAGCGCGTTGAAGAGGGTGATGTTGAATCCTGCCGATGCCTGCGTACCCAGGGCAACGCCGGCGGCACCACCGGCGGTGAATCGTGGGATGATGCCTAAATTCGGCAAGCCAAACACCGCGATATAGCGTGCGCCAGCCGCGCGCAGGCGGGCAGACTGTGCGGCGACGTCGTTGGCGGAGAGAACGCCTGCTGCGCCGGCTTGCAAGAGATCATTGGCACCCGCCCAGATGGCGTAGAGGGCGTTGGGGTTGGCCGCTCCGCCGCTCGCGGCGAGGTGCTCGGTGATTTGCCTGGTCACGGGGCGGTGTGCGGCGCCCAGCGGGGTCGAGGTCGACGCCACCGCTGCGACGCGTGCGCCGCCTTCCGCGAAGATGCCGCCGCCCGCGACGTTAGAAGGATTGGCGTTGCCGCCGTAGTATTGGGCGATGATCTCCGACCAGATCGGCCCGGGATTGGTGGTGAAGCGTCCGGTGGTCGCGACCGTGGCAGGGGGTACGCCCAAGCTCAGTAGCAGCGGGCGAAAGAAGCCGGCATCAGACAGGCTGTCACCAAAGATGAAGACGCCTTGGAATTGCACCGCATTGGCTGCGGTGGCACCGCTGGCGATTGCTGCAGCCACAACGGCAGGCAATACGCGCTTGATGAATGAACGACGTGACATGGAATGCTCCTTGGGAAAGTACGACGTTGTTATTGGGTGAACCGATGCAAAGAGTGCGTGGGAGACGCCGACATGCCGGCCGACGCGGTCGCTTCAGACACAGCAACGCGCGCAACCGTCCCGCTTGGCGGAAATTATCGCGCAATCGGTGGTCATTCGGGGTGTTTGTTCCGCTTATGCAACACTTATCTGGCGTGACGTATGGTGCGGTGCAACAGTAGACACCGTTGAGCGTTTCGACAGCCGTCGTCCCAGCGCAGGCTGGGACCCAGTCCCTCGTTTGTCAGATATACGGTGTGCTGGATCCCAGCCTGCGCTGGGACGACGGTGCTAGCGTGGTGACTATTTCAACGGGTGTGCTGGGATGACGCTGCTGAAATGCGCACGCTAGTACACGCGCCGATCAAGACGCGCCTCATGCAGAATCGTCGTCGCAAGTTCCTCGATGGATTTGTTGGTCGAGTTCAAAAAGCGGATGCCGGCATCGTCCATCAATCGCTCCGCCGCCGAGACTTCCCAGCGGCAGTTCGCGATGGCGGCGTACTTGCTGTCGGGTTTGCGTTCCTGACGGATTTGCGCCAAGCGCTCCGCCAGGATCGACAGGCCCCAGACCTTGCTTTTGAGCGGCAACAGCGCCAGTGGCAGTTTCATTTTTTCAAGGTCTTCGGGGATCAACGGGTAATTCGCTGCCTTGATGCCGAACTGCAATGCCATATACAGGCAGGTTGGCGTCTTGCCCGAGCGCGACACACCGACCAGAATGATGTCGGCGTGTTCGAGATTGCGGTTGGTGATGCCGTCGTCGTGAGCGAGCGTGTAATTGATCGCCTCGATGCGATGGTTGTAGTCCTTGAAATTACCCGCCGAGTGGCTGCGACCGATGGCGTGCGATGACTTCACGCCGAGCTCTTCTTCGAGCGGCACGATGAAGCGATCAAACACGTCGAGCACCAGCGCATTGGCGCCACCGAGGGCGACGCGGAGTGTGTCTTCGGTAAGCGAGGTAAACACCAGCGGGCGTTTGCCCGACTCCTGATGCATCGCGCCGATCTGCTGAATCACATCGTGTACTTTTTCGATGTTGTCGATAAACGGCAGCGTGACGCGTTTGAATTCGACTTCTTCAAATTGGGTCAGCAATGAATTGCCGAGCATCTCCACGGTGATGCCGGTGCGGTCGGAGACAAAAAATACGCTGCGTTTGTGGGACAAAACAGGGCCTCCGTCAGTTTCTTGGCATCCGGTCGCGGGAAAGTCGCGTCCGCTATAATTTTACGTCTTTTGCAGCGCAACATTTCCCAGAAAGCGCCGATCATGTCGTCCGCCCCGTTGGTTCTTCCGCTCTCCCAGTGCCGCATGCACGATGTGGCCTCCGTTGGCGGCAAGAATGCATCGTTGGGTGAACTCATCAGCCAACTCTCGGCTGCGGGTGTGCGGGTGCCGGGCGGATTTGCGACGACTGCCGAAAGCTTTCGACAGTTTTTGCGCCATAGCCAATTGACCGAAAAAATCAACGCTGCGCTGATCAATCTGGATACGGACAACATTGCCGCGCTCGGCAAAACTGGCGCGATGGTGCGCGACTGGGTGGTCAATGCGCCGCTGCACCCGGAACTGGAAGCGCAAATTCGCGCCGCTTATGCTGAACTGACCCGCGACGACCCGGATGCGTCGTTTGCCGTACGTTCGTCGGCGACCGCCGAAGATCTTCCGGATGCATCCTTCGCTGGTCAGCAGGAAACGTATCTCAACATCAAGGGCATCGACAATGTGTTGCACGCCATCAAACACGTGTTCGCCTCGCTCTACAACGATCGTGCGATTTCGTATCGGGTACACCAGGGTTTTGCCCACGCCGAAGTTGCATTGAGTGCTGGCGTGCAGCGCATGGTGCGATCCGATACCGGTACGGCCGGTGTCATGTTTACCCTCGACACCGAGTCCGGTTTTCGAGACGTCGTGTTCATCACATCGAGCTACGGGCTCGGTGAAATGGTGGTGCAGGGCGCGGTCAACCCGGACGAGTTTTACGTCAGTAAACTTTGTTTGGGCAAAGGGACGCCGTCGATACTGCGTCGCACGCTCGGTAGCAAGGCGCAGCAGATGGTATTTGCCAACGCACAATCGGCCGGTCGATCGGTCGAGACGAAACCGGTCGACGCAGTCGCGCGTGATCGGTTTTCGTTGAATGACGCTGAGGTTGAAGAACTCGCCAAATACGCCGTGGCGATTGAGGCCCATTACGGTCGCCCGATGGACATCGAGTGGGGTTGTGAACGCGGCACCGACGGCGGCAGCAAAATTTACATCCTGCAAGCGCGACCCGAGACCGTGAAATCCCGAGAGGTCAAGACTGGTTCGCTGACGCGCTACAAATTGACTGGTTCAGGCAAGAAACTGGCCGAAGGGCGTGCCATTGGCGGCAAAGTCGGCAGCGGACGCGCGCGCGTGCTTTCGAGCGTCGATGAAATTCATCTGTTCCGGGCGGGGGATGTCATCGTCACCGACATGACCGATCCGAACTGGGAGCCGGTGATGAAAAAAGCATCCGCCATCATCACTAATCGTGGCGGGCGAACGTGTCATGCGGCGATCATTGCGCGCGAGCTGGGGGTGCCGGCGATTGTTGGCTGTGAAGACGCGACCGAAGTGGTCAAGGATGGCGAGGATGTCACTGCGAGTTGCTGCGAAGGCGACACCGGTTTTGTGTATCAGGGCAAAGTGCCGTTTGAAGTGCAGACCGTGGCACTCGACAACATGCCGACCATTCCAGTGAAGATCGCCATGAACGTCGGCAATCCGCAGTTGGCGTTTGACTTCGCACAATTGCCGAACGACGGCGTGGGACTCGCGCGTCTGGAATTCATCATTTCCAACACCATCGGCATTCATCCCAAGGCGTGCCTTGAGTACACAAAACTGCCGGACGACTTGCGCGCCGCAGTGGCCAAGGCATCGCGCGGCTACGCCTCACCGATCGATTTTTACGTCAAGAAAACGGCCGAGGGCGTGTCGACCATTGCCGCAGCGTTCTGGCCGAAAAAAGTCATCGTGCGGCTGTCGGATTTCAAATCCAACGAATACCGCAATCTGATCGGTGGCTCGCGCTATGAACCGACCGAAGAAAATCCGATGCTTGGTTTTCGCGGTGCGTCACGCTACATCTCGCAGTCATTCCGCGATTGCTTCCGGCTCGAATGCGAGGCGATGAAATTTGTGCGCGACAAGATGGGCCTGACCAACGTCGAACTGATGGTGCCGTTTGTGCGCACGCTCGGCGAGGCCGACGCCGTGCTCGCCATCATGAAAGATTTTGGGCTCGAACGCGGCAAGAACGGATTGAGGGTTGTGATGATGTGCGAGATTCCATCGAACGCGATTTTGGCGGACGAATTTCTTGAGCGATTCGATGGTTTTTCGATTGGCTCCAACGACATGACGCAGTTAACCCTCGCGCTTGATCGCGATTCCGGCTTGGTGATGGACGCGTTTGACGAGCGCGATGCGGCGGTCAAGCGCATGCTGCACATGGCGATTGTGGCGTGTCGCAAGGCCAACAAATATGTCGGCATTTGCGGGCAGGGGCCGTCCGATTATCCCGACCTCGCCGAGTGGCTGATGCAAGAAGGCATCGAGTCGATGTCGCTCAATCCAGACACGGTAGTCGAAACGTGGCTGCATTTGGCGAAGGTGAAAAAAATCGTGGCCACACCAGCATTGCAATGGCAGTTCTCACGTTTTGACGATCTCACACCGCGCGATTGGTATGCGGCATCGGCAGCGCGTATCGACGTATTCGTGATGGAACAAAACTGTCCGTTTCAGGACTTGGACGGTGCAGACTTTCATTCATGGCATCTGCTCGGCTGGGACGACAGCAACGACACCCGTGAGCTCGTGGCGTATTGCCGATTGGTCGATGCAGGCGTGAAGTTTGATTACCCCTCCATCGGCCGCGTTATCACCACGCAAAAGTATCGTCGCGGCGGATTCGGCAAGCAAATCATGACCGAAGTGTGTGCGCGTCACGACAGCCTCTATCCGAGTGTGCCCAACCGCATCGGTGCCCAGGCGCGGCTGGAAAAGTTTTATCAGTCATTTGGATTTGTCACCGATTCGGAAATTTACATCGAGGACGGAATTGAGCATCTTGAGATGCAGCGGGGCGGGACGGTCGGTGAGTTGAAATGAGGAAAGGCGGCGTTAGGAGTTGCTGGGTCCCAGCCCCACCTTCAAGCATGCTGGGGCAGGCTGGGATCCAGTCCATCGTTTAACCTGAATCATGGAGAAAAACTCGTTCGTGTACATGTTGGCAAGCCAGCGCAACGGGACGATCTATGTCGGTGTAACGTCGGATATGGTGAAGCGCGTTTGGCAGCACAAGAATGATTTCATTGATGGATTTACGAAACAGCATGGCGTGCATATGTTGGTGTGGTTTGAGCGGCACGAAAATATGGAATCGGCAATTACGCGCGAGAAGCGCATCAAAGCTTGGAAACGGTTGTGGAAATTGAATTTGATTGAGAGTGAGAATCCGGATTGGAACGACCTGTTTGATCAGATTGTGTAGGTACTGGGTTCCAGCCGCCGCTGGGACGACGGCAATGAGAGGGTGTAGGTACTGGATCCCAGCCGTCGCTGGGACGACGGCAATGAGAGGGTGTAGGGACTGGATCCCAGCCGTTGCTGGGACGACGAAGCTCTAGGAGTTTCCGCTTTTAGTCCCGTCGATTCAGAAACAAGAATGAAAACGGAAATCAAATGAGCAACTCCTTACGCAGCAAATCCGCCATCATTACCGGTTCGACGTCCGGCATCGGACTCGGCATCGCACGCGCCCTCGCACGCGAAGGTGCCAACATTACGCTCAACGGTTTTGGCGACGTGGCTGCAATCGAAACCCTGCGCGCCGCGTTATCTACCGAGTTCGGCGTTGACGTGCGTTATTCCGCTGCCGATATGTCAAAGCCTGGCGACATTGCCGACATGGTGGATCAAGCGATGCAAGCCTTTGGTGGCTGTGACATCCTGGTCAACAACGCGGGCATTCAGCATGTCGCCCCGGTCGACGAGTTTCCGTTGGACAAATGGGATGCCATTCTTGCGGTCAATCTGTCGTCTGTGTTCCACGCCACGCGTGCGGCGTTGCCGCACATGAAAGCGGCGAAGTGGGGTCGCATTATCAACATCGCCTCGGCGCATGGGCTGGTCGCCTCGCCCTTCAAGTCGGCCTACGTCGCGGCCAAGCATGGCGTGGTCGGTTTTACAAAATCATGCGCGCTGGAAGTGGCCGAAGCCGGCATTACCGTCAATGCGATTTGTCCCGGCTACGTGCTGACGCCGCTGATTGAAAAGCAAATCGACGAGCAGGCGCTGGTGCACGGCATTTCGCGGGAGAACGTGATTCGCGACGTCATGCTCGCCGCGCAGCCGAACAAGCGCTTTGCGCAGATTGACGAAATCGCGGCGCTGGCGTTGTATCTGGCGTCCGACGCGGCTCAGGGCATTACCGGCGCGTCCATGTCCATCGACGGCGGTTGGACCGCAAGATAGGGCACCTCTAAAAATTCAAAATTCTAAGCGAGGCTAGGCGCGAGAAAAATTTTAGCCCGTAGCATATACCTGATATGTAAGGGATTAAAATTTTTTGAGCAACAACGCATCGCGACGAAGTTTGGATTTTTAGAGATGCCCGATAGTAAGTTACCGACAATTATTGGAGCCAACATGAGTAAAGTTTTTAGCGACGCCACCACCGCGCTTGCCGGATTACTGCGCGACGATATGACGATTGCCGCGGGTGGCTTCGGCCTGTGCGGCATTCCGGAAAATCTGATCGCCGCCTTGGTGGCGAGCAGCGTAAAGCGGCTCACTATCGCCGGCAATAATGCCGGCGTCGATGACTTCGGCATGGGGCTGTTGCTCAAAACGCGGCAGGTCAAGAAAGTGATTGCGTCATACGTGGGCGAGAACAAGGAGTTTGAGCGGCAGGTGTTGGCTGGTGAGATTGATTTGCAGCTCACGCCGCAGGGCACACTCGCCGAAAAATTTCGAGCAGGTGGCGCTGGTATTCCAGGGTTTTATACACGCACCTCGTTCGGCACCAAGCTCGCCGAGGGCAAACCCACCCGCATCTTCGACGGCAAAGAATTTGTTCTCGAAGAAGCGATTCGCGCGGATCTGGCGATTGTGAAAGCGTGGAAAGGTGACAAGGCGGGCAACCTCGTCTATCGCATGACGTCGCGCAATTTCAATCCGATGATCGCCACCTGCGGCAAAGTGACGGTTGCCGAGGTTGAAGAGTTGGTGGACGTCGGTGAACTCGATCCGGATCAAATTCATACGCCGGGCATCTTCGTCGATCGCATCATTCAAGGCGCGAAGTACGAAAAGCGCATCGAGTTTCGCACCGTGCAGGGTGCGGCAACGTCGAAGAAAGATTCACCGATTCGCGACCTGATGGCCAAGCGTGCGGCCAAGGAGTTGCGAGACGGCTACTACGTCAACCTTGGTATCGGCATTCCGACGCTGGTGGCCAACCATATCCCGCCTGGCATCAATGTCACACTGCAAAGTGAAAATGGATTGCTCGGTATCGGCCCCTTCCCAACCGACGACGCGGTGGATCCGGATCTGATCAATGCCGGTAAGCAAACCATCACGACGTTGCCTGGGTCGAGTTTTTTCTCGAGCGCCGATTCGTTCGGCATGATCCGCGGCGGGCACGTCGATCTGTCGATTCTTGGCGGCCTGGAGGTGGATGAAAAGGGTGACCTCGCCAACTGGATGGTGCCTGGCAAGATGGTCAAAGGCCCCGGTGGTGCGATGGATCTAGTGTCCGGTGTCAAGCGCGTGGTAGTGCTGATGGAGCACACCTCGAAAGACGGCGCGTCGAAAATCTTGAAGCAATGCAGCCTGCCGCTGACGGGCAAGGGCGTCGTCAACCTGATCATTACCGACCTGTGCGTATTCGAAGTCGATAACGGTTTGACATTGATCGAAATGCACACCGGTGTGACGCTGGAAGAAGTCAAAGCGAAAACAGCGGCAGCATTTCGCGTTGGGCTCTAGTGTAGTGCTTCGTAATCCACGCAACATAAGAACGCATCTTGCCGCTGCGGCAGAGTGAAGCCCGATTGCAAGTGGCAATCTGGCTACGCCAACAAGAAATATCGTCATTCCAGCGTAGGCTGGAATCCGATCCATCGTTCACCGATCAAAGGTGGGGCTGGATCCCAGCCTACGCTGGGACGACGATCTATGAAACGAAGTAATTGTTTCATAAGTGCCAAACAGAACGAAGCACTACACTAGCGCCGATATTGAGGCATCTACGTTGTTGTGCTCCTCGTGCGGTAGCCCCGCTTTGCCCCTTCGTCGCACGTCTAGTGTCGTGACACAGAAATATCGATACATGAAACGGCGTCTTTTTCCGCATGGCGGCGTTGCTCGTCGTTGCCATAGCCCGGCTATGTCGCCTCCTCGCGCCTTGCCCTGCGAAAAAATCCATCCGTTTCATTTGCACCGCTATTTCTGAGTCGCGACACTAGTAGCTACCTCAATCTCAACGCAAGCTGAACCGAGGCGACTTAATCAGACCCTCCCTAGTACTTTTCCTTGCGAATCACGCCCACATCCGAGACGTAAAGCGAGAGGGAAAAATTCTTTGCGTAATTGGCGATTACGTGTTCAACGATTTTCTCCGCGACCGTCGCCTCACAAACCACCTCCATGCGGATCGACCGGCTGCCCTCCCACTCGGCATCGCGTGTGCTCTGTTCGCTCCCGCCACGCACATCAGCAATCGTATATCCAAGCGCACCAAAGCCCTTGATGTCGCGTACCAGAAACTTCTCCAGCGCGGATTCGCCGATGATGACCAGCAGTGTCTTCGGATAAGTATTCATTTGTGCAGCATCTTCGCAAATTCGAAATAGAGGGGAATACCAAGCGTGAGGTTGAACGGAAACGTGATGCCAAGCGCGGCACCAATCGACAAACTCGGGTTGGCTTCCGGGATCGCAATACGGATCGCTGCGGGTGCGGCGATATATGAGGCGCTTGCCGCCAGCACCGCCAATAGTGTGGTGCCGCCGAGCGAGAGGCCGATGGCGTGACCCAAGGCGGCACCAATCATGGCAAAGGCGACCGGAATGATGATGCCAAAGGCGATCAAGAACGGGCCGGAACGCTTGAGGTCGCCTAGGCGGCTGGCGGCGACCAGCCCCATTTCGAGCAGGAACAGCGCAAGTACGCCCTTGAATAGATCAAAGAACAACCCGCGCATGGGATCAATGCCCTGTGGGCCCGCCAGCCAGCCGATGAGGAGGCCGCCGACCAGCAGCACAATCGCCTTGCCAAACATGATTTCGCGGGCGAGTTCGCCCCAGCGTACGGTTTTCAACGTGTGAAGGCGGGCGAGCAAGATGCCGACAACGATGCCGGGCACCTCGAGCAGCGCCACAAACAGCGGCATGTACTCCTCAAACGGTACGCCACGCGTGGTAACAAAGGCAAGGCCGACGGCAAAGGTCACCACCGAAACCGACCCGTAGTGCGCGGCGATGGCCGCCGCATCGAAGTTACTCATGCGGCCGATGAATCGGAGCACCGGATAGGCCAATAGTGGTAACAGCAGACCCATCGCCACAATGGCGACGGCTTGCGGGGCAACGGTGCTGATCGGGTGCTTGGCGAGCTCGACTCCGCCTTTTAGTCCGATGGCCAGCAGCAGATAGATCGAAAGCGTTTCGTATAACGCTTCGGGTAGACGAAGATCACTCTTCGCTAGCCGGGCGACGAACCCCAGGATGAAAAACAAAACGACGGCGTCCATCGAGACTATGGCCGCATGGCGTGAATCAGTTCTAGATAGTCTTCACGCGCTGAAGTGATGTAGCCGCGCCGCAACAGGCAATCGACGATCACTAACGCGGCGTCGACCGTAAATTGCGCTGGATTCTCGAGGCGTGTGAGCAAATCCGCAATCGGCACACATTCGAAACTCTCAACCTCGCCATCGATCGCCACGGGAACGAATGACTCGGGAAGTATGAGGTCATGCACGAACACGATTTCCTTGTGCAAGCCTTCTTCGACTTCACGTTTGCAGCGAACCGCACCAGCAGCACGCGCCTGATTGGCGAGTTCGGCGGGGATGCCCGCCTCTTCATGGCATTCCTTGACCAAAGTCGTCATGGGGGTATAGCCGCGCGCAATGCGCCCCGCCGCGACGTTGTCGATTTTGCCCGGATCCATGAACTTCGACTCGGCGCGCTTGGCCAACCACATATACGGCTGTCCTTCGCGCGCGGTCAGACCATTCAGGTGCGCGGCGTACATGGTTAGGCCAAAGTAGCGCGACGCCGCGCGCTCGATATAAAACAGTGGCGGCGAGTGAAACGTTTCGCCGACATTGACCAATTCACTCCGCCAGCCGCGAATGACATCTTGCGTCGCGAGTGACTCGACAACCTCCGCGATCGCCGCGCTACGATGCTCAGCGTTGGGAAAATCGCCGATCATGCTCACGCCACGCGGCCGCAACACAAACAGCTCCGGCCAATCTGTCAGGCGTTCAGCGAACGACTTCTTCATCCAACCGGCAAGCGTGCCATCAACATTGAACGGCAGCAGGCTGTCCGATGGGTCAAAAGTCGACGCGGCTTTGACGAAGTTGTTGAGCGTGCTGGTCATGATCAAAGGTTATTCTGTATGGACTTTTTTGTCACGGTCATTTTTGACAATAGTAGCGCATTCTCATAGACTGCGCCGTCTCGCGCTGGGCGTGGTTGGACGCATGCATGCTTGCTCGCGATCTGATTGCGTCGGCAATTCTGGAGGTTGGGTTGAAAGTCATCGTGTTGGGTGCCGGTGTGGTCGGCGTTTCATCTGCGTGGTATCTGGCGAAACAGGGACACGACGTAGTGGTGGTGGATCGGCAGCCGTCGGCAGGTATGGAAACCAGCTTCGCCAACGGCGCACAAGTTTCGGTGTCCCAGTCCGAGCCGTGGGCTGCGCCATCGGCACCACTCAAAGTCATCAAGTGGCTGTTTCGTGAAGATGCGCCGCTGTTGTTTCGGCCCCAGCTTGATTGGCAACAGCTCTCCTGGGGCCTTGAGTTCTTGGTCGAGTGCCTGCCATCGCGCTATCGCTTCAACATCCAGCAGATGGTGAATCTGGGGCTCTACAGTCGGCAGTCATTGCAGACATTACGCGCTGAAACCGGCATCGAGTACGACCACGCGACGCGCGGCATTCTGCAGTTCTACACCGAAGAGAGCGATTACGCCGACGCGGCGAAGGCGTGCGACATGCTGTCCAAGTTTGGCATCGAGCGGCGCGTGGTGAGTCGCGACGAAGCGCTGCGCATCGAACCGGCATTGAACAGTCTCGGAGCACGACTGAAAGGTGCAAGCTATGCGGAGTCTGACGAGTCGGGTGACACATTCAAGTTCACGCAAAATTTGTCGACGCTCGCGCAGGCCAACGGCGTCCGGTTTATGTATGACACCACCATCGAGGCGTTGCGCGTTGAACAGGACCGCATTTCCAGCGTCGTCGTCAAGCGCCGCGACGCGGCGACCTACGACGCAATGTTGGCCGACGCCTATGTGGTGAGTCTCGGTTCCTACAGCACACCGATGTTGAAGACCATTGGCATTTCGATTCCGGTGTATCCGGCCAAAGGCTACTCGGCGACGTTACAAACCGAAGGCTTTAGCGGCGCGCCGCACGTCAGCTTGACGGATGAGGCGATGAAAATTGTGTTCTCGCGCCTCGGCGACCGGCTGCGAATTGCCGGAACGGCCGAGCTCGCCGGATACAACACGGAACTCAATATTGTGCGCTGCGAGGCGCTCGTCAAACGTGCGCGCGAATTGTTTCCGAGCGCGGCGGACTATGATCATCCGCAATACTGGACCGGCTTGCGGCCATCGACGCCGTCCAATCGCCCATTGATCGGTCGCGCGCATTACGCCAACCTGTTTCTCAATACGGGTCACGGCACGCTCGGCTGGACCGAAGGCCCCGGCTCCGGCCGCGCACTGGCCGACATTATTTCCGGCAGAGTCCCCGAAGTCGATTTTCGTTTTCTGAACGTTGATGGTCGAAAACCCCCAGTGTGATTGCCGAGTCAAACGCGAATATTGAAGAAGTGCATCACCAGCGCGCATTCACCAATCTGCCAGTGCAAAGTGCCGAGGTTGAGTTCGTGCTCAAGTCGCGCAACGCGGCGCACATCGACGAGATAGTTGGCAAGCTGGCATTGGTCGGTTTTCGTGCTCGTGCGCTCAACCACGACGCGTGAAAATTTGCCAACCGCGGGATTGCCAGTGTTGGCGTTCGGGCGTAGCATCGGTCGGTCATCAAATCGTGCGAACCAAGGGAAAAATTATGAACAAAGTGCTTGCAGTAGTGTGTTTCATAGCCGCCACTACCTCCAGCGTGGAAGTTCTAGCGGCAGACGCCAAGGCAATGCCGGGTGGCTTGTGGCAGATCACCACCAAGATGAACATGCCCGGCATGCCACCGGAAATGGCGTCCAAGATGCCGGGGGGTATGACCATGACGCACTGCGTGAAGCCGGGCGAGCAAAAGTGGAATGAACAGCGCTCTACAGATCGTGGCGAACGCAAATGTGATCCGGTTGAAACCAAAACCGATGGCAACAAAGTTTCTTGGAAACTCAAGTGCGCGGATGGCACCAGTGGCGAAGGCACGGTGACGCATAACGGCAAGGACGCCTACACCATGAACATGACGATGAAGAGTCCGCAGGGCAGCATGACCATGAAGACCGAGGGCAAAAAGATTGCCGAGACGTGCGAAAAAGGGCAGAAGTAGTCCAACGCGGACGGAGCAGCCTTAGTATCCGCAACGAAAAAACGGGAGCCGAGGCTCCCGTTGTTTTTGGATCTGCATCAAGACTCGCTGTTATTGAGATCCGCCGACAGCTGGACGTTGCTTCGCTGGGCCCGTTAATTCGACATGCAGCATGATGGCGAATGGCACCCAACCCAGCCACATCACAAGATCAATGAGATGCATGGTCATCGGTGCACCGCCGTTAGGGAAGTATCGCGCCATGGTGTACCCATCGAGGTAGTAGAACACAGCCAGCCACACCAGCAGAAATACCAGGCAAACCGGCCACGATGGGACGCGATGGCGCAGACGCCGCAGCAACGGCACCGAAAGGATGATACCGATGCCGAATGCGTAGAGCGTGATCTTCCAGCCAAGATGCTCGGCGAAAAATACCGACAGCATTTCTTCGGAGGAGATCATTTTGGCTGCCGTCGCTGCCAATACTGCGGCACCGATGTAGATGATCGATGGAAACCGCTCGATCCATTTCAGGATCAACGTGCTACCGAACATGACGATCGGTATGCTGATCAGGAGCCCTAGCACGACCAGCAAGAAACTGCCGTGCGCGGCTCCGGCCACGGCCAGTACGTTGTCCACGCCCATGATGGCGTCGGCAACGATGATGGTTTGAATGGCGGAACGAAAGCTGGTTGAGGCGACGACGTTCTCATGCCCGACACCGCCGTCTTCTTCTTCCATTTGGTACGCGATCCACAGCAGCGCAAGACCACCCACGAGCAGAAAGCCCGGTATCTTCAGTAGCCAGACGACGCCCATGGTGAATACCGCGCGCACGACGACAGCGCCGACGGCACCCCACAACACGGCCTTCTTCTGCAGCTCTGGTGGCAGCCTGCGCGCAGCGAGTCCGATGACGATGGCGTTGTCACCGGCCAACACCAAATCGATGATGATGATGGTGATTAACGCCGTCAGGAATTGCAGGGACAGAATTTCCATTGAATCCTTCAGTCAGTTGAGAAACAAACGCGCTTTCCGAAACAGGCAAAGGCGCTTGGCTCAAGCAAAATGGAATGACCACGGAACATCACCAAGGAACCTCGACCTGCTGGACAAGGTCTTGCTCACGCAATCTGAAATTGCGCCCGCATAACCGGGAATATCCTGAACTGCTGGAAATTCCGTATTGACGATTATGCGGAGGAAAACTTGGCGGCCTCCCCGAACTACTCCCCTTGGGGCAATGACAAGATATCACGAATGGCGACGCTGCATTGCGCCGTCGCCGTTATGGGCTAGCCGGATGCCAACGCCAGTAGCGTTCTGGTCGAAACGGGAACATCCACGCCCGGGGCGACGGCGCTGCCATATTTTTTCCATAACGCGACAGCGCCGCTGCGCCCGCCACTCGCTAGATGGGCCGCCATGCCGACATTCAACAGATACGACTTGTCTTCGCTGGTAATCGGGCTCGTTGACTCAAGGATGGCGGTTGCGAGCGGACTAATCTTTTCCGCATCCCGTTCAGAGACGGCTCTAAAGAGGGCAAGCCAAAGTCGATCCTGATTCGAAAACTGTGGGGCACACTTTGCGGCTTCAATATGTGTCCAAACGGATGCGGCATCTGGTGGGGCCATGTGCGAACTGAGTAGCTTTCCAATTTCGCGCAGCTGGCCGGACCAGGTTGAATCCACCATCCGTGGCGGACAGTCGGACAAGCGACCATTGAAATAGGCGATCTTGGTTTGCCAATTCGGAAGATTCGCCCCTCGAACCGAGTAGGGGCCTTTCAGGATGTACTGACGAACGCGATTGGCGACCTGCGCCTGCCCGTGCCTAAGCGCAACGCCGACACCCGCAGGCTCCAATGCCTCGACCGTGAGCGATGGAAACGGCTTTCGTTCAAGAATATCGATGATGGGCGCTTCAGCGATGTTCAGCGCGGGAATCCCTATTGCCTTCTGATTCAGGAAGCGAGCCCTTGCCGCGTTGAGGTCAACGACTGGAAAATAGTCCGAATTTGCTCTGATCGGGAAAGAGCGCAGCATGGGATCCAGCGTGGCCTTGTCACCAACCCGCCGGAGCACCAGTTCGTTGACGCTGGTGATATTTAGCTCGGCAAGCTGTTTTGCCATCAACGGCATCTTGAAGACGCGGTCTGAAATTTCGCCGATGCGACCCGTCGCTACCGCGAGTACCAGCATTTCGCTGCCAGAGACTTCAAAAATCGCGTAGTCCGAAAAATGGTTGCCGAGCGCCTTCATGATCGATGCGACCAGCAGAGTGTCAATTTCATACAGCTGGATCCATTGAACAAGCATGCCACCGTCCGCAAGATGGGTTCGCACGCGCGTATAGAACTCATTCGAAAACAGTCCAGCGACACCGCTGACCCACGGATTGGACGGCTCAGAAATGATGATGTCGTACTTGTTTCGTCGCGTGGCAAAGAAACTTTTTGCATCATCGATATGAAAGTGACTACGTTTATCCGAGTAGGCGCGTTCGACAAATGGCAGGAAGGCGCGCGCACCCTCGATCATGGCAGGCTCAATTTCAATGTTGTCAACGCGCTGCAGCAACGGGCTGCCCAATATCGTGTGGGTGGTCAAGCCTGAGCCGAATCCAATGTTGGCCACGACTTTTGTGTCCGGGCGGTAGGCCAGCGGGAGCGCTGCCGCCAGAACCATCGTGAACTCGTCGCCGCCGCGACGGTCACTGCCGTCCGTACGCAGCGAGGCGTCGGTTTTGCCATTGGTGCTGATACTGGTTGTGCCGCGCAGACTGTGCTGAATGACATTGATGGTCGCTGTCTTACCGTCACGGTGGTAGGTTACGCGCGATGAGTCGGGTTCGTACATCTTGCCATCACGATAAACGCCAGAGGCCATCTTAATGGCATCAAACTGCACGCCGACCGCGATCCCCCCGATGCCCAGAATCGCGGCCGTTGTTGCCATGGGCAACAGCCACCGGCGATTTTGTCGATGAAACACGGCGAGGAGAGCGATTGCGATGCCGATGTCAACGAGCGACGCTGCGAGTACCAGATTCTTGAGCCCAAGCAGTCCCAGTCCGAGATGGACCGCCACCATCACGCCGACAATCGCCCCGACCGTATTCCATGCGTAAACGCTGCCGATCACCGACTCACCAAATCCGCGCTTGAGCAGAAAACACGTAATCAATGGCAACGACATCCCGGCGAAGAACGCGGAGGGGAACATGACCGAGAGCGAAATCAAATGGCTGAATCCGTTGAAAGCGGCATACGAGAATTCAGTTCTGTTAAGCGTTTCAAGCACTATTCGCATCGCTTCAAAGGTACTACCGTACAACGGCAACGTGGCAAGAGCCAGCAGACCCTTCGCGACCAGCACCAAGCCCAGAACGGTGAGCAGGTTCGCGTATTGGTCGATCCGGCTGCGAATCCACAGACTGCCAAAGGCGATACCCAGAATCAACGCGCTCAACATGATTTCAAAGGCGTGTGTTGAGCTTCCCAACACGAGGCTCAACATTCTCACCCAGGCAATTTCATAGACGAACGACGCCGCGCCCGTGAGCAGTGAAATGGCGAGCATGGCGTGTAGCAGACGATTGTCGCGGTTAATCTCAACTGGCGCAAAAGAGCGATCCTGAACGTTAAGGCCCGCATCAGTTTGGACATCTGGAGCCCTGCTGATCGCCCACACTGCGATGGCCAACGCAATATTGAGAAGTCCTGCGGTTAGCAGCGTTCCGGGCAAGCCGAACTTGTCCATCAGGTAAAACCCGCTGGCGAGAACGCCCACAGCCGCGCCCAGGCTGTTGGTGAAGTACAGGAGCGCAATTTTCGAGCCCGGTGTTTGCGGAAACAGGCGCAGCACACCGCCGCTCATGAGCGGAAATGTCGTGCCGAGCAAGATCGACTGCGGCAGGATCAACAGACCGGCGAGTGTCCACTTGAAGAGCTCAACCTGAAAAGCGGAGCCCAAGGCTGGAAACACGATTTCATAGGTCAGATCAAGAACGTTGGTGAACAACCAGTGGAAGCCGAGAGCACAAATGCCGATGACAAATTCGGCGGCGGCATACCCGAGCAGCGGATTTCGGATTCGATGCACAAATCGTGCGCACAGCCAAGCGCCGACCGCCATTCCGCCCATGAACATGGCGAGCACGAGGGTTTGGGCGTAGGCCGCATGGCCGAGAAACAGTTTTAAATAGTGGCTCCAGATCGACTGGTAGATCAGTCCCGCGAAGCCTGAAACCGTGAACAGAACGAAAAAGACGACTGCTGGGGCTGCCAGACGACGAGTGGACATAGTAGTTTCCGTTCCGGGGATTGAACAGGCGGCAGTGACGGCGGCAGTGTGCGAGTTGTATGCGCGGGCGTCAACCCATTTGGCGCGGATCCTGAGTGGGGAGTCTCAGTTTGCTACTGCCTCAGTCGGGTTCAGGCAGACTTCAGGGAGTCGTGCAACTGCCGGTAGCGGCTCAGGACTTGTGGCGGGAGTCGAAGCGCGAGCTTAGTCAGCAGTTCGTCATGCAGTTTGAGTTCCTGTTGCCAGTGCACTTGATTCACCGCTGTGACCACGTTCGGGCGTAGCATCGGGTCGTCCATTATTGCTACTCAGGAGACCGCATCGTGAATAAGATTCTCGCCGCCGTTTGTTTAGTTGCGGGCGTGACGTGCTGCACCAACGCAGTGGCCGCCGACCCCAAGGTTATGCCGAGAGGGCTGTGGCAAATCACCAGCAAAATGGACATGCCCGGCATACCGCCGGAAATGGCGGCCAAAATGGGCAGCGGCATGACCATCACGCACTGCGTGAAACCGGGGAGCACAAATGGAATGAGCAGCGCTCGATGGATCACGGCGAGCGCAAGTGCGACCCGGTCGAAACCAAAACAGACTGCAACAAGGTCACGTGGAAACTCAAATGTGCCGACGGCACCACCGGCGAAGGCACGGTGACGCATAACGGCAAGGATGCCTATACGATGAACATGACCATCAACAGTTCGCGCGGTAGCATAAACATGAAGACCGAGGGCAAGAAGATTGCGGAGACTTGCGAGAAGGGGCAGAAATAGCGAACTGCAAGCGGGACGCGCAGTTTGGCGCGAAAGTGCCTGAAAGGGCGCGTCCACACCTGTGTTTCGAAATTCGGTAGCCGGTGCTGGCATTCACGGCAATTGCTGGTTGGCCAGGGTCGGAATGCATGCGACGTTCATGCAAAGCAGCGGCGTTTGATTCTGATCAAACGCCGCTTGTCGCGTTGCGTCATGATGCTGCCCTCGGCATGCGCGGCTTGCCACTCGGGGCAGGCCGTCGCTTTTGCTTTTTCAGAATCAGGGGCACTGGCGCATGTTGGCGAATAAACGATTTCTGGTGACCGGATTACTGAGCAGCCGATCAATCGCATATGGAGTGGCAACGTCGATGCGACGCGAAGGCGCTGAACTCGCATTCACCTATCAGGGTGAGGCCGTGCGCGAGCGAGTGGAAAAGCTGGCGTCTGAATTTGGCTCGTCGCTACTGTTTCCCTGTGACGTGGCAAGTGACACCGAAATCGACACTGTGTTCTGTGAACTCGGAAAGCAGTGGGATGGCCTGGATGGCATCGTGCACGCCATTGCATTTGCGCCACGAGAGGCGCTCAACGGTGACTTCCACGGTTCGGTTAATCGCGAAAACTTCCGAATTGCCCACGACATCAGTTCTTACAGTTTGGCCGCGCTGGTCAAGGCGGGCCTGCCGCTGATGACGGGGCGCAACGCCGCCGTGGTAGCAATGAGCTATCTTGGCGCGGTGCGGGCGATTCCTAACTACAACGTCATGGGACTGGCCAAGGCGAGCCTCGAGGCTTGCATCCGCTACCTGGCCTTCAGTCTGGGTGCGGAAGGCATTCGCGTCAACGGCGTTTCGGCCGGGCCGATTAAGACGATCGCGGCGGCTGGCGTTTCTGATTTCAATAAGTTGCTCGCCTTCGTCGAGAGGAATTCCGCCTTGCGGCGCAATGTTACGACTGCCGAGGTTGGCAACACGGCGGCGTTTCTGTGCAGCGACTTTGCTAGCGGCATCACCGGTGAAATCATTTACGTCGATGGCGGATTCAACATTTCAGGGCTGGGCAAGGATCAGTGAAACCGCTATTACCTACCATGCGCAGGGCGGTTTATGGGCACCTCTAAAAATTCGATCAACCTTGCCGATGAGGGTCTGCGCATGAATGCCACGCACGGGCTGCCGGTGTTACGCATCCGCGGGAGGTCATTGCTGCCGATTGTGCAGGGCGGGATGGGAGTGGGCGTGTCCGCGCACGGTTTGGCAGGAAGTGTTGCACGGCTCGGTGCCGTCGGCACGCTGTCGAGCGTTGATTTGCGGCGGCATCACCCGGATCTGATGGGGCAAAGCGCAAAAAGCCGAGACAAGGAATTGATCAATCGCGTAAACCTTATCGCGATTGACCGCGAACTGCGTGCGACGCTCGAAAACGCGGCAGGACACGGCCTCGTCGCCATCAACATCATGCGCGCGGTGTCCGAGTACGCGGCAACTGTGCGCCAATCTTGCGAGTCGGGCGCGCAGGCAATCGTTGTCGGCGCAGGCTTGCCATTGGATCTTCCGGAGCTTACCGCGCACTATCCGGATGTCGCGCTCATCCCGATCTTGTCCGACTCGCGCGGCATCGGCATCGTGCTAAAGAAGTGGCTGCGTAAGTCACGTCTGCCGGATGCCATCATCATTGAGCACCCTGGATTAGCTGGTGGCCACCTGGGTGCGGCGAAAATAGAAGATCTGCAATCGCCTCGCTTCGACTTCGAGCGGGTGTTGACGGAGACCTTTGCCATCTTCAAGGAGCTCGGCATTGAACGCGAGCAACCCCCGCTGATCCCCGCCGGTGGCATCGCCACACCGGAGCGCGTTCAGGAACTGTTTGCGCTCGGCGCCAGCGCCGTGCAGGTCGGAACGCCGTTTGCCGTGACGACCGAGAGTGATGCGCATCCGAATTTCAAGCGGGTATTGGCGGAAGCCAAGCCTGAGGATATCGTCACGTTCATGAGCGTGGCCGGCTTGCCGGCGCGTGCGGTGAATACGCCATGGCTTAAAAATTATCTGGCGAAACTGCCGATCCTGCAGCGGCGTGCCAAGGAGCGCAAGGCCTGCACACTTGCCTTTGACTGTCTCGAGCACTGTGGTTTGCGCGACGGCATAGCGCGATTTGGCCAGTTTTGTATTGATCATCACCTGGCGGCTGCATTGGCGGGTGACGTTCAGCGTGGCCTGTTTTTTCGCGGGGCGGGTGCGCTGCCGTTTGGGGAACGCATCCGGCCAGTCCGGGAACTGATCGAATACCTGCTGGGCATCACGCTGTCCAGTCAGCAGCCCGCGACCTGACCCGTCGGCGGTCGTCGCGCGACGGTCGCGTCGGGTTGCTGACGACCACAAGCGATGTTGCGGTAGCGCTCACGGCGCGTGGGAACCATTACTGGCGGGCTGAAACACGCTGGCGGAGTTCGTCCGCTCTGTCGTCTGGCCGCGGGCGCAGCTCAGATGCCGATGAATGATCGCATGGCCGCGCGCCGTTACAACACCTGTCCCAACTTCTCGTAGCGCGCCTTCATAGTGGGCGGCAAGTGGTGCGCAAGTTTGATCAGGAGTTCGTCGTGCAACTTGAGCTCCTGTTGCCAATGCAGATGATTGAGTGTCGTGATGGTGCCAAATTTTTGCTGGTCGAATGAGAGTCCTGTCCAGTCAAGATCTTCGTATCGCGGAATTGCCCCAAGCGCGGTTTGCTGCGCCTCGGCACGGCCTTCGACACGTCCGATAATCCACTTCAGCACACGCATGTTCTCGCCAAAACCGGGCCAGATGAATTTTCCATCATCGTCTTTGCGAAACCAATTGACGCAATAGAGCGTTGGCGCTTGTGTGGCGTTGCCGCCGACCTTCACCCAGTGCGCGAAATAGTCGGACATGTTGTAGCCGCAAAACGCCAACATGGCAAACGGGTCGCGCCGCACCACACCGACTTGTCCGACAATCGCGGCGGTGGTCTCTGATCCGAGCGTGGCAGCCATGTAAACGCCTTCGTTCCAGTTGTTGGCTTCCGTAACGAGTGGCACGGTGGTGGAACGACGGCCACCAAAAATCATCGCCGACAACGGCACGCCGTTCGGGTTGTCCCACTCGGCGTCGAGCGACGGGCACGATGTGGCCGCGACCGTGAAACGCGCGTTGGCATGGGCGGCGAGACGCCCGCAATCCGGCGTCCACGGCTTGCCCTGCCAGTCGGTGAGATGAGCGGGCGGTGTCTTGCTCATGCCCTCCCACCACACGTCGCCTTCGGGTGTCAGCGCGACGTTGGTAAAAATTACGTCAGCCTTGAGTGACTCCATGCAATTCGGATTGGTCTGGTATGACGTGCCCGGTGCGACACCGAAAAAACCAGCTTCCGGGTTGATCGCGTACATCTTGCCGTCGGCACCGGTCTTGATCCACGCGATATCGTCGCCCACGGTGGTGACTTCCCAACCTGCAGCTTTGAACGACGCCGGCGGAATCATCATCGCAAAATTGGTCTTGCCGCACGCCGACGGAAAGGCGGCCGTGACGTAGTGCTTTTTTCCCTCTGGAGTTTTGACGCCGAGGATCAGCATGTGTTCCGCGAGCCAGCCCTGCTGCTTGCCCATCACGCTGGCGATGCGCAGCGCGAAACATTTTTTGCCGAGCAATGCGTTGCCGCCGTAGCCGGAGCCATACGACCAGATTTCTCGTGTTTCGGGAAAATGCACAATGTACTTGTGCTCTTTGTTGGACGGCCACGCTACGTCCTGCTCACCAGCGGCGAGGGGCGCGCCCACCGAATGCAGACACGGTACAAATTCACCGTCGTCACCGAGTACGTCGAGTACTTGTCTGCCCATACGCGTCATCAGTTTCATGTTGACGGCCACATACGCAGAGTCGGAAATCTCGACGCCGATGTGCGAAATGTGCGAGCCCAGCGGGCCCATCGAAAATGGCACCACGTACATGGTGCGGCCGCGCATCGATCCGGCGAACAATCCAGCCAAGGTAGCCCGCATTTCATCGGGCGCCATCCAATTGTTAGTCGGGCCCGCGTCGTCTTTATTTGCCGAGCAAATGAAGGTGCGGTCTTCCACACGCGCGACATCCGACGGGTCGGACCAGGCCAGATACGAGTTAGGGCGCAGCGTGTTGGACAGCTTGGCGAAGGTGCCCGCCGCAACCAGTTCAGCGCACAGCCGATGGTACTCCTCGGTGGAACCGTCGCACCAGTAAATGCGATCCGGTTTGGTCAGCGCGGCGACTTCGTTGACCCAAGCGAGCAGTCGTGTGTGATGGGTGGGCGCGTCGTTGATCAGAACCGGTTTTTCTTGCGCGTACATGTATTGCTCTCCGAAGGGCGGTCGATGTCATAACATCGACATGAGGGCACCTCTAAAAATTCAATCAAGCCGATGATGGCAAGGCGCAAAGTCGCGAAAAAGCGCAGTGTACACGTAGTACATGAGCATTTTGAGCGGCTTTGCAACGCCGCCAGCGCGGCTTTAGTGAATTTTTAGAGGTGCCCATGAGTCTGTGGTAACCCAAAATTATCCCATACCGGACAGCACCATGGAATGCCGTTCCACCAGTCGAAATCACCTGCTCACCCGCACGACGATTGGTTCGCCGTGTCCGGTTGCTGGCCGTAGGTTTTGAATTTCTCAACCACAGTTTGCATCTCCGTCGCGCTCAACAGCGGTGGCTCACCCAGTTGCAACGCGTGCCAGTACATGTTGGCGAGCGTCTCGACTTCGATGGCGAGCGCCAACGCTTTCTTGAGGTTAGTTCCGCAGGCAATCATGCCGTGTTGCGCCAATAGACACGCGAAGCGACCATCGAGTGCTGCGACGGCAGCGTCTGACAGCGCTTGACTGCCGAACGTGGCGTAGGGCGCGCAGCGAATGTTGTCGCCACCGGCGACGGCAATCATGTAGTGAAACGCCGGCATTTCCCGATGCAAGCAGGCGAGCGTCGTCGCATACACCGCGTGGGTGTGCACAATGGCGCGGATTTCGGGGCGAGCAGCGTAAATGTCGCGATGAAAGCGCCACTCCGATGACGGTAGCGTTGCGCCGACGTGTGTTCCGTCCATGTTCATCAGCACAACCTGTTCCGGTAGCGTCGATTCGTAGTCGATGCCGGTCGGCGTGATCACAAATCCTGCATTCGCACCAGCATCCTCTACGCGCGCGCTGACGTTTCCGGATGCTCCTTGATTGATGCCCGCCAAATTCATGCGCTGCGCCGTATCAATCACGTCG
>JBCKPN010000025.1:0-21844 GCA_038901695.1 Usitatibacteraceae bacterium
GGGCAACAAAAAAGGCAGCCTTGGCTGCCTTTTTTTGCGACTCGACTCGCGACTGGCGATTACTTGTCTTCGACCTTCGCCTTTGAGCGCAAATCCTGCACCAAGCGGTTGATGGTTTCTTGCTGCGCGCGCTGGCGGAAATTCTCTTTCACGTCATCAAATTTCGGCGGCTTCATGTCGCGTGAATCGTCAAGCCGGATGACGTGCCAGCCGAATTGCGATTTGATGGCGTTGGGTGTGGTCTGGCCTTTTTGCAGGACGCGCAGTGCATTGCCGAACTCAGGGACGTAGCGACCGGCAGGACCCCAATCGAGATCGCCTCCATTGTCTTTCGAGCCGGTGTCTTTGGACTTGTCCTTGGCGAGCTTTTCAAACGACTCACCGCGACCGAGTTGCGCAATGATCGCCTTGGCTTCGTCCTCGGTGTCGACCAGCACGTGGCGTGCTTTGTATTCCTTGTCGCCCATCTGCGACACGAATGCGTCGTGCATGGACTTGAGTTGGGCGTCGGTGACCGGATTTGCCTTGGAATGATCTTCAAAGTAGGCGCGGATCAACACCGTCTGCGAGGCAATGCGCATCTGCGCGGCAACACCCGGATCCTTGTCCAGACCGCGTTTGGCAGCCGCCTGTGCGAGGATTTCGCGGTTGACGAGTTCGTCGCGAATGGCTACCACAAACTCGGGGGTGGATGGCTGGCCAGACGCCTCGCGTTCGCGATTCATGGCGTCAAAGTAGGCTTGCGGGATGATGACGCCGTTGACGCTGACGCGCCCGTCTGCTTTCGCAGCGGTGGCAGGCTTTGTTGCGGCTTTTTCAGCCTTGCTTTGTGCAACAGCGTTGGTGGCGACGAGCGGCAGAGTAAGTGCAATTGCCATGGCGAGGGTTTTTTTAGTCAGTTGCATTGAATCTTCCTTCTGGTAAGTGATACAACATTAATTTTCAATCATTCAGTTCGCGCGTCAATTTTCAAGGCGTGAATACGGGTTTTCATCAAGTCGTCGAGCAATTGGTAAATCATCCGGTGTCGGGTAACCAGTGGTTTGCCGACAAAGGCGTCCGACACGATGCGAACTTCGAAGTGTGTGCCATCGCTGCTCCCGGTTCTGGTTGCATGCTCGCTGGCGCCCACATGACCCGCATGTGCTGCCGAATCATCCGTGACGACGATATGCCGAGGATGAAGCGGTTCCAATCTGGCGACGATTTCGTCTCGTATTGAAATCACAATCTGCTAGGCGGGTAGTGTTTTGTTGAAGGGTTTGACCGTCACTCGCGCAAATACATTTCCGAGATTATAAGGATCGTCTGCCGCCCAGGCGATGGCGGCTTCTCTTGAAGCAAATTCGGCAACGATGAGTGAACCGGTAAAGCCCGCGGGTCCCGGGTCGCTGCTATCAGTGGCCGGGTGGGGCCCTGCGATGAGCAGGCGGCCAGCGGCTTGCAGCTGCTGCAGGCGCTCAATGTGTGCCGGGCGATTGGCCAAGCGCCGCGCCAATGCGCCAGGCAAATCCTCGCACATGATGGCGTACAACATCAGTGCTTTCCTTCGGGTCGGATTTTCGATTCGCTGTCAATCGATGTAGCCGCAGCGGTTGCGGGTTCATCGTTGGGCAAATACGGCATCAGCCAGACGATTTGCAGCACGATAAAGACAAAGAATAGGCCCATGTCGCCGAAGGTCTTGAACAACACCCAAGTGTCGGTCGACGTGTAGTACGCAAACCAGATGTTAAGGAGGGCAACGCCAAGCAAAAACGCGATCCAGCTCAGCGACAGCTTGCGCCACACCGCGTCGGGCGCTTGAATGGTGTTGTTGAAAATAAACGACACCGGGTTTTTCTTCAACCAGAACTGCGCAATGGCAATCGCCGCCGCCATTGCCGCGAACAATACGGTTGGTTTCCACTTGATGAACATCTCATTCTTGAAAACGATGGTCGCACCGCCGGCGACCAAGATAATGCCGAGACCCATCCACATCATCGGTTCCACTTTTTTTCCGACTAGCTTAAGGTAGCCGACCTGTACCATCGACGCGGCGATGGCAACGCCAGTAGCGACGTAAATGTCGAAGGCTTTATAGGCCACAAAAAAAAGAATGACCGGAAAAAAATCAAACAGAAATTTCATCGTGAGATGCTTAGGGAGTACGCGAGCGCCATAGTGAGTCGGTGCCCTGAAATGGTGCTCTGAAATGGTGCTATATATGGTGCTATATATGGTGCTATATATGGTGCTATATGGCAGCCTTGAATTATCTCACGATTGAATCTACGTTGTTAAGCCGACGAGTCTAGTGAGACTGTGTCAGGCGGCGGCTTTCCGCAGCGATCAGGGCGTGGGTTTCCACTGGGAATCCCGGCTGGCCAGCGAGCACCAGTGCCTGGTCATAGAATCCTTCCCGTTCGTCCGGTAGCGCCTCGTTGAGCCGGTCGAAAGCGTAGCGCATCAGTGTGATATCGCCCGTACGAATGGCGGCAATCGCAAAGTTGATGTGTAGGATGCGCCACGGCCGCTCCGGGTTTGATCGCTCCAGATCGCCCGAAAGTTGGGGAGCCAGGTGCTGAATCATGCCCTGCATCAACGCGAAGACCGCCGCCGTTTCCTGCTTGCTCGACGCACCATTGGTGCGTCTGGCTAGGGCATTGACGATCGGCTCGCAGACCGTTATGGTGATAGCGTGACGCATCGCCCATAGCGCGACGCCGATGGTGACCGCGTCAAACTCATCGATACTGGCGTGCTGTACATGCGAGGTCAACCACGATTCGACGTTGGCGATTTCGCGCAGCGCGTCATTGGCTGCGTCGTCGATGTCCGCCACCGGCAGCTCGCCGTCGCGGCCGTCGCTCAAGTCGAGGCGGTCGGCAACGGCAAGGAACTCCGCCAGCGCCGCGAGCGAGGCCATCGTTGTGGCGTTCGGCGCAAGCGCGACGATACGCCGCCACACCGGCGCAAACAGCGCCGCAAGCAACGCGGCGTCGTGTTGGGTGTCCGGGCTGTCAGGCTCGAAACCTTTGGTCACCAGCCGTATTGGTCTTGTTTCAGTCATAGAATATTCACTTTGGAGCTTTCATTGGGACTTCGGTTCCGCACGCGATCTCAGAAGGTCGCAATTTTCCTGTAAAAGTCGCCATTGAACACACTTAATTTTGACCTGCACAATCACAGCACCGCGTCCGACGGCTTACTATCGGCAGAGGAGTTGGTTCGGCTCGCCCATCGAAACGGCTGTGACGCGTTCTCCCTCACCGATCATGACACGGTCGCCAATATCGCCGCCGCCTCCGTTTGCGCTAGCGCTCTGGGATTGAGATTCATTGCCGGCGTGGAGGTTTCCGTGTCGTGGGCGCCGAAAGGCGATATCGATAGTCCGATGACCACCATTCATATCGTGGGCTTGGACATCGAACCAACCAACGAGGCGTTGCTTCGCGGTCTGGCGGGCATTCGCGGCGGACGCATCTTGCGCGGCAGGGAGATCGCGCGCCAACTGGTCAATGCGGGGTTGCCGGATATTTTCGACGAGTCGTTCGCACTGGCCGAAAACAAGGAGATGCTGGCGCGAACGCACTTTGCGCGGGTGCTGGTCTCGCGGGGCATCGTGCCTGACATCTCCACGGCCTTCAAACGGTTTTTGACCGCTGGCAACCCGGGCTATGTGCCGCATCGCTGGGCGAGTCTGGACGACGCGGTTGGTTGGATTTGTCAGGCCGGTGGGGTTGCCGTCATTGCGCACCCGGCCCGATACAAGTTGAGCGAACGGGTGATGGACGCGTTGTTAGACGAGTTCAAGGCACTCGGCGGATTGGGCGTCGAAGTCGTGACGGGCAGTCATGCGCCGAGCGAATATGCGTCATTCGCGGCGCGCTGTAAGGCGTTCGGGTTGTATGCGTCGCGCGGCGCAGACTTTCACGGCGCGGCGGAGACGCCGATCGAACCCGGGTGCTTGCCGCGCCTGAGTGAAATCGATCGGGATTTGCGGCCTGTGTGGGAACTATTCCATTGATCCCCACGGTTGTCAGTAGTTAATTTTGAGTCAATTTTTTACCCTGCATCCGACTCACCCGGAGCCGCGACTCATCAAGCGCGCGGTCGACATTGTGCGCCGCGGCGGATTGATCGCGTATCCGACCGACTCCTGCTATGCGCTTGGCTGCCATATCGGTGACAAGGCAGCGATGGAACGTATACGATTCTTGCGTGGCGTCGACGATCATCATCAATTCACTCTGGTGTGTCGCGATTTGTCAGAGATCAGCACCTTCGCCAAAGTCGACAACACGCAATACCGATTGCTCAGAGCCAATACGCCGGGACCGTACACCTTTATCCTCAAGGCCACACGCGAGTTGCCGCGGCGTCTTGCGCATCCCAAACGGGCCACCATCGGCGTGCGCGTTCCCGAGCACGTGGTTGCGAGCGCGTTGCTTGCCGAATTGGGCGAGCCGATTCTTTCTTCGACACTGATGTTGCCCGATGCAGCGCAGCCGCTCAATGACGCCGACGCCATCCGCGACGCGCTGGAGCACCAGCTCGATGTCATACTCGACGGCGGTGTGTGTGGCATTGAGCCGACGACCATCATCGATCTCTCGCAGGACGCGCCCACCCTGATTCGACGCGGCAAGGGCGACGCGTCAGTGTTCGGTTTTCCTGACTAACTTCCTATTTCTTCGACTACTGAATCGCGCTTTCGTTCATGGAATTCATTCAGAAAATTACCATCTACGCCATACCGCTTATTTTTGCGATCACACTGCATGAAGCCGCGCACGCGTTCGCGGCGCGACACTTCGGCGATTCGACTGCCTACATGTTGGGCAGGATGACACTCAATCCGCTCAAGCACATCGACCCGATTTGGACCATCCTCGTGCCGATTATCACGTTGCTGTTTTCGCCGTTTGTGTTTGGCGCGGCCAAGCCCGTGCCAGTGAACTTCGCCGCGCTACGCCACCCAAAGCGCGACATGATTTGGGTGGCGGCGGCGGGGCCGGCTGCCAATTTGTTGATGATGCTGGGGTGGGCGGCGGTGGGTAAGGCGATGCTCGCCTTTCCGGTGTCCGACCCGGTTGTCTTCATCGTGCTGATGGCCAAGGCGGGCATTTTTGTGAATGCAATCCTGATGGTGTTCAATCTGTTCCCATTGCTGCCATTGGACGGCGGACGCATCCTAGTTGGGTTGCTGCCGAGCCGAGCTGCCTACGCATTTTCGCGCACCGAGCCCTACGGCATGTTCATTCTGGTAGGGTTGATCCTGACCGGGGTGATGGGCGCGTTTCTCTGGCCGCTGGTCGACTTCTCGATGAACGCGGTATACTCCCTGTTGAGCATCAGGTAAGACCGTGCCAAAAGTTACCCCGCGCTGTCCCTTCAGCAGTTCCGCCTCCCGGCGTCGAGACACTGGACAACGTATTCACTGACGAGTGATCACCAAGCAACAATTTATCCCGCCGCATCAGTTGTGGCGACCTTACGGTATCCGACATAAGTTTTCAAACCAGCTCTGCCTGTTCGCCGCGTCGCGTGTCGCGTCGCCCAATCGTGCCCGGGTTCGGCTAGCGTCAACACCGGCTCACGTGTTCTTACTTCCTATCGACAACTAGGGTCAATTGCCTGATTATGTTTCCTGACCGAGTTCTATCCGGCATGCGCCCCACTGGGCGATTGCATCTTGGCCATTACCACGGCGCGCTTAAAAACTGGGCGAAACTGCAAAACGAGTTTCCTTGTTTTTTCTTTGTAGCGGACTGGCACGCGCTGACCACCCATTACGAGACACCCGAAGTCATTGCCGAATACACCTACGATACTGTCATCGATTGGATTGCGGCGGGTATCGATCCGTCGCAAGCGACCATGTTTGTACAGTCGCGAGTACCGCAGCATGCGGAACTGACATTGCTGTTGTCGTTTTTCACGCCGTTGTCATGGATGGAACGCGTACCGACCTACAAGGATCAAGTCGAAAAGCAAGGGCAATTCGGGCGTGATTTGACGACCTATGGTTTTCTCGGTTATCCACTGATGCAGGCTGCCGACATTCTGATTTACCGCGCTAATCGCGTACCGGTGGGTGAGGATCAAGTACCGCACATCGAACTCACGCGTGAGATCGCACGGCGCTTTAACCATCTGTTCGGCCGCGAGAAGGGGTTTGAAGCCAAGGCTGAAGCCGCGATCAAGAAACTCGGTTCAAAGAAGGCGAAGCTCTACAACGCGTTTCGCACACAGTATCAGCAAGAAGGTATTCAGCAGGCGCTTGACGAGGCGCGCGAACTGCTTTCGGAGGTGCAAAATTTGTCGATGGGTGATCGCGAGAGACTGTTCGGTTACCTTGAAGGCGGCGGCAAAATAATTCTTCCCGAACCGGAGGCACTGCTAACGCCAGTGTCGAAACTTATCGGTCTCGATGGCCAGAAAATGTCGAAGAGCTATGGTAATACCATCGACATCCGGGACAGCGTGAAGGCGGTCACAGAGAAAGTTCGCAAGATGCTGACCGACCCGGCTCGGATTCGCCGTACCGACCCGGGTGATCCGGAAAAATGCCCGGTGTGGGAGCTGCACCAAGTTTATTCGACTGAGGACACCAAACGCTGGGTGGTTGAAGGTTGCAAGAGTGCCGGCATTGGCTGTCTTGATTGCAAACAACCGGTCATAGACGCCATCTGTGCGGAGCTCAAACCGATGCGCGAGCGCGCCGCGCCGTTTGAGGACGACCCGACGTTGATCAAGAACATCATCGCCGACGGCTGCGATAAAGCGCGTGAGATTGCTGAGGAAACGATGCGTGAAATCAGAGACGCGATGGGGCTGGATTACAAATGACTCTTCAGCTATCAACCGCCAGATGCACCGTTGTGTGTGCCCCATTTTGCCGAAACGGAGCGCATGATGAGTGTTGAACTTGTCGTAAACAACGATAAGAGCGCCGATAAGCAGGGCAGTTTGGGCATGGACATGCCAATCGCGCGCATTCGTGGCGAATTGATGACCGAGTTGCCGACCGACCTGTTTATCCCGCCTGACGCGCTTTCGGTGGTTCTTGAACAATTCGAGGGTCCGCTCGATCTGCTGCTGTACCTGATTCGAAAACATTCGCTGGATATTCTTGATATCCCCATGGCGGATTTGACGCGGCAATACATGGTTTACGTCGAAGCCATGCGCGACGGTCAACTTGAGCTCGCGGCCGAGTATTTGCTGATGGCCGCGCTGCTGATCGAGATCAAGTCGCGCATGCTGTTGCCGCGACCGCCGCGCGACGAAGATCCGGAAGCGCTCGATCCGCGCGCCGAATTGGTGAGGCGATTGATTGAGTACGAACAGATGAAAGCCGCGTCGCTGGCAATTGAAGCACTGCCGCGCAGTGGCCGCGATTTCTCGCTGGTGGATGTGTTGGTCGAGCAAAGTCTGGTGCGACGCGTGCCGACCGTGCTCGCGGCCGATCTGACCGACGCTTGGCGTGCGATCTTCACTCGTGCGAGAGCGACGCGAAAGCATCGCATTTCAAGGGAAGAGCTGTCGGTTCGATCGCACATGAGCCGCATTCTGCGCAGACTTGGCGGCGACGGTGGCACCCAAGGGTTCATCAGGTTCGATGAATTGTTCCAGCCCGACGAAGGCGTTTCTGTTGTTGTCGTCACTTTTTTGGCGGTGCTGGAACTTGCCCGCGAAGCACTGATCGAGATGTCCCAAAGTGCGCCGCGCGACGCCATTTACGTCAAGCTGCGTCGCGCCGATGTGCTCGCGCTCGAACCAACCTGAAGCGCGTCGGCGCTAAATACATATCGCTGCAGATTATGGAAGTCACCTCAATGAACCAGCACGAACACGCGAACAGCGACCCGCAAGCCGTCGAGACGGAAACTTCACTACCCGTGGCCATTGCCGGGACCGAATTTTCCGACGTCACTGACGGTTCGGTCGCTGAAGAAATCGATACCGTGGAAGCCAAGCGTGCGTTGGAGGCGGCATTGTTGGCTGCGTCTGAGCCGATGGGCATCAACGAACTCAGGCGCCTGTTTGAAGGCCAACTCGGCACGGATGTCATTCGCAATTTGCTCGACGAAATTCGCCTTGAGTGGGCGAATCGCAGCGTGGAACTCGCGGTGGTGGCGAGCGGTTATCGCTTTCGCGTCAGACCGGTCTATCAAAAGTATCTCGAGCGCCTGTCGAGCGATAAACCCATCAAGTACTCACGTGCGGTGCTGGAGACGCTTGCCATCATCGCCTACCGGCAGCCGGTCACGCGCGGCGACATCGAAGACATTCGTGGCGTTGCGGTCAGCCCGTATATTCTCAAGACGCTCGAGGAGCGCGGCTGGATTGATGAAATCGGGCATCGTGAAACGGTTGGTCATCCGGCACTGTTCGCGACGACCAAACATTTTCTCGACGACTTGAACCTGCTTTCGCTCGATGAGTTGCCACCGTTACACGAATTACAGGCAACACTGGATTTAGCACCGACCGCTGTAGCGCTTACCGGCACCGACGTGTTCTCACACGCGCTTTCGCTTCCCGGCGTTGAGACGGTTGCGCAACTGCAGGCCAGTGTGCATGGCGGCAATTCAGGTGCTGAGCCAGCTGTGTCGCACACGGCGCCGACCGATTCGGCTACCGGTGAGGAGCGCACATCATGACCAAACGCGTGGTGGTGCGCGTGCCGGCTCGCGGCTACGTGGATGGACGCTACATCGGCGAGGAAAAGGAAGTTATTGAAGCGATTGACCCTTCTGGGCGGGGCAAACGCCGAAGCGGAAAGGCCGCCGGGAAGACCAGCGGAGCCGCAGACGATCGTGGCAATCGCATCGGCGGCAAGGGCGCCAAAGCTGCGGGGCGTGGCAAGCGCGGTGCGCGAGCCGAGCCGGGCCTGCCGCGCAACGCGCGTGCTGCGAGGGGTGCCACGCGGTCGCCGACCGTACGCGCTGTGGGTGGCGTGGCCGACGGCAACACGCTGGGTGCTGGTCCGGCGGCGGCTCGGGGCCGTGGCGGTCGTGGTAAGTCTCGCGCTCACAACGCCGGTGAGGCGCGTACGTTTGCGGCAGGCGGCAATGCGCTGCCGGTCGGTGCGGACGGTCGGGCCGGACTGCCCCGCGCCCGCAAGAATCGCGGGGGCAAGAAAACACCTTTTCGAACCGCGATCAACGCCGGTAACAGCAGCAACATCCAAGCTGGGTCGCGTGCGCTGATTTCTGAAGTCGCCGACACGCGGCGCTGGGGCGACGAGTCGAAGTCGGGTCAATTCGCAGAAGCGTTGGCCAAGGAAGCGACCATCAAGCGCGAACGCTTGCACAAGGTTCTCGCACAGTCCGGGCACGGCTCGCGGCGCGACATGGAGATCATGATCTCGTCGGGCCGCGTCATGGTAAACGGCATCGTAGCGACCACCGGCACCAGTGTCTCGCCCGCCGACGCGGTGATGATTGATAAGCGCATGGTCAAACTCAAATTTAGCGAGGAATTGCCACGCGTGCTGCTGTATCACAAGCCGGAAGGCGAAATCGTGACGACCAGCGACCCGGGCAATCGCATCACTGTGTTCGATAATTTGCCGCCGGTTGAGAACGGCAAGTGGATGTCAGTCGGCCGACTCGACATCAACACCTCGGGGCTGTTGATTTTCACCACCAGCGGCGAACTTGCCAATCGGCTGATGCATCCGCGCTACGAAGTTGAACGCGAATACGCGGTGCGGGTGCTGGGCGAACTCAACGAGGAGCAAACGCAACGTCTGCTGACCGGCGTGTCGATCGTGGTTGAGCCCGATGAAATGACAGAGGATGAAGTGGAGACGGTCGAGGATCGTCCGGCAAAATTTGAGAGCATCGACAAACGCGGTGGCGAAGGCGTGAACCAGTGGTACCACGTCGTGCTCAAGGAAGGTCGCAACCGTGAGGTGCGCAAAATGTTTGAAGCGGTTGGCCTCACCGTGTCACGATTGATGCGCGTGCGCTTTGGCAAGATTGGTTTGCCACCGAGGTTGACGCGCGGTCGCATGATTGAGTTCGACGAGCCGCAAGTGCGTGCCGTATTGCGCTGGGTGGGTATGGAAGTCGAAGGCCAGATCGGGCAGCTGCCGACGCTTGAGCCGACCCGGCCGGTACACGTCTCGCGTCGCGAGCGCGAGCAAAACGCGGCAGGGCTAGCCCACGGCAGCGGGGGCGGGGCTAATGCGCTCGTCGGCGAAGGTGAAGTTGGCGATGCGCCACGCGGCATTAACGCGCCGCCCGACAAAGCGCGTCGTGGTCGCGGACGGCGCGCGCGTGGCAAGCGTGGCGTGGTCGACACGCCGCTCGCGGTCGGCGACATGATTGAGCGCACACCCGGCGAATTGCCCGTTGCGGCAGCGTTTAGCCCAGAAGCGCTACCCGGTGCCGCAGTCGCTGCGGACGGCACGAAGCTGGGACGAGACAGCCGCCGCGGTCGCGGACGAAATTCGCGTCGCGCCGGTCGCGAGCGGTTGCCAGGCACCGATGGCGTCGTTGAGAGTCAAGTGTTCACGGACCGACCGCGCGCTGCCGCGCAAACGCTCGACGCTGACAGCATCGGCAATGCGATTCCGAGTGCCGTGCCAGGCGCGGTCTACGACGACGTCGACGACTCGATTGGCAATCGCATCATTCCCGCGCAAGTTGAAACGGTACATCGCTCGACCGCACCACGCGGTTCGCCGCAGGGCAGATCCGAGCCTCGGCGTCGATCGCGTCGACGGCGGAACGGTCCAAAAGGGGCGGGCGGACAAGGCAACACGCTGTAGCGCACAGATGCCGGAACAGCAGCGCTGTTACTGTGTCGCGACCAGTGTTTCGCGGTCAATGATGAACAGCACTTCATCACCGACGCTGGTCTGTGCCCATATCAGTGGCAACTTTGGAAATGCGCGCTCAACTGCTTCGCGATTAAAGCCGACCTCAACCACCAGCAAGCCATTGGCGTAGAGATGTTTGGTCGCCTCCGCCATCAGCGTGCGGACATGATCGAGACCGTCCTCGCCTGAAGCCAGCGCCATTTCCGGTTCGCGTCGATATTCCTCTGGGAGTCGCGCCATTGCCTCAGCCGAAACATACGGCGGATTGCTGATAATCAAATCGTAGTGTTTGGCGCCCAGCGACTCGTACATATCCGAGGCGAGCAGATTGATGCGATCGTCGAGTCCGTAATCGCGAACGTTTTTCTTGGCCACTTCGAGCGCGTCGTGCGACGCATCGACCGCATCGACAGTCGCGTGCGGAAATGACAGTGCGGCAAGAATTGCCAGACAGCCGGAGCCGGTGCACATATCGAGTACGCGACCGACGCCGCGCGGATTTTCCACCCACGGTGCAAGGTCATCGCGCAGCAATTCGGCGATAAACGAACGCGGCACAATGACACGCTTGTCGACATAAAACTTGTAGTCACCCAGCCACGCCTGATGGGTCAGATACGCTGCCGGCACGCGTTCACGCACGCGCCGCTCAATGATACCGAGCACCGCGTCGCGTTCAGCGCTGGTGAGGCGCGCATCGAGAAAGGGTTCGAGGTGATCGAGCGGCAGATGCAAGGTGTGCAAGACAAGATAAATCGCTTCGTCGTAGGGCGTGGCCGAACCGTGACCGAAAAACAATTTCTGTTCGACAAACTGGCTGACAGCAAAGCGCAGCAAATCGCGCACCGTGGTCAGCTCACGACGCGCGGCGTCGTAAATGCCGGTGTCCCCCGCGCTCGACCCAGCTTCGTCGGCGGTTGATGCTTGGCGAGACGCGGCAGAGGGATCGGCTTGACCGCGATGTGTTTGTGGCATTAGGACTCCGTCGCAGGTCAGTGGGTATTAGCGTGTCGCGCTCGACGAGATCGAGGACGTCGCCGACGATCCGCCGGGTTGAATCGGTCGTCCGTCGCGCGCGGCCAAGGTCGGCCCGACACGCGCTTCGATATACGATTTGAGATCCTGCCGCGCGCCGAGCAAAAACAGTGCTTCGGCCAACACAAACAGCGGGCCAATGAGTAGTCCGATGATGTCATCGACAAAAGCCGGCTTGACGCCTTCAAACTTGTGTCCAAGAAACTGGATGGCCCAGCCGACGGCGAACAACAGTCCGGCAATGGCAAGCGCGGTCGGCCAGCCGGTGGCGGCCGAAATCAACGACGACACCGCACCACACAACGCCAGCAACCCGAGCATCAACATGCCGAGTGGTCGATCCAGCCAAATGTAGTAGGCCGACGCCGTCAGAATGGCGATCCAGCCGAGGTGGACGTTGCCGAGATGGAGCTGTGCCAACGCAAGCACCACCGAAAACACAATCATCGGTACGCCAACGAAGTGTGTCGCGATATTGCGGCGATCGCGATGATAGGCAGCGTACTGCGTCAATAGTTGTTCAGCGGTTCTCATGGCGGGCAGATGGATGAGGCACTTCTGTCGCGACAGCGTTAGCGTCAGCAACGGCGACGGCGACGGCGCACAACAGCGTGGCGCAGAGTTTAGCAGGGTCGACGGTTAACAAGTTGTTGGTCGCACTAGTAAAGTCCTTATGTGGCGCACCGTTTCAGCCAAAAGTGTCTGGAAGTGCTCGCCAAATAAGGAGTTTCAATTCTTACTCACCAACGCGACACCGACAGCCGCGACCAACAGCCCAGCGAGGGTGGGTGCAGTGAGCGACTCGTCGAACAGTGCGTAGGCCATCAATGCGGTCACCGCGGGCGTGAGGAAAAATAGACTCGTCACTTTCGACGTCGCGCCGTGCCGGATCATCACATACAGCAATGAAATCGCACCCAGCGAGAGCACCATCGCCAGCCATCCCAGGGCGAACACAAACTGCGGCGTCCAGTTGATGACGCGTGTCTCAAACATCGCGGCGAAGGCAAACAGCACGATGCCCGTTGCCGAGAATTGGATCACGCCGCTGGTACGCATATCAAGGTCCGAACAGAAGCGCTTTTGGTAGAGGGTGCCGAAGGTAATGCCAAACAGTGCGATGGTCGCCGCTACCAAGGGCTTCACGCCAATCTCGTCAATGGCGATGCGCGGTGCGACCACCAGCAGCACACCAGCCAAGCCGAGCGCCATGCCGAGCCATTGCATTTTCCGCAGCCGCTCGCCAAACAGCAGGCGCGACGTGAGCGCCGAGAGCACCGGCTGCAAGCCGGCAATCAGAGCAATGCAGCCCAAATCAAGGTTCAACGAAATGGCGTAAAGCACCCCGGAAAGGTAAGTCGCGTGCACCAGCAATCCGGCGATGGCCGTGTGTAGAACGGCCATGTGGTTACTTGGCCACGGCGCGCGAAATACACGCACCACCAACAACATGATGGCAACCACAATCGCCATTCGCAACGCCATGAAGGTGAACGGTTCCGCGTACGGGGCGCCGAGGCGCATGCCGATGAAGCCGCTGCTCCACAGAATGACAAAACACGGTGGCGCTAACACCAGCCAGTCCGGCGCGAGGTGACGAGGCGGCTTGGCCGGATTTGCGGTCGTATTCATCCGTGCGATTATCCCACTGGCCATGTTTGAGACCTTTACGCGATTTGATATTGCTGTCAACGGCGTACGCATCCACGGTGTGCGCTCGGCGCAGTCGCACAACGCACTGCCGCCGCTGTTGCTGCTGCACGGCTATCCACAGTCGCACATCATGTGGCACAAGGTCGCGCCTCGCCTTGTCGAACGCTACACGGTCGTCGCGACCGATCTGCGCGGCTACGGCATGAGTGACAAGCCAGTGGGTCTGCCCGATCACGCCAACTACAGCAAACGCGAGATGGCGTACGACCAGGTGGCAGTTATGCGCGCACTTGGCTATGAAAAGTTTTTTGTCTGCGGGCACGATCGCGGCGGACGTGTAGCGCATCGCATGGCGATCGATTACCCGGACGCGGTGCAAAAGTTGGTACTGCTCGACATTTCGCCGACCTTGGCGATGTACGAACAGACCTCGATGGAATTCGCGATGGGCTACTGGTGGTGGTTTTTTCTGGTGCAGCCCGCGCCGTTTCCCGAGAATTTGATCACGGCGTCGCCTGAAATTTTTCTCCGACAAAAAATTGCCGCTGGTCGAGCCGGCCGCACGCCGTTTACCGACGCGGCGTATGCAGCTTATCTGCGCCACGTCAGCGATCCGTCAACCGTGCACGGCATGTGCGAGGACTACCGCGCGAGCGCAGGCATCGACTTGCAGCACGATCGGGAAGACCGCATGCAGGGTCGCAAGATCGCATGCCCCACGCGTGTCCTGTGGGGCGAGCACGGCGTGGTTCACCGTTGTTTCAATCCGTTGGCCGATTGGGGGCGCGTTGCAGATGGCGTCAGCGGTGCACCGCTTGCCGCAGGCCATTACATTCCTGAGGAAGTGCCAGATTTACTGCTGCAAGAGCTCGACGCTTTTTTTGAGTAGGCACAGACACAAATGGTCGTCGTGTCAGCCGTTTGTAAGCGCGACAGGACAGCATGCGAATCCGGTTAGAATCGGCACAACAATTTCAATGGCAGGGAACCGAGAGGGAGGAGTTATGCAGTTACGCAACCCCAAAGATTTTTGGTCCGGCGTGATGTTCGCCGCCATTGGTTTTGCGTTCGCCATCATCATTAAGGTTTACGACTACCCGATGGGCACCGCTAGCCGTATGGGTCCCGGCTACTTTCCGTTCGTGCTCGGCAATTTGCTGGGGCTGCTCGGCGTGCTGATTTTGGTCAAGTCATTTTTGAGTGATGGCGCTCGGGTGGGGCAATTGGCCTGGCGACCGGTGGTGTGGATATTGGGTGCGGTGATTGTGTTTGGACTGACCGTTAAGCTGATGGGTCTGGCGTTGGCGATCATTGTGCTGGTGATGATTTCGGCGTTTGGCGGCCACGAGTTCAAGCTCAAGGAGCAACTCATTGCCGGTGTCATCCTCTCGGGGTTCTCAATCGGCGTGTTCGTCTACGGCCTGAAGTTGCCGTTTTCGATCTGGCCGCCATTTTTTGGTTAAGAGGGGCAGCTAATGGAAGCGTTGCTCTCGAATCTGGCACTCGGATTTTCAGTCGCCTTCACGCCAGAAGCATTGATGTACTGTCTGATCGGTTGTCTGCTGGGCACGCTGATTGGCGTTTTGCCCGGCATCGGCCCGGTGGCCACCATCGCCATGTTGCTGCCAGTCACGTTCACGTTGAAGCCCGAGTTGTCGCTAATCATGCTGGCCGGCATTTATTACGGTGCGCAATACGGTGGCTCCACGACGGCGATTCTGGTCAATATTCCCGGCGAATCGTCGAGTGTGGTGACCGCGCTCGATGGTTACCAAATGGCGCGCAAGGGGCGCGCCGGTACGGCACTGGCGATTGCGGCGCTCGCCTCATTTTTCGCCGGCTGTGTCGCGACGCTGCTGCTTGCCGCGGCCGCGCCCCCATTGGCGCAGATCGCGTTCAAATTCGGCCCGGCGGAGTATTTTTCATTGATGACCCTCGGCCTGATTGCGGCCGTGGTGTTGGCGCACGGCTCGGTCATCAAAGCCATCGGCATGATTTTTCTGGGGTTGCTGCTAGGGTTGGTCGGCACCGATGTGAATTCAGGCATGGCGCGATTCACTTTCTCCATTCCCGAGCTTGCCGACGGCATCGGATTTGTCGCGGTCGCGATGGGTATTTTCGGCTTTGCCGAGATCATCAAGAACCTAGAGCAGGGTGAAGAGCGCGAAGTGTTTGTGAACAAGGTGGGTAGTCTGTTGCCGACCTGGCAGGACATCAAGACGGCGTTTCCGGCGGTCTTGCGCGGCACCGGGCTTGGTTCATTACTGGGCATTCTCCCCGGCGGCGGCGCGATACTGGCGTCGTTCTCGGCCTATACCTTTGAGAAAAAAATCGCCAGTGATTCGTCACAGTTCGGCAAGGGCGATATTCGAGGCGTCGCCGCACCGGAGGCGGCCAACAACGCGGCGGCGCAGACCTCATTCATCCCGCTGCTTACTCTCGGTATTCCCCCGAATCCGGTCATGGCATTGATGGTCGGCGCGATGATCATTCAGGGTATCCAACCAGGTCCGCAGGTGATGACGGAAAAGCCGCAGTTGTTCTGGGGCATGATTGTCTCGATGTGGATCGGCAATTTGATGCTGGTGATTCTGAATTTGCCGCTGATCGGCATGTGGATCAAGTTGTTGACTGTGCCCTACCGCCTGTTGTACCCAGCAATTCTGGTGTTCTGTTGCATCGGTGTCTACTCGCTGTCGAATAATCCGTTCGACGTTATCGTCACCGCCATGTTTGGCTTGGTCGGATATGTCTTTTTGAAACTTGAATGCGAACCGGCACCGCTATTGCTCGGCTTTATTCTCGGCCCGATGATGGAAGAATACCTGCGGCGTGCAATGTTGCTGTCGCGCGGCAATGCGATGACATTCGTTGAGCGCCCCTTGTCGGCGACATTGCTCGGCATCTCGGTGTTGCTGCTGGTCATCATCGCGCTTCCGGCCATCCGAAAAAAGCGCGAAGAAGCGTTTGTCGAAGAGTGAAAGCGGTTTCGCGAGCGAGCTTTATGGACATCTCACATTTTCTACCGGGAACTGGTTAGGTTCGGGAACCGATCATCCTGCGTTGCATGAATTTGCTCCCGACAAACCTGTTTCCGCCGCGCCAACCTGAGCCAAACGAATGTTGTGGCAGCGGTTGCATTCCGTGTGTGATGGATCTCTACGAACAGGCGTTGTGGGAATACCAACGCGCGCTGCAGCGCACAGGTGCCGCGCCCTCGACTGAAAGCAACCCAACATGACGCGCCTTCGCTTCGATTTTCCCTACGCGTCGCAACGGATGCCGGTGATGGCATCCAACATCGTCTCGACCTCGCAGCCGTTGGCGACGCAGGCGGGTATGAGCATGTTGCAGCGAGGAGGCAATGCGGTTGACGCTGCGATTGCTGCGGCGATCACACTTACTGTAGTTGAACCGACGTCCAACGGCATTGGCTCGGACGGATTTTCGCTGGTGTGGGATGGTGCCCAACTGCACGGATTAAATGCTTCGGGTCGATCGCCAGCGGCATGGACGCCGCAGTACTTCGTACGCAAGTACGCACAGTTGCAAACTATGCCGGTACGCGGCATCGACAGCGTGACCATACCTGGTGCCGTTTCACAGTGGGTCGCGTTGTCGCAAAAGTTTGGCAAGCTCGCCTTCGACGCCTTGTTCGAGCCTGCGATTGGCTACGCGCGCGATGGACATCTGGTTTCACCCATCACCGCACAGAGTTGGGCGCGTCAGACCGAGATGATTGCTGAGCCCGATTTTCAGCGCGATTTCACACGTGGGGGCAGAGCGCCGATGGCAGGCGAGAAATGGGTGTTTGACGCGCAGGCGCGAACACTGCAAGAAATTGCAGCCACCGAAGGTGCGAGTTTTTATCGAGGTTCGCTTGCGCAAAAAATGGTTGCGCACGCGCAAACGCTGGGTGGCGTGCATAGCATGGATGATTTCGCCCATCACGCTGCCGATTGGGTGACGCCGATTTCAGTCGACTACAAAGACGTGCGCTTGCATGAAATTCCGCCCAACGGTCAGGGACTCGCAGCGCTCATCTGCCTTGGAATTCTTCGCTATGGCGACATATCGCGCTATCCGGTCGATTCAGTCGAGAGCGTGCATTTGCAGATTGAGGCGATGAAACTTGCCTTCGCCGATGCATATCGTTACATCGCCGATGCGCAATGCATGGACATCGATGTGCAGCATCTGCTCGATGCGCGTTATCTGAAAGCGCGCGCCGCGCTAATCGATATGCAGCGCGCCGGCACGCCGAGTGCCGGCATGCCGACCGAAGGCGGTACGGTGTACCTGACGACGGCCGATGCGTCCGGCATGATGGTCAGCCTCATTCAATCGAATTACATGGGGTTTGGTGCCGGTGTGGTGGTGCCGGACACGGGGATCAGTCTACAAAACCGTGGTCATGGTTTTGTGCGAGAACCTAATCATCCAAACGTGGTGGCACCGAACAAGCGACCATTTCAAACCATCATTCCGGCCTTCTTGTCGACCATCGATGGTGCGCCGTTGATGTCGTTCGGCGTGATGGGTGGCCATATGCAACCGCAGGGTCACGTGCAGATGGTCACGCGTATTTGCGACTATGGACAGAATCCGCAGACTGCGTCGGATGCGCCGCGCTGGATTGTCAACGCCGACGGCACCATCGGTCTCGAAGATGCCCTGGCGTCAAGCATCGGTGCGGCGCTGGAAGCGCGCGGGCATCGATTGGCCATCGCCGAGGCAGTCAATTTTGCCTTCGGTGGTGCACAGTTGATCTGGCGCACAGCCGATGGTTACATCGCCGGATCCGATCATCGCAAAGACGGGCACGCAGCAGGTTTTTAGCCGGTCTTGGGTTGCCGTCGCGTCAGACGCGAAACAGCGAGCGCCGGTCGCTGGAAAATTCGATGACATGCGCTGGGTGTTCATCAAAGCCGCGACCGAGCGAAATTTTTCCGGCACCATCTAGCAGCACATCGCGCCGCAGTACGCTGATTTCAGGTCGATCATCAAACGCAACATAACTGCCGTTGATGCTGCGATCCGTCAGAAAAAGTTCATGCCATCGAGCCTGATGCGCGCGACAAATTGACGCGTCTAGTGCCAGTCGAGAATGCGTCGATGGCCGAGCGCACCGTCATTCAGTGAGACAAGGATGACCTCGATGAATTGGGTTTGCTCAAGGTCGACATTCTCGCGCTAGGGATGTTGACCGCGTTGCGTAAAACGCTGGATCTATTGCAGGGCTACCACGGCGGCCAATGGCGTATGCAAGATATACCCGCGGAAGATCACGCCACCTACCAGATGATTCAACGCGCCGACACGATCGGCGTATTCCAGATTGAGTCACGCGCGCAAATGTCGATGTTGCCGCGTTTGAAGCCCGCCAATTTTTACGATCTGGTGATTGAAGTGGCCATCGTGCGTCCCGGGCCGATTCAAGGTGGCATGGTGCATCCGTATCTCAAACGTCGCGCGGGCCTCGAGCCGGTGTCGTATCCGAGTCCACAAGTCGAGAGCGTATTGAAGCGAACCTTGGGCGTGTCCATATTTCAGGAACAGGTGATGCAGTTGGCGGTGATCGCGGCGGGCTTCACGCCGGGTGAGGCCGACCGTCTGCGGCGTGCGATGGCAGCGTGGAAACGCCGTGGCGGTATCGAGCCGTTTCGCGATCAACTCATTAACGGCATGCAAGAGCGTGGCTACACGACTGACTATGCCGAGCAGATTTATCGGCAGATGCAAGGCTTCGGCGAATACGGTTTTCCGGAGTCGCACGCCGCCAGTTTTGCGCTGCTCGTTTATGTGTCGTGCTACCTGAAGTGCCACCATCCGGCGGCGTTTACGTGTGGGTTACTCAATTCACAGCCGCTGGGTTTTTATTCGCCCTCGACCCTGGTGCAGGATGTGCGACGACACGGCGTGGCGGTATTGCCGGTTGATGTGCAAGCGAGCGACTGGGATTGTGCGTTAGTGTGCCGGATGATGCGAGGGTCAACGAGGGTGGAGTCGTGATGACACCGCAGCACAGCGTCCCCTTGATCCTGGGCGAACCGCTGCATCGGATCGCCCGCTCGCAGGCGAGAAAAGAGACGCAGGTCTCTTTTTTCGTCCGGCTTGCTTCGCCGCGAGGGGAGAGGGAAGTCATCGCCCCTCCCCCTGGACGGTGGAGGGGTTGGGGAGAGGGTGATGTTGGAAAAATCCCCCTATCTGATGGACAGATAAATGGTGAGAATAAAAAACAAAATACCAGTATTGACGCGCACTTCCAGCCAAAAATGCCTGAAGATGCCCGTCGTTGCTTGAGTTTGCCTTCAAAACCACAACCCGCATTGCGTCTTGGCTTGCGACTGGTGCACGGCCTATCAGCGGCGGCAGCGTCGCGCATTGTCGAAGCGCGTCGCATGGCACCGCTCGTTGATATTGCCGATCTCAAACGCCGCGCCGCGCTCGATGAAGGCGATGTCAAGGCGCTGGCGGCAGCCGATGCGTTCGCCAGCCTTTCGGGCAACCGTCGCCATGCGCTATGGGCTGCGCTCGGGACAGGGCGCGATGCGGCGCTGTTCATGGCACCGACCGACGTTGACCGCGTTGCCCTGCGCGCTGGTGACGGCATCGCGGGATTTTCATTAGCGTGGTGGGGTGCAAAACTGCCGCCAGCAATGTCGGCTATATTGGCCGCACCTGTTCAACCCAAGGGGAAAAAAAATGGACGAGACAAATCTGCAGTCTGCCAACGCAGCATCGAGTGCGACGTTAATTCCCGGGGGGCGATCCACCGCGGCTGGCCACGGCGTGACGTGGATTAGCCAAGGCTGGTCGCTATTCACCAAAACGCCGCTCATCTGGGTGCTCAACGTGGTGATTTTCTTTGTCATCGCCATCGTGCTGATGGTGATTCCGATCATCGGTGCCATCATTTTGTACACGCTCTATGGGTTGTTTATGGGCGGCATGATGTTGGGAGCCCACGCGCAACACGGGGGTCGCGCCCTCGAAGTCGGCGATCTTTTCTCCGGGTTTAATGGGCCGCGTGCCAAGCCGCTATTCATGGTCGGTGTGTTCTGTGCCGTGGCGTTGTTGGCGTTGATGGTGATAGCCGCCGCGTTGTTTTTTGCCGTCGTCGGTGCATCGGGCGGCATCGGCGGCTTGCTGAGTGGCGGTGAAGGCGCGATGGCCGGCCTTGCGGCGGGCATCGGCATGGGGGCCGTGATGGTGTTGCTGATCGTGATGGCCATCGCCGTACCGGTATCGATGGCGTTCTGGTTTGCGCCGACATTGGTGGCGCTCAATGATGTGGCACCACTCGACGCGCTGAAAATGAGTTTCAACGCGTGCCTGAAGAATATTGTGCCGTTTTTGCTGAACGGACTGGTTTTTTTGGTGCTGATTATTATCGGTGCGATTCCGTTTGGCCTCGGCCTGTTGGTGGTCATCCCGCTGATGTTTTGTTCGACCTACGCCGCCTACCGCGATATTTTCCTCGGAGACGATGGCGGCGCAGCGGCGTAACGAGTTGCGACCGCCGCGAAAGGTGCGCCACAGCCGAATTGGGGACGCATTGCTCGTTCTGCAATAATTGCGGATGGTCGTTGAATCGTTTTCTCAAGAGTAGGCAATGTCTCGTCAATATTTCGGAACCGATGGGATTCGCGGCAAGGTCGGCGTTGCGCCCATCACGCCGGAATTCGTCCTCAAGTTGGGCTTCGCCGCCGGACAAGTACTGGCCGCGAGTAGCGCGGGCAAAAAAGGCAGCAAGCCAGCGGTATTGATTGGCAAGGACACGCGCATCTCCGGTTACATGCTCGAAAGCGCACTCGAAGCCGGTTTTGCGGCCGCCGGCTGTGACGTGCTGCTGGTCGGGCCGATGCCCACACCGGGCGTCGCGTTTTTGACGCGCGCAATGCGCTTGTCGGCAGGCGTCATGATATCGGCCTCACACAATCCGTTCGACGACAACGGCATCAAGTTTTTTTCTGGTGACGGCATGAAGCTGCCCGACGCGGTCGAGAGCGCCATCGAACAGGCGATGGAACAACCGCTCGCGTGCAAGCCGTCTGCGGCGCTGGGTAAAGCACGCCGCGTTGACGATGCCGCAGGACGCTACCTCGAGTTTTGCAAAGGCACGTTTCCAAACCACCTCAATCTCAATGGGTTGAAATTGGTCGTGGACTGCGCCAACGGCGCGGCCTACGACATCGCACCCAAACTATTTTATGAGTTGGGCGCGGAGGTGGTGGCCATCGGTGACAAGCCCGACGGGCTCAACATCAATGCGGCGGTTGGTGCCACCCACCCGCAAGCCCTGGTCGCAAAAGTGCTTGATGTCGGTGCGGA
>JBCKPN010000026.1:0-21353 GCA_038901695.1 Usitatibacteraceae bacterium
TCCACAGATGAACACAGATGAACGCAGATAGAACCTAAGCAATGCCCTATCGACGGGCGTTTTCAGGCATTAATGCTTGTAAGACCGCGCCAGTGCTTGAGTTTGTCACCGCGCTATCCGTGTTCATCTGTGTCCATCTGTGGAAAAAACGCTTTCCGTTGAATCAACCCCCCCGCCCCTAATCCATGACGCTCCCGAAAATTCTCATCACCGGCAAAAACGGCCAACTCGGTTACGAGCTGGTGCGCCAGTTTGGCGGCGTTGCAGCGGTGGAAGTCGTCGCGCTCGATCGCACGCAGCTCGATCTGACCAAGCCTGACCAGATTCGCGCGCGAGTGCGTGCGCTTGCGCCGGCGTTGATCATCAACGCCGCTGCCTACACCGCGGTCGATCAGGCCGAAGCCGATGCGGCCACCGCGATGCAAGTCAACGGTATCGCGCCAGCGATACTGGCTGAAGAAGCCAACCGTTGTGGCGCGGCGTTGATTCACTACTCAACCGACTATGTATTCTCGGGTGATGGCAATGAGCCGTATCGCGAATCGGATGCAGTCAATCCGCAAAACATCTATGGCCGCACCAAACTTGCCGGTGAACTCGCCGTCGAAAGCATCGCCAAGCGTTATCTGGTGTTGCGTGCGGCGTGGTTGTACTCAAATCGCCGACACAATTTTTTGTTGAGCATGTTGCGTCTGGCGCGCGAACGCACTGAACTCAAGGTCGTCAACGATCAGTTTGGCTCGCCGACCTGGGTGCGCGATGTCGCTGTGGCGACGCAACGCATGGTTGCGATTAGCCGCGATTCCATTGCTTTGTCCATACCCAATGGCGTCTATCACGTCACCGCCACGGGCGTGACGTCGTGGCACGGATTCGCCGATGCCATCATTCGTAACACGCAAGACGCCGAACGAAAAGTCCGCGCGGTGGAAGCGATCACCAGCGCGCAGTACAACGCACCCGCCAAGCGTCCCGCCTACTCAGTGCTGTCGCACGAAAAACTCGAAGCCACGGGCATTGTCACGCGCGACTGGCAAGCGCAACTCCGCGATTGTCTTGCTGAACGTGTGTCGCTTGTTGCGGAAGTGCCGAGTGAGCCACAGCTGCCGCAGGTGCAGTTGTTCGTACCGACGTTTCGCATCGATGAGTGCCTCGCCGAAATTCGCGAATGTCTGGATAAAGGCTGGACCGGACTCGGCTACAAGACGGTCACGTTTGAGAACGCGTGGAAGGATTACACCGGCCTGCCGCATGCGCACTTTCTGAATTCGGCGACGGTCGGATTGCATCTGGCGGTCGATGTGTTGAAACGCAAACACGGTTGGGTCGACGGCGATGAAGTGATCACCACACCGCTCACGTTTGTCTCGGATAGTCACACGATTCTCTACGCCAACATGAAGCCGGTGTTCGCCGATGTGGATGACTCACTGTGCCTCGACGCCAACGACGTGGCGGCCAAAATCACGTCCAAAACGCGCGCCGTGATGTTTGTCGGCATGGGCGGCAACCCCGGTCGGTACGACGCCGTATTGAAATTGTGTCGCGAACGCGGTTTGGCGTTGATTCTCGATGCGGCGCACATGGCCGGCACGCGCGTGATGTCGGGCGGCAAGATGACGCACGTCGGCTTTGACGCCGACGTCACGGTGTTCAGTTATCAGGCGGTCAAAAATCTGCCGACGGCCGACGCCGGCATGGTGTGTTTTCGCGATGCCGCGGATGACGAACTGGCGCGCAAGTTGACCTGGCTGGGCATCAACAAAGACACCTACGCCCGCACCGCAGCGCAAGGCAATTACAAGTGGAAATACGACGTCGAGTTTGTCGGCTACAAATATCACGGCAATTCCATCATGGCGGCGATTGCACTGGTGCAGCTCAAGTATCTCGACGGCGACAATCAACGTCGACGCGACATCGCGGCGCGTTATCGGGTCGGATTCGCCGCGCATTCGCACATTCGTACGACTCCTGTAACGCCGCACTGCGAATCGGCCACCCATTTATTCCAGATTCGCGTGCGCAACCGTGACCAATTGATGGAGGCGCTCAACGGCGATGGCATCTTCCCGGGCGTGCACTATCGCGATAACACGCTGTATCGGATGTTCGCTTATGGTGACGGTACCTGTCCTCGCGCGCGACGCGCCTCGGACGAAATCATTTCGCTGCCGTTACACTTGCGGCTGACGGACGCGGATGTGGATCGTGTCATCGCGGCGGTCATCAAACATGCCGACAAAGGAACCCCTTGAGTACTGAAATTCGCGCTTCCCGCGTGCGGTTGCGATTGCTGACCGAGGACGATCTCGACATGACGCTCGCATGGCGCAATCGCGACGAGGTGCGCCGCTGGTTTCGACAATCTGACGTGCTGAGTGCCCAGAGTCACCGCGCGTGGTTTCAACAACATCAGCTGGTTGACGATGCGCTCATGTTCATCGTCGAAGCTGTAGAAATTGGTCAGCCAGTCGGTCAGGTTTCCATCTACGCCATGGATCGTGAAATCGGCGAAGCCGAAGTTGGCCGTTTCATCGCTGCACCCGGTGTCTCCGGCAAAGGGCTGATTCGTGACGCGATCGGCGCACTGGTGAATTTCGCATTCAGCGAGTTGGCGTTGCAGCGCGTGTATTTGGAAGTGTTCGCCAACAATGCGCGCGCTATTCGATTGTACGACTCACTCGGCTTTGCCAAACATGGCGAGCAAGACGGCATGGTGCTGATGGAGAAGCGCCGATGCTGAGCGTGTCCCGCAAACTGTTGCAAGACAACATCGCCGCGCTGCGAAACTGGCGCGTATGGTGGCACTTAGGCATGGCGGACGTGCGCAACCGCTTCGCAAAATCCGCCGTCGGCCCGGCCTGGATATTGCTCAACCTCGCGATGTGGGTCGGCGGCATCGGCGTGATCTTCGGCACGTTGTTTCATCAACCGCTGGAAACGTTCTTACCATTTCTGACCATCGGTTTTGTGTGTTGGGGTTTCCTGACGCAGACCATTACCGATGGCGGCAACGCATTCGTGTTCGCCGAGGGTTACATCAAACAATTCACCTATCCGAAGCAAATCTATGTCTTACGCGTGATCGTCAACGCGAGCGTGCCGTTCGCGATTGGCGTCGCTGTTTTTTTTGCGGTGATGCTGTTGATGGGCCAGCCATTCGGCGTCGGCATGTGTTGGGTGCTGCCGGGTCTGCTGATTTTGCTGCTGGCGAGTTATTTACACGCCACCATCATGGCCTACGCCTCGGCGCGTTTTCGCGACTTGCCGCATGGCATGACGGCGTTGCTGCAGGTGCTGTTTTTTGTCACGCCGGTATTTTTCACGGTCGGGGTACTCAAAGATCGCGGCCTGGATTTTGTCTATAAATACAACCCGCTCTACTACCTGATTGAAGTGGTGCGACATCCGCTGACGCAGCTCGAGGCGGCGCCGGTCGAGGTTTATGTCGCGACCGGCATCTATCTGCTGATTCTGATGTTAATCGCGCTGTTCGTTGCGATGCGACTTGACCGGCGCATCGTCTACATCCTATGACCACGCTTTCGATCTCGCTCGATAACGTCGGCGTGCGCTTCGACCTCGGTACCGCTGCCGATGGTCATACGCTTAAAGGATTTCTCGCCGGACTCCGAAACCGCACACCGCGCAAAGCCAATTTTGTCGAAGCGCTCAACGGCGTGAGTTTGCAAATTGGTGCGGGCGAACGCGTTGGCTTGATCGGTCACAACGGCGCCGGAAAGTCGACACTGCTTAAAGTCATGGCCGGTATCTACCCACCGACCTCGGGTCGTACGCGAACCATTGGACGCGTGTGCCCGCTGTTTGAATTTGCCACCGGTTTTGAATACAACCGCTCGGGTTGGGAAAACATTCGCATCCGCGCCATGTTGCTCGGCATGCATCCCAGCGAAATCGAAGCGAAGCTGCCTGAGATTGCGGATTTTTCGGAACTCGGCAAATTTCTCGATTATCCGGTGCGTACTTATTCAACCGGCATGTTTGTGCGCCTCGCCTTCGCTGTGTCAACGTCGGTCAATCCAGAAATCCTGTTGCTCGACGAGGTGATGGGTGCGGGCGATTTGTCGTTTACCGAAAAAGCCAATGTGCGCATGCGCGAGTTCATGGACCAAGGCAAAATTCTGGTGTTCTCCTCGCACAGCCTCGATTTGTTGACCGAGTATTGCAACCGTACCGTATGGATGGATCACGGGCGCGTAGTCGAAGACGGTCCGACGCCAAAAGTGGTGAATGCGTACAAGAACCATGCGCTGGGTCGCTCAACGATGTTGCCGCCCGCAAGCTCGGCGTAGCGGCCAGATTCGTGAATCGCACCCCAGTCCTGACGCTCGTTGTGCTGATCACGGGCGACGTTGATCGGCTCGCCAGCGACGCCAAACAGCTGCTGTTCGACCTGCGCTATTACGCTGAGCGTGATGCGTTGACAACCCGCATCGCGCTGGTGATCGATGGGCCGCAGTGGCGTCAAAAGCTCAACGACGGCGAGCTAGCCATCGACGGCGCGCGCGTGACAACGCTTGACGACGCCACTTCGCACCCGGGGCGCATGCTCAACGCGGTGCTCGATGACATCCACGGCGAATGGTTGGCGTTGATGGGGGTTGGCAGCGAAGTCAGCACTTGGTATTCCAACTTGGTAGCGTGGCACGACACGCTCGCCGCGACCACCGCGACGATGGTTGTTGGCTATCGCAGTGTGAGCGAAGGCCGTGCGGCAGCGAACGAATCGTATCTGGTGCATCAGGACGACGGATTTTCCAGCGACTATCCGCACGCGTGGTTGCAAATGCTCGATTTAGTGCCGATGGGCAATACCATGCTGCGTCGAGATTTTCTGCGATGCATGGGGGGCTTTAGCGAGGCACCCACGTTGCAACGCATGTGGTGGTGGGAATTTTGCTTGCGCGCCAGCCGCCATCACCAAATCGAATCCATCCCGATGCAGCCGGTTCCGGGGCCGAATTGGCATCGCTACGCGTTCGATATTGAGTTGGCCGCACCGGTGGCCACAAACCTTGCCGCGTTGATGCGCTTGGACGGAGAGCCAGGACGAACCTTGCCCGCGCGCGAGGATGAATTTACCCATCCTCCTGACGGCGCGACGTGCTCGGTGTTGGCCTTGCGTGCCAAGTCCCCTAGTTGGCGTGCGTTGCCGACCGCCATGCAGGACGCGCTGCATGCGCGGTTGGTCGAACGCGGACGTCCGCTCGATATCGCCGTCATCGGCGGTGTCAACGAGCCGGCGCACAATCAACTTTGTTTTTTCAATTACTTCTCGCTGATGCGAGACTGGGGAGCGCTTAACTGGCGCGTCATTCTCGATGAGCGCGCCACGGCAGAAGATATCGCACAGTCCGATCTCGTGATTTTTAGCCGTGTGCGTAGCGACAATGGCGTCGCGTTGATGGACGCCTGCGTCGAGCGCGGCATTCGCACGATCTACATGCAGGACGACAACTGGTTTTGGCTGGGGCGCGAGTGGGCGGAGTACGCGCCGATTTTTTCGCCCGGCGCCGCGCCGTTTGAGAACTTTCTAACACTGGTGCGACGCGCTGATGTCACGCTAACCTATCGCGCGCCGTTGGCCGAAGACCTGCGACCGTACGCCAAACGCGTCATCACACTGCCGACCAACGTTGATCTGCTGACATTCGCGGCAGCGCGATTAGAGAGCGGTGGCACAACCACGACCCCCAGCGCGCGACGACTGAGAATCGGCTATGTCGGCAGCCTGCGTAAAAACATGCTGGCATTTTCTGCGCTGGTGAAGGTAATGCAACAGCGCGACGATGTCGACCTGTTTGTCATGTCCAACATATTGCCGCCGGAGTTCGAGGCGCTTCCTGCGGCGCGTGTGCGGTTTGAGCCGTATCGATTCAACTATGCGGCGTACGCGGCAACGGTGGTCGCAGCGGCACCTGATGTGCTGGTCGCCCCCGTCGGTAGAACACGCTTTGAGGCGTCCAAGTGCCCGAACAAGTATCTTGAAATTTCCGCCGTCGGCGCAGCCGGCGTCTACTCACGCGCCGAGCCGTACACAACGTATGTCGTGGAAGGCGAGACCGGGTTGTTTGCCGACGATAACGTTGATTCATGGGTAGCCGCCATCGAGCGCCTGCTTAGTGACGCAGCCTTGCGCGCGCGTATGGTTGAGGCAGCGCAGCGACACGTTGCCGCAGAATTTGATACGGTCGCAGTATTGCCGCAATTTGTCGAAATGTTGCTCGATGCGATAGACGGCACCGTCCCGGCCTGATGTCGACCGTGCGCGGCTGAAACAAACGGTTACGACTGCCGACGCTGCGGGGGTAGGCGAGCAGGTAAATCCGCGAGTTGTCGCACGCGGACAAAACAGGGGCACTGCTATACTCGATCGCACTTTTTCGCCAACTTTCCGCGCGCGTTTTTTCCTGGTGTTGCACTTGGTGTGATGCCAGTTTTTTGAGTCACCACCTTGACCCCAGACGCTGCCATATCGTCCGTTGCTGATGTACCCGCCACTGTCGCGCGATTGGGCGAGATGTTGTGTGCGCGCAGCAAGCTCGACCCGGCCAACTTGGAGCGTGCATTAAAGGTTCAGGAAACCGCGCGTCAATCCGGCAGCCGCGAAAAAATCGGCTCGATCTTGACCCGCATGGGCATGTTGTCGCATCGAGAGCTTGCGCTGGCGCTTGCCGAGCAGCACGGCTGGGCCATCATCGACGCGGCGGAATTTCCGGAGTTGCCGGTGCTCGAGGAGGTCGTCTCACCGCGCTTTATCTTTGAGGCGCGCGCCATTCCGGTGGCTGAAAACGAAGGCGAAGTGGTGTTGGCGATGGTCGATCCGCAAGACGCGTTTACGGCGCAGGCGTTTGCTGCCGCGACCGGCAAGCGGGTCGCGCTCAGGCTGTTGACGGCCAATGATTTTGAAATTCTGTACGAGCGTTTGTATGGTGCCGGCAAGTCATCGATGGGTCAGATCGTCGACGACATCTCGACCCGCGATGAGGAACAAGAATTCGGCGACATCGAGCATTTGAAGGATCTCGCTTCCGAAGCGCCGGTCATTCGGCTGGTGAATCTGATCATCAATCACGCGCTCGAGCGCCGCGCGTCCGACATTCACATCGAGCCGTTTGAGAATCGGCTGATTGTGCGTTATCGCATCGACGGCGTACTGCACGAAACCGAATCGCCGCCGCGTCGCTTGTCGGCGGCCGTGATTTCACGCATCAAGATCATGGCCAACCTCGATATCGCCGAACGGCGTTTGCCGCAAGATGGCCGCATCAAGCTGCGGGTACAAGGCAAGGAAATCGATTTGCGCGTGTCCACCGTGCCGACCATGCACGGCGAATCGGTGGTGATGCGGATTCTCGACAAGGGCGGTGTCGCACTCGACTTTGCCGCGCTCGGTTTTGACGCCGCCAACCTGAAAGTGTTTCTGGATTTGCTGTCGCAGCCGCACGGCGTGTTGCTGGTCACCGGGCCTACCGGTTCCGGCAAAACCACTACGCTCTACACAGCGTTGGATCGGCTCAATCAGCCCAACGTGAAAATTCTGACGGTCGAAGACCCGGTCGAATACCAGATGCCGGGCATCAATCAAATTCAGGTCAAGCCGCAGATTGATTTGACGTTTGCCAACGCGCTCAGATCCATCGTTCGCCAAGACCCGGACGTGATCATGATCGGCGAAATTCGTGATCTGGAGACGGCGCAGATTGCGGTGCAGTCAGCGCTCACCGGGCACTTGGTACTCTCCACCGTGCACACCAACGACGCCGCATCGACCATCAATCGTTTGCTCGATATGGGCGTCGCCGATTACCTGTTGACCTCGACTGTGATCGGCATTCAGGCGCAGCGCTTGGTGCGCCGACTGTGCAGCCATTGCAAGACGCCTTACTTTCCAGTCGATGAAGTGGTCGAGCAAATGGGCTTGAAACGCTTTAGCACGGCTTCTCGTGTGTCGATGTTTCACGCCAAAGGTTGCGAGCACTGCGGCCACACCGGCTACTTTGGTCGCGAATGCATCATGGAAGTGTTGCCGATCACAGATCATCTGCGCAGCCTGGTGATGAAGCACGGCACGGCGTCGGACATGCGTCACGCCGCGGTGGCAGAGGGCATGGAAACCATGTACGAAAACGGCCTCAAAAAGGCGGTGATGGGTGTGACGACCATCGAAGAAGTATTGCGCGTGACCAGAGAAGAATGATGGGTGCCCTGATGTGTTTTGGTTGATCCACAGATGAACACAGATAAACACAGATGTTTGGGTGAAGGGCACCCGCCGCTGGTAGAACACACGCTGGGCGATGTTTGCGGGCTGCACCTGCTTTGCCAAAAACGAGCTTTTATCCGTGTTCATCGGTGTTCATCGGTGGAAGAACAAACTGCGCATCCCACGTGTCAACGCTGATCGATGCCCCTCTTCCAATACAAAGCCGTTAGCCCGGCCGGCGAAATGCAAGAGGGCGTGCTCGATGCGGCGTCACACGATGGCGTGATCGCGCATCTGAAAACGCTCGGCCTGATTCCGATTCGCGCGGCAGAAGTTGACGCACAGATGGCCACCACGGCCGCGGCGACCTCGGCCAGCGCGTCGACCGGTGCCAAGCCGCTGTTTTCTTCGCGCCAGATCGGCCACGACGAACTCGCCATCGTCACGCGCGAGCTCGCCACCTTATTGAAGGCGGGATTGCCGCTTGATCGCAGCCTGGAAATTCTGATCAACCTCGCCGAGCGCGAACCGCTGCGCGCGCTGCTGCTGGCGATTCGCAATGAAGTGCGCGGCGGGGCATCGCTATCCAAGGCGCTCGATTTGCATCGCGCCGTGTTCTCGCGGTTTTATATCAACATGGTCAAGGCGGGCGAGGCGGGTGGCGCGCTCGGCGGCGTGCTGTTGCGGCTTGCCGATTACATGGAACGCGCTAAGGAATTGCGCGACACCGTGGTCTCGTCGCTGATCTATCCGGTGATCCTGCTGACCGGTGCGCTGGTGTCCATCCTGTTAATCCTGCTCATTGTGGTGCCGCAGTTCAAGCAGATTTTCTTGCAGTCGGGTGCGGCCATCTCGACGGCCACGGCGGCGCTGTTTTCGGTCAGCTTTTTTTTGCGCGACCACTGGCAGGTGTTGATCGCCGTGTCGCTGGCGGCAATCTGGTTGCTGTCGCGTTCATTCCAGCAGCCCGCGTCGAAGGCGCGCTGGGACCGTCGACTGCTCGGTTGGGGAATCATTGGACGATTAATTGGTCGAATTGAAATGGCGCGATTTGCGCGCTCGCTGGCCACGCTGCTGGAAAACGGCGTGCCGCTGTTGGCATCGCTATTCATCCTGAAAGAGACGCTCAACAATGCCGTGTTTCGCGACGCGCTTGAATTTGTGGCACGTGAACTCAAAGAAGGCCGCGGCTTTGCCAAGCCGATGCTCGAAACCAATGTGTTTCCAAAGCTTGCGGTGCAAATGATTTCGGTTGGTGAAGAGACCGGCAAGCTGAGTGAAATGCTGTTTCAAGTCGCCGATGTTTACGACCGCGAAGTGGCGGTGTTGATCAAGCGCGCACTGGCGTTGATGCAGCCGGTAATGATTATTTTTCTGGCGCTGTTTATCGCCGGCATCATGTTCTTGTTGCTCGACCCGATGCTCGGCATGATGGATATCAAGTTCTAGTTTCTTTTTGAGGCCAATATGAATGTTTCATTGAACGCGCATACGCGCCGTGGCGGCAAAGGTTTTACGCTGATCGAAATCATCATTGTCATCACCATCATCGGTCTGGTGGTGGCGTGGGCGGGCAATCGCATTTTTGGTCAGGGCGATAAGGCAAAATCGGGTCTGGCCAAAGCGCGTATCCACGAAATTTCCGCACAGCTTGATATGTACAAACTCGACACCGGGCGCTACCCGAATACGGCGGAGGGCTTGCGCGCCTTGCTGGTCAATCCGGGCAGCGCGACCAACTGGAACGGCTCTTATGTCAGAAACGCCGACGCGATCAAGGATCCGTGGAGCAACGACATGATCTACAAGTCGCCCGGCGAATCCAACCGACCGTTTGAATTGACCTCGCTCGGGGCGGATGGCAAAGAAGGCGGCGAAGGGGCGGACCGGGATATCCATTCCTGGGATTGACCCCTGACGTGAACCGCAAAGCAGCTCGCGTGAAACAGCGCTCACGACCCTCGGTCGGCGGCTTCACGTTGCTGGAGCTGCTGCTCGTGGTCATGCTGATTGCGCTTATGTTCACGATGCTGCCGCGCATGATGGGTAGCGGTGTGTCGGGTGCGGAGTTGAAATCCAACGTGCGCGCGATTGCCGTTGCGATGAAGCTCGCGCGCGACGCGGCCATCAACACGCGGCGCGACGCGTTTGTGACGCTGAATGTTGAGAGCCGCGAGTTCACCACCACCTTCGAGCACAAGACGCACAAGCTCAATGTGCAACTGACATTGAAGCTATTCACCTCGCAAGCCGATCAGATCAACGAGCAGACGGCGAGTTTTCGCTTCTACCCGGATGGCTCGTCGAACGGCGGACGTGTGACTGTCACGGCCAACGAACGCGAGTTCGCCATTGATGTGGATTGGCTCACCGGACGGGTGACGGTGACAGACGTGCAGAATCCGAAACTCTAGCAACCATGCGCACTTTCAGGCAAAAATGCGTGAAAACGCCCGCCAATAGGCGAGTCTGTGGTTTCACATTGCTCGAGATACTGGTCGCTGTCACGTTACTGGCGCTCGCCATGGGCATCATCATGCAGGTGTTTTCACGCGGTGTGAATGGCGCGGATGTGGCGAATCGTTATGCGAAAGCGGCCATGCTCGCCGAGTCCAAACTCGCTAGCGTCGGCATCGAGGAGGTGCTGAGCGAGGGCGATTTTAGCGGCCAGTTTGACGACAATTTTGCGTGGATCCTGTCGGTGCGCGGCTATGTTTCAGCCAATGAACCGCCGACGCCATCGACACTGGAAACCGCCGCGCTCGCCAACGCGCAAGCCAGTGGCAGTGCCGGCACCACGTCCGCCTCAACGTTGGCACCGGCTGCACCGACCACCACGCTCGGCAACGTCGATGTCGATGCGCTGCTGTTCGTGCGGCTGTATGAGATTGAGTTGAGCGTCGCGTTCAAAACCGATGACGGACGTCAGCGCGCGGTGACGCTCAACACCATGAAAATCGGGCCGCGCCTGTGAATACCGCACGCATCGCTCACCGGTCACACGGCTTCACACTGATCGAATTGCTGCTCGCCATCACGTTGATGGCGGTGATGATGGGCATGATTTACGCCGCCCTCAACGTCGGGGTGCGGGCGTGGGACGCGGGCGACGCACGTGTCGCCGAGTCCTCCAACTGGCGCATGGTCGAGCGCTTCTTGCGGCGCGAATTCGGGCAGGTTTTTCCAACCCGCTGGCGCGCCGTGCCCCAACCCTACGTCGCATTCGAAGGCAGCAAAACCACGCTGCGCTATGTGAGCGCACTCAACCTCGACGCGGCATTGCAAAACGGTGCCTCGGGTGGCTTGCAATGGGCGGAGTTGGCGTTGGTCGAGGGCGGCGTGTTGCAATTGAATCGTCAACCGTTCGACAGCGCCGCGCAGAATTTCGACGGCTTGGTCGCGCCGACCAACGATCAGTTGCAGACCATGAGTCCGGTGCCGCCAGTGCGGTTGGTCGACAACGTGACCGCATTTGAAATCAATTATTTCGGTGCCGAGAACGACACCACCGAGCCGACCTGGCGCGACGAATGGCGTGATCTGGCGCGGCTGCCGACGCTCATCCGGTTGCGTGTCGACACCTCGCGTGGGCGCGACGTACCGGTGATGGTGTTCGCCTTGAAAGTGGGTGAAGAAGCGGGATGCCTGAACAGCAATTTCACGCGTTACTGCGGGCCTCGACCGCGATGACCATGCGCGGACAGCATACGAGACACGTTGCCGATCAGCGCGGCATGGCGCTGATCATCGTGCTGTGGATCATCACGTTGATGATGGTGATTGCCGCTTCGTTTATCCACACCATGCGCACCGATGTCAACGTGGTTGCCAATTCGCTTTCGCGCGTCAAGGCCGAGGTACTGGCCGATGCCGGATTGCAGCGCGCACTCTACGAGCTCTACAAGCCGCAGACCATCGAAGGGCGCTGGAACACCGACGGCAGCGCGCGCGAATGGTCGTATCGCGATGCCACGATTACCATCACAATGCAAGATGAGACCGGCAAAATAGACATCAACCGTGCCAATGATCGACTGTTGCGCGGCTTGCTGCAGTCGCAAGGCGTGACCGAGGAAGACGCGCTTAAGCTGGTTGACGCGATCGCCGATTGGCGCGACACCGATTCCAACCGTCGACTGCGCGGCGCGGAAGCGCCGGAATACGCCACGGCGGGCTTGAACTACGACCCGGCCAACGCATTGTTCCAGTCCACGGAAGAATTGAAATTGGTGCTCGGCATGACGCCAGACATTTTTGCCCGCATCGCGCCGCTAATCACGGTCTATTCGAGCCAGACTGGCATCAACGAACAAATCGCCACCCGCGAGGTGCTGCGCGCATTGCCAAACGTCAACGACGAGCAAATCGATGAGTACCTGACGCGGCGCGATCTGGCGCGCGCAACGCGTCGTCCGGTGCCCAATATGACGCAAAACATTTTTCGCTCAGCCTCCAATACACAGACACCGGTGCGTATCCGCACTGAGGCCGTGTTTGCCGACGGCAGCCGCTTTGCGCGAGAAGTCGTCGTCCGCCGATACACCGACCCGAAACGACCCTACGCCTATCTGTCTTGGAAAGAAGGCCGGGACTTGCCCGAAACGGCGGCATCCACGGGTGCTGAATCAGCAACAACTGGTAACACGTCAGCCTCGACGCTGGGCAGACTGGTCTCGCCCGGCAGCACGCCATAGAGGTAAGATGCACGTCTTATGTCGGTAGTCATCCCCACTTCCAACGGCGCAGGTAACGGCCAACACGGTCACAGCGTCGCCACGCGGCTCGCGGTGCCGCGCGTGCTCGCCCATTTCTGGCGTTGGTGGAGTGGTGAACTTTGCAGTGTGATCACGCCGTTGATGGATCGATACTGGGTGGATCGTCACGGCACTATCGACATCGCGCTCATGCCGGACGGTGCGGTGGTGTTACCGCCGCGCCTCAATGGCCGTGATGTGCGACTCATTGTCGATGCCGCGCACGTACTGCGCAAGACGGTGGCCTACCCGGCGGCGGTTGAGGAAAATCTGGCCGACGTGGTGCTCAACGATCTGGATCGGCAAACGCCATTCACGTCTGAGCAGATTTATCTGGCGCATCGCATTGAGCGGCGTTACGACGCCGCTGACGGCGTGGCGCGCATCGACGTCGAACTGGTGATGGTCATGCGACGCGTGGTGTCGGCGGCGCTGACGCGGATTCGCGATGCCGGCGGCGCGGTCTATTCGGCGGTCATCGCCGAGCCGGACAGCGCGGCGACCACCGAGCTGTTGCCCGTAGCCGAGCGCACACGCCGCCGCATGAGCCGGTTGCAACAAATGAATCTCGCTTTAGTGGGCGCACTGCTGCTGCTGATCGCAATCGCGATCGCGGTGCCGATTCTGCAGCGGCGCGCCGAAGTCGTTGAACTCGGGCCACGCGTCGAAAAGGCGCGTAACGATGCCGAGGCGACGCGCAAGATTGAAGCCGAGTTCCAGCGCGTGTCGCAGGAATATCAGTTGGCCACCGCGCGCAAGTATCAGTCGACGCCAGTGGTCGATATCATCGAAGAGCTCACACGACTGTCGCCGGATACCACTTGGCTACAGAGTCTGGAGCTCAGAGCGCCGCCGGGCACGTCAAAATCCAACAAGAGCCTACGCGAAGTGCAACTGATTGGTGAAGCCGCGTCCTTATCAAAGATGATTGAGTTGCTGGAGCAATCCGCGTTGCTGCAAAACACCACGCAGCGCGCGCAAACCACACGCGGCACGCAGCCCAACACCGAACGATTTCAAATTGCGACGGAACTCAAACCGCGCGCCGCACCGGAATTGATCGACGTCCTCGCCATCGCGGTGGTGCCGAGAGTGGATAAATTAACAGCGCCCAACGACGCCTCAACTATCTTGCCGCCGCCGCGCACAAGGGAAGCGCCGTGAGTGCGACTTGGCCGCAAACAGGCAGCTCGCAGCGACTGCGTACACCAGCCGCGCAGCGTGCCGCAGCCCTGGGCGCATTGCTGCTGGCCGCAGCGCTGGTGATTGCCGCCCTAGCGCTACCCGCATGGTGGCTATACGATCGCTACGACAGTGCCGCCACGCAATTGGCGCGACAGTTGCGAAGCTACACGTCACTCAATCAACTCCGGCCGACGCTGACCCAAGCACTCGAGGCGTTAAAAGCAAAAGAGTCGCGCAAATTTTTTGTCAAGGGAGCGAGTGCCGCGCTCGCCGGTGCGGACTTGCAGGACATCGTGAAATCCTTGATTGAGACCAACAACGGTCGGTTATTGTCGTCACAGTTGCTTGCCCACAAGGACGACAGTGGCGTTCGACAGGTCAACGCCACGATTCAGATGACGGCGAGTATTCAAAATCTTCGACAAATTCTGCACGCGATGGAAAGTCGCGAGCCATATCTGTTTCTCGACAATCTCACCGTCAGGGCGCAAGTACCGTCGGGCTTCAAGCCGCAGGCGGGTTTCGAGCCGGAAATGTTTATCCAATTCGATGTGTCAGGATTGTCGCTGGTCGCGCCAGTGGCGCCGAAGCCGACCAACGGCAAGCCCACCGCAAAGGTCAAGTCGTGATGCCCTCGCGCCACCTGCTTACCGTCGTGCTGGGGTCGCTGCTGCTGGTGGCGCTGGCTGTCGTCGGCTGGCAAACGGATTGGGGTCGCACATGGCGTGGGACAACTGCCAACGCCACCCCAAACAAGGCGGCGTCGTTTGACACCAAAATCCTGCCCGCGTTTGCGTTGGCGCCGCTGTCGCCGAGCGGCAGCGGCTATCGCGAGACCGTCGAGCGACCGCTGTTCGTTCCGACACGGCGCCCGGCACCGGCTGGCAGCGGCGCACAAGGATCGATGAAAAAGGGCCAGTTCCGCCTCGCCGGAACCACCGTCAGTGAGCAGCTCTCAGTCGCCTACCTGTTTGATCCGAGCGCCAACAAAACGCACCGTGTCAACAAAGGTGCGGACTTTAACGGCATGACGGTTGAGAGCGTGACCACCAACCGCGTGGTGCTGCGCCAAGGCGACGACACCGAAGAATTGGTATTGCGCACCTCGACTTCGCCGCCACGTCCACCGCCTGCGCCGCAAATGGCGGGCGCGCCGGGTGGCTCGGCAGTCGCTGCCGCATCCGAGGCCGCGGCGTCGATGGGGTCACCACCGATCGCCATGCCCGGCGCATCGCCGCCCTTTCCGCCCGGCTTTGGTCCTGGCGTCAGTCCTGGGGCTGGATCCGCCGCAGCCGCACCGAGTCCACCGCCGGTCGCGCCGCTTGCGCGCGCGCCCGCCGTGCAAAATACGGATCCGACTGCACAGACGGCACAGGACCCTAATCAATCGCCGCAGCGGCGTCGCCGCTTCCAGAATTTGCCGCAGTAACCGAAAACCAAAAAATGAAACCTTCAAACGCGAAGCGCGCTACCCGCCGCACCCTGACCATCGTGTTGCTGATCAGTCTGTCCTCGGCGTGCAGCGTACTGCAGCGACCGGATAAGACGTCGACTGCGGAAACGGCCGACGCTGCTGCAACGGGCGCGCCAAAGGCTGAGTCCACCGCAGCTAAAGCGCTCGCGCCCACGCCTTCGTCCAGTGCGCGTCGCGGTGCAGTGCCACCTGCGCCGATCCCGGACACGGCCAAGTTGTATATCGGCACCGGGCAATTTGTGAAGCCGCTTGTCGCCCCTGCGGCCACCACCAAGGGTGCCGAAGAATTCACCTTGAACTACGAGTCACTCGATATTCGCGCCGTGGTGCAATCGATTCTGGGCGACATGCTGCGTGAATCGTTTTCGATTCATCCGCAGACCACGGGCACGGTCACCATTCGTCTGTCCAAGCCGGTGCCGCGTGCCGAATTGATTCCGACGCTGGAAATGTTGCTGCGGCAAAACGGCCAGGTGATGGTGCGCGAAGAGGGTCTCTACAAAATCATGCCAGCCGCGATGGGCACGCGCGGTTCCGTCACGCCGCAGGTTGCAACCACTGCCGCGCAGCTGCCCAATGGCTACAGTGTACAAATCGTGCAACTCAAATTTGCCGGTGTGCGCGACATGCAGCGCTTGCTAGAACCGTACGCGGTTGAGCCGCAATCGTCGATACGCATCGATGAATTGCGCAACCTGATGATTCTGTCCGGCACGCAGCGCGAACTCAAACACATGCTCGAGGTGATCGAGATTTTTGACGTCGATTATCTGGCGGGCTATTCGGTTGGCCTGTTTCCGATGCAGACCGACGTGAAAGCATTGTCTGCGGATCTGGATCGCATTTTCGGTGGAGGGGGCACCGGGGGCGCGGCAACGCCGAGCCCGCTGGCGGGCATTGTGCGCATCGTGCCGATTGAGCGTTTGAATGGCTTGCTGGTCATCACCACGCAACCAAAATATCTGGAAGAAGCGCGCAAGTGGATTGATCGGCTGGATAAGGGCGCTGGCCTCGCTGGCGGTACGCGTTTGAATGTGTATCCGGTACAAAACGGCCGCGCCGATCGGCTGGCGCAGTTGTTGTCGGATATTTATGGCAATCGCACCGGCACCACCACTGGCGCGGGCGCCACCTTGGCACCCGGCGCGCGGCCAGCGACCACCGCCACGACACCCGCAGCACCGGGTGCGGGCGGTGCGCCCGGTGCACCGGCAGGCGCGTTTGGCGCATTCATGTCCAATTTGTTCCAGTCCAGCGGCACGGCGGTGTCCAAAGACACACGCATCATCGCCGACGATGATAACAACGCGCTGCTGATTCTGGCTTCCCCCGCCGATTACGAAACCATTCTCGCCGCACTGCGTCAGCTCGATGTGCCGCGTCGTCAGGTATTGGTTGAAGTGCTGGTGGCCGAGGTCACGCTGACCGATGAACTCAAATTCGGCATCGAGTGGTTTATTAATGCGCGCAACAACACGGTGGGCGCACTGCGCAATCCCGGTGGCGACAGCGGCATCTTGCCGCGCGCGCTGCCGCAGTTGCCGGGCTTGGCCGGTGCGCTTGATCCGCGCGGCACGTTTCCCGGAACATTGAACACCATCGTGCCATCGACACCCGGACTGCAACTGATCAACGTGGTTGGCACCGATATTCGTGCCGTGTTGCAGGCGCTAGGACAGGACGGACGCGCCAGTGTCGAATCAGCGCCGAAGCTGTTGGTGCTCGACAACGCCAAGGGCACGGTCAACGTCGGTACACGCATCTCGGTTGAGACCGGTTCGTCAACCGGATCGGGCAACACGGTCACCACGCGCCAGTACATCGACACCGGCGTGCTGCTGACGGTGACGCCGCGCATCAACGCCGGTGGCCGCGTCACGCTCGACATCAATCAGGAGGTCAGTTCGGTGGGGGCGTCGTCGGGCAACAATCCGCCGATCAACACGCGCAAGGCGCAGACCACGGTGAACGTGGCGAGTGGCGAGACCATGGTGTTGGCAGGGCTGATTCAAAAAGATCGCGGCAGTGGTTCGGCAGGCGTGCCGCTGTTGTCCAAGATTCCGATACTCGGTGGCCTGTTCGGCACCCAGACCTTCCGCAACAATCGCACCGAGTTGGTGGTGCTGATTACGCCGACCGTGATTTCAAGCAACGACGAAGCGCGCGGCGTGACCGAAGAGTTGCGGAAAAAGCTGCCGTTGATTGAACATCTGATGCCGAAAAAACAAGAAACGAAATAGGAGCCAACCGCATTCGCCAGTATTTGCGGGCAGCGCGACCAATGATGTCGCGGACGGTCACTCCGCAAACACTTCCTGCAGCGTATTCAGCGTCATTTTTAAGGTCTTCGTCGCCAGACGCCCGGTTTTTTTCACCAACCTGAGCTTGTCAACCGCGCGAATTTGATCGAGCAGAATGAGCCCTTTTTTCCCGGCATGGGTAATCGGAATTCGAAACGGCGCGGGTTTACTCTTGGTGGTCATGGGGGCGACCAACACCGTGCGCAAGTGATCGTGCATCTCTGGCGGGGAGATCACGGCACACGGGCGCTGCTTGCGGATTTCACTTCCCACCGTCGGATCCAGATTTACCAACCAGATGTCGCCGCGCGCTACCAAGCGAGCTTCGCATCGTCTTGGTTAGAAAACTCGCCGAGGATCAGCCTATCATCGCCTGTCTTGCCAAGTCTTTTCGATGCCTCGGCCCATCCCAAGCGCGCCGGCTTTCGTCTCGCGCGCAGCACCAGCGCGTCGCCTTCGATTGTCAGCTCCGCCTCGCCTTGCAATCCTAACTGTGCGAGCAGCGGCTTGGGAATGACGATACCTTTAGAATTGCCGATGGATCGAAGTGTGGTTTTCATGTTGAGCTGCGCTTTTGTCTCGACGGTACGAATTCGCTATGTTATTACATCGTGGTAACGATGACAAGGGTCGCCATGATCGCAGGCGAGCGCGGCGAGGCATGGCAGGAAGCGAAGCGTGTCAGGGAGCGGATCCATTACCACTGCTTAACGCGTCGCCTAGATTCCGGCTTACGTATTCTGCGGTCTGTCCCCTTTTCGACCGGCTGCAGTTCCGGCACGCTGTCGATGTCTAGCCTGCATATTTCACGGGTCGACCCCGTTCACGACTATTTTCGATATGAAGGAGAGCCTCGCATGAGCAATCCATATTGGTCTTCGATCGAATGGCCTACCCGCTCGATAGCGGACGGCTGAACATGCGCTTTTCCGCTCTCTTTCGCGTGAATGTCTCGACATTCACTTGTCAGTCGAACGAAAAATCGCACGCCCATCCATCCACTCTCGAACGCGTCCCCGTGAAATATGCAGGCTAGCGGCGCGTTACTGGCTGAGTTTCTTCTCGACGAACCGACAAAGCTCCTCCGCACCGATCGGCTTGGCGATAAATTCATGCCCACCAATCTTACCGCTTGCCCTTTGCACATCTCCCTTGGACACGACGGCCGTGAGAAAGACAAACTTGATCGCGCGCAACTCGGGATCTTTTCCTAGTTGCTCGGCAATTTCCGAGCCGAGCATACCGGGCATCAACACGTCTAACAGGATCAGATCCGGCTTGAATTCCCGCGCGGCTTCGATTGCCTTTATTCCCAGGTTCTCGGTCCGGACCTCGTAGCGCCCCGTCTGTTCAAGGGTCAGCTTGATCATCCAGGTAAGCTCCGGCTCGTCATCCACCACCAGTATCCGCTGCTTCATTGGCTCAGCCCTCAATAGCTACCGGAAACATCAAAAGTGCCGACGCCCCCCCTTCGGGACGGTTGGAAAGGTTGATTGATCCTTCGTGCATGATAACGATATTGCGCGAAACAGCAAGGCCAAGTCCGGTGCCTTCGCCTATCGGCTTGGTAGTGAAAAAAGGCTCAAACAGTTTTTTTTGGTTATCGGGCGATACTCCCGATCCATTGTCCCTGATTTCGGCGGCAATCACCCGCTCCCCAATTCTAAACGTCCCCGTCTTATCCCGCTCAAGATCGCGCTCGCTCAGGCGTATCGAGCGAGTGACAACTTCGATCCTGCCGCCTTGTCCGATGGCTTGCGCTGCATTTGAAAGCAAGTTGACAAAGACCTGCGCCAATTGGTCTGGATCGGCAAGTATCGGGGGCATCGAATCATCGTAGGATCTGACAATGTCGATGTTGCGAACCGTTATCTCGTGGCTTACGAGGTTAATGGCATTGTCGACGACCGCGTTGATTTGGGTCGGATGTCGAGCGAGGGACTTCTGCCTGGAAAACTGCATCAGATCCGTTATGATGCTGTCCGCGCGCATAGCCGCTTGCTGAACCTTACCCAGAACCGCGCCCTGGGCGCTTTCCTGCGCAAACTCTTTGGAGAGGTAGTCGATGCCGAGCCGGATAATCGCCAAGGGATTCTTGACTTCGTGGGCGACACCGGCGGCCAGGCGTCCAACGGCCTCCTGACGATCCGTCTCGGCAAGCCAAACACGCGCATCGAAGAGTTCTCGCGCAGTCTCCTGGTGCCTGACGAGCTCCTGCTGCAACGCCGCCTCGGTGCGCTTGCGCTCGGTGATGTCCTCGGTCAGCGCAGCAGTGCGCTGCGCCACCAGGCTTTCTAGGTGTTCGTTGTGGAGCAGTACCTGGCGTTGAAGGTAAAAAAGGTCGACGAACACCCGCACCTTGGCACGCAGGATCTCGGGAATGATCGGCGAGTAGATGAAATCCACCGCGCCCAGCGTGTAGCCACTGATGCGCTTGGCCTCCGAGTTTGCCTCGGCGGTGACGAAGATGATCGGCGTGTACGCCGAACGCGGGCGGCTGTGGATCAGCGTGGCGGTCTCGAAGCCGTCCATCGTCGGCATGTTGACGTCGAGCAGAATTACGGCGAAATCCCGCTTGAGGAGCTGGCGCAGGGCCTGCTCGCCCGAGGTTGCCGTCACGATCTCCAACTCCATGCCCGAGACGATGGCGCCCAGCGCCACCAGCTTGGCCGGCGTGTCGTCCACAATCAGCACGCCGGCGCGCTCGCCTGCCGGCATCTCGATCTTGGTCAAAGCCATCATTCGTCTCCCTGTTTGCGGCTCATTTCAGACCCAATTCTATAAGATGAGGCCCAATTTCTTCCAGCTTGAGCACGGTCGCGTTCACCGTCGCACGGGCGGCGGCGTCCGGCATCCCGGCGGCGACCGCGGTGGCCGCCGACTCGATCAGCGCCAGGCCGCCGTGACGCTGGATCGCCGCCAGTCCGAGCGCGCCGTCGCTGAGTGTGCCGGTCAGCACCACGCCGATCACGCGCGCACCCATGGCCTCGGCCGCGCTCTCGAACAGGACGTCGATGGACGGCCGCGCGTAATACACCGGGGCTTCCGTCGACAGGGCGAAGTGATCCGCTTCCACCAGCAGGTGATAGTTGGGCGGTGCCAGGGTGACGGTGCCCGGCTCGATGGCATCCTTGTCACAGGCCTCGCGCACCCGCAGGGCGCAGCCGTCTTGCAGCGCGAACTGCAACTCATTGCCGGCATCGGCGCTGCGGTGCTGCACGATCGCCAGCGGCAGGCGGAAGTTGCCGGGCAGCGCGGACAGTATGGCCTTCAGGGCCCGCAGACCCCCGATCGAAGCGCCGATCACCACGATGGCGTATTTCATAAGTTCAGTTTAGCCACAGAGACACAGAGAGCGCAGAGGAAAACCACAGAAAACCTGCTTTTGTTTTGCTTTTCTCCGTGTCCTC
>JBCKPN010000027.1:0-20533 GCA_038901695.1 Usitatibacteraceae bacterium
ACAAACAGAATGAAGCACTACACTAGCTTGGCACGCCGTCATGACGTCACTCTCGAAGAGATCACCATTGCGCCCGAATTCCTATCCTAGCAGTCTGCACCGTCTCCACAGCGCAAGCCGTGTGGCAGCGGGTCGTCGTGGTTCGCGCACCGCTGTCATCCTCCTCGGCCTGCTCGTTGCCGGATGTGGCACCAATCCGGTCGCCAAAGTCGACAGCCATCTTCGTCAGGAGCCGGACGTCAGCGCCGCAGTGGCGAAGTCCACGCCACCGGCAACAGTGCGGCAGGTACCGATTCCACCACCGCCCAAGCCCGTGGTTGAGGAAAAGACCTATTCAGTGACTGTCATTGATGTCCCGGCCAGGGAAATCCTGCTCGCGATGAGTCGCGATACGGGCATCAATATTGACATCTTCCCCGGCATTGAGGGCCACGTCACGCTGAACGCCATCGACCAAACCATTCGCCAGATTCTGACGCGCATGGCGCGGCAAATCGACATGCGTTGGGAGGCCGATGGGCCAAACATCTCGGTGATGCCGGATACACCGTTCCTGAAGCTATACCGCGTTGATTACGTCAACATCAGCCGTGACATGGACGGCACATTTGGTGTGCAAACCCAAGTAGTCGGGCCTGCCGGCGTGACAACCACGGGCGGTACGGGCGGCGGGGGCGGTCAAAATTCGTCACAGATCAAAATTACCAACACGTCGAAGAATCGATTCTGGGAAACCCTTGAGAAAAACATCAGGGATTTGCTGCGCGAAACCGACAAGCAGCTCCCCGAAGGCAGCTCCGAAACGGTGGTGCGTGCGCAGGCGCAGGGGTCGAACACGGCGACCAGCCGCACACAGACGGGAGCTTCGCGCACGTCCGGTCGCGGTCAAACTACGACCCTGAGCCCGGGTGAAGCGCAAGCGCAAAGCGAGCAGGTCACACAAACGCTCACCTTCCGCGAAGCCGCGTCCGTTATCGTGAACCCTGAAACGGGCACGATCTCGGTGCGCGCGACATCAAGGCAACACGAAAAGGTCGGACAATTCATCGACTTGGTCGCGGGTGCGTCAAAGCGCCAGGTGCTGATCGAAGCAACCATCGTTGAAATCGAACTCAATGACGGCTACCAGTCCGGCGTCGATTGGTCGGCGATTGGGCTCGAGGGGCTGGGCTACTCGTTCCGCCAGCAGTTTACGCAGGCGAATGTGACGGCAAGCGGCACCACCAACCTCACCAATCATTTCTTTACGGTCGGCTACTCAAATCCGAATGCAGCGGTAGGCGGCAGCATCAAGAGCGCGCTGACCCTGCTCAGCTCGTTCGGCACAGCCAAAGTGTTGTCGAGTCCGCGCACAACAACCCTCAACAATCAGACGGCAGTGATGAAGGTGGTTGAGAATGCCGTCTATTTCACCATCAAGACCACCGCAGGCACAACCAGTGCCAGTGGCAACACCGCGCCATCCTATGAGTCGACGCCCAATATCGTCCCAGAAGGCCTTGTGCTGAGCGTTACGCCGCAAATCGGCGAGAACGATGTCGTCACGCTTAACATCCGCCCCAGCATCACCAAAATTGTCGGGCAGATTCAGGATCCAAATCCGGGTCTCATCATCGTCAACAACAGCCCCCTTCTTGGCACGACATCGAGTCAGATTCCGAGCCGGATTCCGGTGATTCAGACGCGCGAATTCGAGACCGTGCTGCGCGTCGCATCGGGCCAGACAGCGGTCTTGGGCGGGTTGATGCAAGACAGCTTCAAGGCGACTCGCGACGGACTGCCGATTCTTTCCAGGATTCCAATCCTTGGCGACGCCGTTAGTTATCGCAACGAAGCCGGCAAGAAATCCGAGCTGGTTGTGTTCATTCGTCCGACCGTGATCAAGGACGCAAGCGTTGAAACCGACATGAGCGAATACAAGCGCTACCTGCCGGATAGTCGTTTTTTCAAAGAAGCCGAGCCCAAGGTTTGGTTTCCCAACCCGGTGATTCCCGCTCCGGTGCAGCCACGGCCGTGAGATAGCGCGTGAGTCTGCTCCTCGATGCGCTGAAACGTGCGGAAGATGCCAAGCGCGCGAAAGCGGAGGCAGCATCGGGAACGCCAACTTCAGAGTCCGACCCCGGCGCGACAGCGGATGCGCTGCTATCGGCGCAAAGCGCCGACGCGTCTGCGATTGAAACTGGTCCGATTGAGTCCAGCAGCGCGCTCGTCCCGCCCGGATTGTCGGTACCGTCCGCGCCGCCAGTGGCTGCGCGGAACGATGACACGTCCGTTCCGCTGCTCTCGCTTGAAGTCGTCGAGAACCCGTCGAAAATCGGTGTTACCACAGCGGATGCGCCTTTGGCAAGCCCGCCGGATTCCGTCGCCGCCCCAGCGGTCGTGAACACGGCGGCGTTGACGCTCGAAGCCTTGCTCGAATCCGAGATGGGGGCGCCCGATGGTCGCAAACCCATCAAGACGCCGACATCCGCTGCAACCGCCGCTTTTCGCACTACCCGCGGAACTGCCACACCGGCAACGGCACTCGCACTCGACTTGCTCGCTAGCGGCAGCGCTGCGCTAACGCCTCCACTCTCGCTCGCGGCAGTGCATGTGCCGGCAGCCTCACAACAGGAGGCGTTTAATCGCGACGCCATCAAGAATGTCTTTGCGGTAAAACAGGTCGCCAAGCAGGACAGCAAAGCAAAGTGGGCGCTGCCATTGGTCGCAGTACTGTTGCTCGGATTAGCCGGCGGCGGCGTGTATGTCTGGAACGAAATGAATCGTTTTTCGTCGCCCAACGCTGCGCGTGGGCCGGCACCATTGCCACCACTCGCCGCAGTGCCCAAGCCTGCCGCGCCAGCAGCGGCCGCTGCGGTCGCTAGTCCGCCACCGAGGGTTCCCGCCGCTGACGTCGACGCGCCGCTGCCACCACTGCTGCCGCCGCCCGCGACTGAATTGCGCGACGCACGTGCGCCGATCGCTGCAAAAATCGTTTCGCTGACACCACGCGAAGCGATTGCGCGTCGGATTGAAGCGCTGCCCAACACCGACAGCGCGACGACGGGCAACGTCGTGCTCCGGCTCGCCAAGACCGCGGCCGAGGCACCCATTAATCCGCTGCTCAACGCCGGCTATAGCGCGCTGGCCAGTGGTGACTACGCGCTGGCAAAGCGGCGCTATGCCGAGGCGATCGCGGCAAATGTTCACAGTATCGACGCGCATCTGGGTTTTGCGACAGCGGCAGCACGCAGCGGCGAGCAAGCTGACTTGGCGTTGGCCATTCGCCACTACCAACGTGTGCTCGAAATCGATCCGCGCAATGCCACCGCCAACGCTGCGCTGATCGTGCTCACCGACCCGACCGCCGAACCCAATGACGTGCGCGGCGATCTTGGGCAGAAAGAGACGGCACTGCGAACCTTGATTGCACAGGATCCTGCTGCCGCGAACGCACATTTTCTACTCGGCAATCTGTACGCCGAGAGCCGTCGCTGGCGCGAAGCGCAACAAGCGTATTTCGAGGCCGCACGACTGATGCCACAAAACGCAGACTACAGCTATAACTTGGCCGTCAGTCTCGACCATTTGGGGCAAGCGGCGGCGGCGGCGGATTTTTACCAACGCGCGCTCGCTGCAACGACCAAGGGTCAGTTTGACGCGGCAATCGTGATACGGCGCGTCGCGCTGCTTGTTGGAAAGGCACCAACCGTCGACGACAGCGCCGGAAAGCGCTAACCAAACGAAGCCGCGCGTTCCGACGCGGTTGGTACAATCCCTTGTTGATTCGCAGACGCACCCACCGGAAAAACGCTTTGTTCCAGCCTCACCCGACACTGTTGAAATGATTTAGATGAGCGCGCCCATCTCACAGCTGCCGCTTGGACAATCGCTGCTTGCACGCGGCATCATCTCGCAAGACCAACTCAACATCGCGCTCACTGAGCAACGCAAATCCAAAGCGCCGCTCGGCAAAACACTGGTCACGTTGGGCTTTGTCACTGAGGCCACGATTCGTGACACGCTGTCGGAAAGTCTCGGCCAGGTCGCCATCGATCTTTCCAACACCATCATCGATCACGAAGCCTTGTCGATGGTGCCCAAGGACATCGCCAAACGCTATCAAGTGTTGCCAGTCGACTTCGATCGCGCCACGCGCAAACTGATGCTGGCCGTTGCGGATCCGACCAACGTGGTCGCGATTGACCAGATTCGTGCACTGATTCGCGAAGACGTGCGTATCGAGCAAGTGCTGGCGCGCGAGTCCGATATCGCCATTGCCATTGAACAGCATTACGGGTTCGAGCTGTCGATTGACGGCATCCTCAACGAAATTGAAACAGGCGAAATTGACTACCAGAGTCTGGCGACGAACTTTGACGAATACAGCCAACCAGTGGTGCGCCTAGTTGACGCGCTGCTCGCCGATGCCGTGAAGCGCAACGCCTCTGACATCCACTTCGAGCCCGAGCAAGGTTTCTTGCGCATTCGTTACCGCATTGACGGCGTACTGCGGCAGATCCGCTCGCTGCATAAAAATTACTGGAGCGCAATGGTGGTGCGCCTGAAAGTTATCTCGGGCATGAATATCGCGGAGACGCGCGCACCCCAAGACGGACGCATTTCGTTAACGCTTTCCGGGCGACCCGTCGATTTTCGTGTCGCCGCACAGCCAACCACCCACGGTGAGAATGTGGTGTTGCGTATCCTCGATCGGCAAAAGGGCATCGTGCCGTTGGAAGACCTTGGGTTGCAGGAGGATGAACTCAAGTTGCTGCGGCTCATGATCGCGCGACCGGAAGGCATCATTCTGGTCACCGGTCCCACCGGCTCTGGCAAAACCACCACGCTCTATTCAATACTGAATCACATCAATACTGAGGGCGTCAACATCATGACGCTTGAAGACCCGGTCGAATACCCAATGGCGATGATTCGTCAGACTTCCGTCAACGAAGTGGCGAAACTCGATTTCGCCACCGGTATCCGCTCGATGATGCGTCAGGATCCGGACGTGATTCTGGTCGGTGAGATTCGCGACAAAGACACCGCCGAAATGGCGTTTCGCGCCGCCATGACCGGCCATCAGGTTTACTCGACCTTGCACACCAACTCGGCCATTGGTGCCATTCCGCGATTGCAAGACCTTGGTGTGTTGCCCGATATCATGTCTGGCAATATCATCGGCGTCGTCGCGCAGCGATTAGTGCGCCGCCTGTGCAGCAAGTGCAAGCAACCCTACCGCCCCGAAGACGACGGCACACGCCGGATTCTGGGCGTGGATCAGGAGTGGCAGGGCGAGGTATACCGTCACGCCGGGTGTGAGGTATGCGACAACACCGGCTACAAGGGTCGTGTGGCGATTATGGAGTTGTTCCGCATGGATGCGGACATTGACGAGTTGATCGCCCGACGCGCGACCGCGCGAGAGATTCGCGACGCTGCGCGGCGGCGCGGCTTCAGAACGCTCGCCGAAGACGCCATCAATCGTGTGCTCAAGGGCGACACGGATCTCGACGAGATTTCGCGCATCGTCGATTTGACCGATCGCATCGATTAGCGGAGACGCCCAAATGGCATCGTTCAGCTATCGCGCAATCGACCACGAAGGACAGATCCAGACCGGCAACATCGATGCCTCGAATGCGATCGATCTTGAACTGCGCTTGAAGCGCATGGACATGGATTTGATCCGGTTTGAGATCTTCAAGAAATCCGCACTGTCGACCACGCGGCGCATCACCAAGAAAGAGCTGATCACATTTTGTTTTCACCTGAATCAGCTGATGCGTGCGGGTGTGCCGATCATCGAGGCACTGGGTGACCTGCGCGATACAGTGGAAAATCCCGCGTTCCGACAGGTTGTGGCCGGCCTAGTTGAGGACATTGAGGGCGGCCTGCGACTCTCCGAAGCGATGGCCAATCATCCACATGCGTTCGACACCGTTTTCATCGCGTTGATCCAGACCGGCGAACGCGCCGGCCAACTGCCCGAAGTGCTGACGCAGCTGACGGAAAACTTGAAGTGGCAAGATGAGCTCGCCGCGCAAGTCAAAAAGGCGATGATGTATCCGATTTTTGCCGGCACCGTCATCATCGGCGTGGTGTTTGCATTGATGATTTTTTTGGTGCCGCAACTTGCCATCACGATGAAGGCTCTCACGCAGCATCCGCCGCAAGCAACGCTGGCGCTGATTGCCGTGTCAGCGTTCATGAAGCAGTTCTGGTACCTGTGCCTCGGCCTGCCCGTTATTGGTGGCGTCATTCTGTTTGTGCTGGCCAAAACCAGCGAAGAATTTCGCTACAAAATCGACGCGCTCAGCCTCAAGCTGCCGATCATGGGTCCACTGATCGAAAAAATTATTCTTGCGCGATTTTCGACTTACTTCGCACTCATGTACAAGTCCGGATTGGGCGTGCTTGACTGCATCCAGATTTCGGAAAAAATCGTCGGCAACCGCGTGCTCGAAGCAGGGCTCAAGCGTGTCGGCCGCGACATCAACGATGGCACAGCGATCACCCAAGCATTTCAGAATGCGCGCATGTTTCCGCCACTGGTATTGCGCATGCTCAGAGTCGGCGAATCCACTGGCGGGCTCGACAGCGCGCTACTCAACGTCAGCTATTTCTATAACCGCGAAGTCAAGGAAACCATGTCAAAGTTGCAGGAGTTGATCCAGCCAGCGCTGACGGTAGTGCTGGGCGGTATCCTGATTGGCATCCTGGTGACCATCTTCTTGCCGATGTACGACGTCATCGCCAAGACCGCTGTTAGATAGGAATTTCGCACGTGGCCAAGCATTTTTTATATCTGACGAATGACAAGTTGGTGTCTCTGATCATCAGGGGCGGGATCTTGATCGGTCGCGAAAATTTTGGCGTAGCCGATATTCCGACGCCCGACTTTGAAAAATTTGTTGACAAACACGCCTCGCTTCAGACCTACGTTGTCACGGATTTGATCGAAGAGGATTTTCGCCTCGATACCATTCCGCATCTGCGCGGCAGCGATCAGGACGCCGTCCTTGATCGCAAGCTTGGGCAAATCTACCGTGCCTCGCCGTTTCGTCACGCCGTGGTGCAGGGGCGCGAAGAAGACGGCAGACGCAACGACCACGTCTTCCTCCACGCAGTCACCAATCCAGACCTGCTCAAGTCATTGCTGGTGTTGCTCGAGCGGCTCCAAGTGCCGATTGAAGGCGTTTATTCGTCTGCCGTGCTGTCGAGCCGCCTATTGAAAGAGCTCGATATTTTCTTTCCGCACACCTTGTTGGTGACCATCATTCCGGACTTTGGCTTGCGCCAGACCTACTTCAAGGACAAGCAGGTCAAATTCAGCCGTCTGACGCCCATCATCTACGATGAGTCGCGCTCGGTCGGCGAGCTGATTGCGGCGGAAATCAGCAGGACTTGGCAATATCTGGATAGTCTGCGTTACTTCGCCGAGGCCGATTCTCTAGAAGTGTGCATGCTGATCCACGAACAAGATCGCGCCATGATACAGGCCGCGATTCGCTCGTATCCAATGCTGCGCTATCGCTTCCTCGATATCACCGAGGTCGCGGATCGACTGAAGGTGAGCCCCGCGCCGACCTCATCGCACGCGGAAGAAATTCTGTGCCATGTGTATTCCAGGGGCGCGCTCGAGAATCATTTTGCGGCAGCGACAGATACCCGCTTCGCAACATTTCGGCTAGCCAGGATCGGCATCTTCAGCGCGACCGCGGCGGTGCTAGTCGCGGGCGGTGCGTGGGCTGGTTTCAATTTTTACCATGCCACGCAAATTACCCAAGGCATCGAGTCCAAGAGCCTGCTCGAGCGCAACCTGCAGTCCGAATTTCGGGTCGTCGTGCAATCAATGAGTGTGCAAAAAATGGCGACCGATGCGGTGCGCGATACCAGCGCCTTCTTCAATTCTCAAATTCGACCGACACCATCCGCGCCCAGCGCGTTGTTACGAGAACTCGCGACAACTCTGGACGCGTTTCCAGCAGTCAGCATTCTCGAAATTGTCTGGGCGGCAACCAACGATGCGTCCCTCACGCCGCCCAAGCCAACCGGTGGCGCCGTGACTTCCGCGATGGGCGGTGCGTCGCAATTCACGTCGGACACCAGGCCCTCGACGGGGACTGCCCTGTTGGCGGCCGTGAAAGGCGCAATCGCTGCCCAGTGGGACGATCTCGACCCGGCGCTGCCCGGCAACAAATATCAAGTCGCGCAAGTTGAGGCTGCGATCAGTCCGTTCACGGGCGATCTTCGTGCGGCACTGCTGGAGATCGAGCGCTTGGCAGAGGAGATACGTCGCGGTGGCAACCTGATCGTGACCGTCGTTCGGCTGCCGGTCGAGCTGGAGCCAATCGCCACGCTCAAGGTAATCGACCGCGCCGAAGCCACCGCCAAGGAAGCGCGCTTTGCTCTCCACATTTCACGCAAGGTGCCTGGGACATGAGCGTCTTTACCAAAGAGGGCGTCGGCGCACTCAAATTTTCTTATCTCGTTCTCGTCGCGGCGGTAAGCATTTCGTCGTTTCTGGTCGTCGGCAGTTATTTGTACTGGCAGGCTGAGAAGGCGAACAACGTCAAGTCGCAGCGGTCAGTCCGCGATGCACAAGCACGGCTGGCCACAGCCAAGCAGGAGCGCGACGATCTTCGTGACTCGGAAGACACCTACAAGGCCCTGACCGCGCGCGGTGTGTTCGTGGCAGAGCGCAGGCTGGATTTTCTCGAAGCAATGGAACAACTCAAGCAGCGACATCAGCTCATTTCACTCGAGTACAACGTCGGGCCACAACGCCCGCTCAAACTCGCGGCCGGCACGACCATCAGCGCGGTCGATGCACTAGGTAGCCGCGTTCAAATCAAAGCCAATGCACTGCACGACGCGGATTTGCTGTCGTTTCTCGATGAATTTTCCCGTATGCAGCGTGGTTTGTTTCCAATGGATCGCTGTGTGTTCCAACGCAACCAGCAACGCGGCACGGCCGCCCTGACGTCGTTCATCGCCCGCCAAGCTGGTAGCGCATCCGCGCCAAGCATTGATTCCAGAGCGCCGGCTAGCGTCACCTTAGCGGCGGGAATCGAGGCGCAGTGCTATCTCGAATGGATAACATTGCGTGACAAGCGCAGCGCCGTCGCGGCGAGCGCGGCTGCGACCAATCCGGCACAACCGGCCAAGGCTCGATGATGCTAAAACTTGTTACCTTACTGTTGACATTGTTCGCGGTCGCCGCCAGTGCAGCGCCGCCGACTGCACGTGGCGAGGCCTACACGCTCGATCCCGTTTCGACGACCTACCGACCGCTCACCGGCCGCCTGTTCTTTTCCGACGCCGAACGTGCGCGGCTCGACAAGGCACGCAAGGACGGCGTGCAAATATTGGACGGCGAAGTCGTGGCTCGTTCGCCGCAACTGAATGGCTTCGTCAAAAGCAGCGATGGGCGCACCACCTTCTGGGTGGACGGTGCACAGCGAGTGCAACACAGCGCGGCGAAGTTACCCATGGTGGCTTCGAGCATGACCGGCGGCGAACCCACCGTCAAATTGCGCAGCACCAGCGCGGCCGCCCCGACCGAGGCCACCGCCGCGAAGTCGCCTCGCGCGGCGAGCGTCGGCACCAAACCGAAGGTCGCACCTGCGCCGTCGGCGGATGCCAAGCGATGATTAGGCGTATCAAAAAGTCGCCTATCGGCGCGGGCTTCCAGGCATTTTTGCTTGGAAACGCCCGCCAATAGGGGACTTTCAATGTTTGCACGCGCCCTAGTCTCTGGGGGAAAACTGCCCCGCCGCCAACATGGAATCATCTTGTTGCTGATCGTGCTGTCGATGTTGGCGATTGGCGGTGCCGTGTTTCTGGCTGCGGTTGCATCGAAGAATAGCAATCGCGCCATGGGAGCAGTCGCACTCGGCGGCCCAGACGACTCGCTGAGCCGGGCAAAGGAAATTCTTATCGGATTCATGATTTCCCCACCATCTAGCATCGGAGACATTCGGCCTGGCATGGCTCCGATCCCTGACGCGCGTACGCCGGTGGCCTACACAGGCAATCAAGGCACGCAGTGTCTTAGCGATTCAATGACGGGCCAGCCGACAGTTGGCGCCAACGCGACAAATAAGCGCTGCTTGGGCAAGTTTCCGTGGAAAGAACTTGGGCTCGATCTGAACGCAACTGACCCGGCGGATTCGCTTGGCATCGTCCCCTGGCTTGCGGTCTCAGCAAACTTGGTTTGGTACGACAATTGCCTTAAGGTTCTGAACTCCGATGTAGCAACACTGTCCTCGCCAGGCACGCCGTCTTGTCCTTCGCCACCCACGCCGTTTCCGCAACCCACCGCACTTCCACACCCTTGGCTCACTGTCCGCGATTCGGCCGGCAACGTCATTTCAGACAAGGTCGCAGCCGTGCTTCTCCTCGCTGGCGCATCCATTTCCACTGAGACTAGGACGCAGTCGCGCTCGGCAGCGGCTCCGGGCAACCCTACCGACTACCTCGACAGCGTCCGACTTCCGCTGGGCTGCACGTCAGGTTGTGTGACTTACGACAACGCTGGGATGAACAATGAATTCATCTCGATTCCAACGGGAACTAAGTATCCAAGCGACGCGCAAGATGCTACCAAGCGAGGTCAAACGGTGCCGTTTAACGATGTGCTTTTATACATTACTGTCGACGAGTATTTGTACTACGTCCAGCAACGAGTGCTCAGCGAGATGGCTGCGGCGGTACGCGATTCAAAAACAAAGACCACGACATGGCCGTGGGCGGCGGCGTTTGTAGCACCTTCAACATTCGCCGCGTTCGTTTCTAACGTAAATGCTGGTATCGGTAGTTTGACTGGGCTACTGCCATTTTTCCCGGCACCTCCGCTCCAGAATGTGCCATTCTCCAATCCCACGAGAATACCTAATTACCCAACCAGCGTGACATGGTCGATCGCGAGTTTTCAGAGCATTGCCAAGAATTGCAGGCAAGTACGAACTGGGCCGGCCAGGTGGGCAGACTTAAATCAAAACGTCGGGACTGAGTTAGCATCACTCAGCGGAAACGCAACTGCGACAGCCCGCTGGCGCGGCACTAACTCCATCGAGCTTTGGAATAGCACCCCGCCGACCGCACTCACCCCCTACCTCAAAACGTTCGCGTTATTCGGTGGCGGAAGCGCAACTGATTGCAATAATGGGTTCCCGTTACCAGGCGTGCCAAACTCGGAGACCTACAGCGTAACGCGTACAGTTGCTTTTGACGTTGATGCGGATTGCAATGCCGCTCCGGCAGTCACATACAGTGGAGCAAACGCAACGCAGACTCAACGATGGAATTGGAGCTGTCCAACACGCGCCACAGGTTCAACTTTCAGCATGACCTTCGTCGATAGCATTGCATCGCCCACCGCACGCACCACGACCAACGTGATGACGACAATGGCGACGATCAACTTGAGCAATATGCGATACCAACCAGTTATGCCGTCGTGGTTCTATGACCAGCTTTGGTACCAAACCGCGTTCTATGCCTTGGCTCGCGCATCGATTCCGGGCGGAAACTTAGCAGAATGTGTGGGCGTGCCGAACATTTCGTTAGGATCAACGAGCACCTCAAACCCGATAGTTGGACTGTCGGGAAAAAATCTCACGGCCAACACGAGACCAACAACAAGTCTGTCCGATTACTTTGAAGCAACAAATGTCTCAGCATTCACAAACTGCAGTTTTGTGACTACTGCTACATCAGTAGGGGCCTCACAAAATGATGCATTTCTGATTGTCACGCCGCAATGAAAACGAAAGCGCCTTTGATGTCGAATGGTTTCAGCTTAGTCGAGATCGCCGTCGTGCTGGTTATCATCGCGGTATTGATCACCGCCATCGGCGTTCCACTCGCAACGCAACTTGACCAGCAGCGCACGGTCGACACCCAGAAGCAACTCGAAAACATCAAAGAAGCGATCTATGGCTTTGTGATGGCGAATGGTCGGCTACCGTGCCCGGCCACCAGCGCGGGCGGGGCCGAAGCCCCGGTTAGTGGAGGCGTCTGCACGACGAACAGCGGATTTGTGCCCGGCATTACGCTCGGGCTGTCGGGGCTCGATAGCTTGGGATTCGTCGTCGATGGATGGCGCGATGGACTTGCCGCACGCCGCCTGCGTTACGCCGTTCGACCCGTCAGCACAACAAGCGGCGCGCCTGCACAATGCACGTCCACATTGACGCAGGTGCTGACGACGGCCGACAGAATGCGAACCGCGACGATGGACTGCCTCTCACAGGCTGCCGTGGGCATGCTGACGGTGAACACCACCATCATCACCGGTGCCAGCCCGGGGACTTGCACCGCGTCCATGCTCACCACCAAAGCACCGTTTGTGCTCTTCTCGCTCGGCAAGAATGGTCGCACAAGCGGAACCGGCGCTGACGAGACCACCAACCTTGGCACCAATGCCGTCACGTTTATCTCCAATACCCCTACGGTTGCTACGAGCTGCGCCGGCGAATTCGACGACATCGTCACTTGGGGCTCGTTGAACACACTATTCGCACGAATGGTGCAGGCCGGCAAGCTTCCGTAGCGCGCCATCGATGCAGCACGACACACAACTGTCTCCCCTGCAAGCGACCGGGCGTCCCACGCGCGCGCTGCGCTGGACGCGCATGCTGCTGCACGTCGTGCAAGGCCTGCTGGTTACGTCCCTCGTCTACCCCCGGCTTCAGCCCGCGACGCGCGCGCGCATCACGCAGGTGTGGTCAGCCAAACTGTTGCGCATACTCAATGTCACGTTGTCGATTCACGGTGCGCGGCCGACGCAGCAAGCGCGAAAACTTTTCATTGCGTCAAACCATGTGTCGTGGCTGGATATTTTTGTCATCAACGCCACGCAGCCCTCGCGCTTCGTTGCGAAATCGGAAATTCGCGATTGGCCCATCGCCGGTGCGCTGTGCGAAACCGCCGGAACCATTTTTGTCCACCGCGCCAAGCGCAGCGACACCGCGCGCATCAACGCCGAAATTCACGACGCGCTGGAACAAGGTGACACGGTCGCCATTTTTCCGGAAGGCACGACCACGGCGGGCGACAAACTGCTCAAATTCCATACCTCGCTGTTCGAACCAGCCGTCGTCAACGCGGCGCTGCTGGTGCCGACCGCGATTCACTATCGTCAAACCAACGGCGAGCCTAGCCGGACAGCCTCGTTCATCGGTGAAATTACGTTTTCCCAATCGCTAGCGGCCATCATCGCGCAAAAAAAGATGACCGCTGACATTACCTTCGCACCGGTCGTTGATACGGCAACACTTTCGCGCAGACAAGCCGCGCTGCACGCGGAAAACGCAATCGCTGCGATTCTCAATGTGCCGAAGCCGCATGCGCATCAGCGCTTCGGAGTAGCTGCCGCTTTGGTGGCGTTGCACTCCGCGTAGGCACACCTCCGGCGCAAGGTTTTTAGACGGTTACTCGCGACTTAGTCACCGCGCAAATATAACTTGAACACTGTCCATCTTGCATACGAGCGCCATGCGGCGTTGCAAAAACGCTGGTGTGGCCAGCCACACGGCGCGTTTTGCGCCTTGCCTGGCATCCCGTCTGCAAGCGGCCAATTGTTCAAGTTATATTTGCGCGGCTCCTTAGCGACAGCGGATTCAGCGTTGCTGCGACCTCGCACGAGCGTTGTTCAAACCGCTTGCCATCGCTGAGTCTGACCGCGGTTAACGCGCCGCCCCAGACGCAGCCGGTGTCGAGCATCACGATCTGTTCTTGCTCATGAAATCCAAGTGCCGACCAATGCCCCGCAAACAGCACGCGATCAGCGCGCCGCACCGTCGGTACCTGGAACCAAGCGTGAAGTTCGCGTGGCATTTCGGCAAGTCCCGCCTTGTATCGCAACGATTGCTCGCCCGTGCTGGTCAGCGTCCTCAGGCGCGTCAGTGTGTTGAGCACGAAACGCATTCTCGCCATGCCCGCGAGGCTCTCCCGCCAGGCTGTCGGCTCGTCACCATACATGCCAACGAGCACCTTGCGATAGTGCGAACCGCGCAGCGCAGTTTCAACTTCGCGCGCGAGTTTGTGTGCTTGTTGCCAGGACCACTGTGGCATCAGCCCGGCATGCACCATTGCAAAGCGCCCGTCGACGTGCAGCAACGGTCGATGCCTGAGCCAATGCAATAGCGCTTCCCGATCAGGTGCCTTCAATAGCGCATCGAGCGTATCGAGCGAACGCAGTTTCGCAATGCCCTCTGCGACCGCCAACAGGTGCAGGTCGTGGTTGCCAAGCACCGTCCTCGCGCCGTGGCCAAGGTCGCGCACAAAGCGCAGACATTCAAGCGAACCCGATCCGCGGTTAACGAGATCGCCGACAAACCAAAGCCGGTCTCGCTGCCGTCGAAAGTTGATTTTGGCGAGCAGTGCTTCGAGCGTGGTGAAGCAGCCTTGCAGGTCACCGATTACATAGGTGTGCATTTGCCATCCGTTCCAACCAATGGGCACCGCCGGTACCCCAATTTCGCGCAAACAAAAAAGGGCGAATATTCCGCCCTTTTTTGATGGAAGCCGACACGCTCAACAACTTATGGGCACCTCTAAAAATTCAAAATTCTAAGCGAGGCTAGGCGCGAGAAAAATTTTAGCCCGCAGCATATACCTGATATGTAAGGGATAAAATTTTTTGAGCAACAACGCATCGCGACGACCATCGGAAGTCCCCTGTTTGGGACGAAGTTTGGATTTTTAGAGATGCTCTTATTTGTTGAGTGCGACCATGTAGTCCACCGCGGCCTTGACATCGGCATCCGCCAGCGTCGTATTGCCGCCCTTCGGTGGCATCACGCCCAACTTGCCCTGAAAACCCATGAGGGCGTGCTTGTAGAGCGTCTCTTTGCCTTGCGCGATGCGAGGTGCCCACGCCGCTTTGTCGCCGCTCTTCGGTGCGCCGGCCACGCCGGCCGAGTGACACACCGAACAAGCTGCCTTGTAGGTGCCCTCTCCCCCGGCAGGTTTGGCCGCGGTGCCAGTCGGTGTGGCGGCTGGAATCGCCATCGCAACCACCGGTGCCGCCGACTTGGCCGTCACGGTTGCGACAGCCCCCGGCGCAGGGGCAGGCAGCTTGCTCGCATCAACGGCGATCGTGACCACCGAGCCGATGCGCTCCTTGATACCAGCCTCAGAATTCGCTTTGTCGTTGCCCGAGCCGAGTGGTCGCGTGCTGATCGCAAACTGCGCCAAAAGGTAGATGCCGATCACCAACCCAATCGCACCCACCACCACCGCAATGGCAACTTTTACCGCATATCCTGCGCTACCGTCCGCTGCTTCGTGTTGTTGCTCACTCATTTTTTGCCTCTGTCATCCATGTTTCGATCATTATATCTTTCACGGTCGAGACCCTCAATCGGTATGCACTTTGCGGTTCAAATTTGGCCGCCGACGCCCGCTGTTCTCCGTGAGACTGGCAACGCAACCAAAATGGCAAACTTGCCTCAAGCGCCCGTAGCTCAGATGGATAGAGTGCTACCCTCCGAAGGTAGAACTGCCGCTTGGACAATCGTTGCTTGCGCGTGGCGTCATCTCGCAGGATCAGCTCAATATCGCGCTCACCGAGCAGCGCAAGACAAAGGCACCGCTCGGCAAGACCCTCGTGACCCTAGTGTCTAGTTGCAGAAGTCCTGCTACATTCGAATCGTTTTGCATCCCACACGATGTCGTTGCAAATACGCGCAATAGCGGTGCTATTGCTGTGTTTTGCGCCTAATCCTGTGGGCGCAAAACGCTTCTCGCTGTTACGCAGACTTCTGCAACTAGACACTAGGTTTCGTCACCGAAGCGACCATTCGCGACACGTTGTCGGAAAACCTCGGCCAAGTCGCGGTAGACCTGTCGAACACCATCATCGACCATGAAGCCTTGTCGATGGTGCCAAAAGATATCGCCAAGCGCTATCAGGTGTTGCCGGTTGATTTCGACCGCGCCTCGCGCAAGCTCATGCTCGCGGTTGCTGACCCGACCAACGTTGTCGCCATCGACCAGATCCGCGCGCCGGGACAGTAGTCGCGATCTTGCTGCTTGGCAGTCGGCCGATCCGCTTCGGCGCTATCCGAGACGCCAGTATTGATATTTCAGCGTTGCCACACAGCCGGCAATGATGGATGCCGTTGCAATAAATGACCCCATCGCCAACGTGGAAACACCGCTGATACCCTGACCGATGGTACAGCCAAGCGCGCATACGCCGCCGAACCCCATTAAGATGCCCGCCAGAATATGGTTGCGCGTGTCATCTAATGATGAGAAGCCTTCCCATTGAAACGTCTTGCTGTACAACGCGTAGGCTGCCGAGCCTGCGATAACCCCCACGATTGCCGCGATTCCAAAAGTGACTTTCAATGACTTGTCGGTCCACAACATCAACAATTCAAGCGAATAGCTGATCGGCGCAACAAACGAAAGTGATTCGGCTGCCCGGCTGTTGGTGCCGAAGAACACGATCTCCAATGTCTCGGGGTTTTCAGCGTAGCCGATGTTGGCGGTGATGTACCAACCCACAACAACGGCAAGGCCGATTACCACGCCGCCGAATACATGATCGAAGCTCTCGCGGAAAGAACGATCTTTGAAAACGAAGATGAGCAGGCCCAAACCAAACACAACTGTTGTCAAAGGCGCGAGCATATTGCGGCTCAATCCGGTGAGCTTTGCGAGTACCGTTGGAATGTCTTGGCCGGCCATGGCATACGCCGTGAGGTCCAGCCGCACCGAATCGAGCCACTCGACACGCCAGCTGCCGAATAGTCCTTTTAGCGTCATATAGCCGGCGATCGCAAGAAATACCACCACCACCAGAGACTTCAAACTTCCGCCGCCGACGCGTATCAGCGATTTGTTGCCGCATCCAGAGCCCAACGTCATGCCGACGCCAAAAATAAATCCTCCAACGATGTAAGACAACCAGTTGAACGACGGTCTTGTCACCACCGCCTTGGAGAGATCGACAAATCCGAGGTATTGCAAGATGCCGGTGCCAATGATCGCCACAGCGATGGCGAGAAACCACATGCGCATACGCTCCCAGCTACCCATGTTAACGACGTCTGAAACCGCCCCCATGGTGCAAAAATTCGTTTTGTTGGCGACAGCGCCCATGACAAACGCAATTGCAAAACCGCAAATCGCGACCAACACCGGCAAATTAGCTGCACTCGTCATCCAGCGCTCCTTGTTTAATCATCACCAATTCATTTAGCGCAACGCCACGTCGTCCCGTCTCCAGGGTTGATCGGCTCGTTGAGCACTTATTCAGTATCCCACCGCCAATCTAGTAGGTTACGACCATATTTGAGATACCCCATATTGGGGGGCACCTCACTACCCGTATGGGCTATCCCTCAATACCCTTGGCGGCTATAGACCCAGGTAACCATCTGCGCACTCTAGCGCAGGATGGCTTGTGTTGCGGTGCAGCGTGACTTTGTATTAGAAAAGACTAGGATCGCCCGGAGCGCCATTTTGCCGTTCAAATCGGAGACACCTGCCATCGGTCGGAATCCAGCGCCAGTCATGGCTTTCGGCGGTTTGACCCCATGTTTAACCGGACACTAGTGAAGAGACATAAATATGCAATTTGATAAAGAGCTAGATGCATGCGGACTTTCCTGCCCACTGCCGATTCTTAAGACCAAGAAAAGTCTCTCGGACATGACGTCAGGACAGATTCTTAAAGTCATGTCGACCGATGTCGGCTCGGTTAAGGATATGCAAGCGTTCGCCAAGCAGACTGGAAATGAACTGCTGTCAACCGACCAAACGGACAAGGTGTACGCCTTTTACCTGAAAAAGAAGTAGTCCCTGCTGCGGGCAACATCGGCCTCCCGCAAATCGTTACGACAAGGAAACAACCATGGGTGCACCACCGGACGTCGCATTGATCGACCAACAAATCCAACAACGGCTCGACGAAATTCTGCCGCAGCGACTGGAACAACTGCTGGCGGAGAGAAAAGCAAACAAAACGCCGTCGATGACCATCATCGCCACCAAGGGAACGCTGGACTGGGCCTACCCACCGTTTATTCTGGCCTCTACCGCCGCAGCGCTTGGATGGCAGGTTTCGATCTTTTTCACTTTCTACGGTCTCAATCTACTTAAAAAAGACCTCGGCGACCTGAAGATCAGCCCGTTGGGGAACCCCGGCATGCCGATGAAAATGCCATTCGGCCCGGACTGGTTTCGCGGCATCAACTGGAACATTCCAAACGCCGTTCAAGCCGTGATTCCGGGCTTCGAAAATTTGGCCACAGCCCTCATGAAGCAGACCATCAAGAACACCGGAGTTGCGGACATTGCCGACTTGCGCGCGATGAGTATTGAAGCGGGCGTCAAATTGATCGGCTGCCAGATGACCGTGGATTTGTTCGGCTTTACCCACGACGACTTCATTCCAGAGATAAAAGAGTACTGCGGCGCGGCAACATTCTTGCCGATGGCGCAGGACGCAGATGTGAGCTTGTTTATTTAGCACCTAAAAACTAGCCTTGTTGAACCAATAAATCAAATCATCACGGGAGAACAGCTATGCGTAACAGGATCTTGATGGCGGCCATTGCAAGCGCCTTACTGCCGATTACGGCCTTCGCGACTGACGGGTATTTTTCTCATGGCTACGGAATGAAATCCAAGGGCATGGCTGGTGCTGGCGTGACACGGACCGATGATACGTTTGGCGGTGCCAATAATCCGGCGCAGATGGTGTTTGTCGGTGATCGGCTGGATGCAGGTATCGACTGGTTCGCCCCGGATCGTAGCGCTGAACGCACGGGGGCTTCGATCGCGCCTCTCAATGGCAAAGTTGAGAGCGGCAGCAAGAACTTCCTCATCCCGGAATTTGGCTACAACCGCATGATTTCAAGCGATATGTCATTTGGTGTGACCGTCTACGGAAATGGGGGCATGAATACCAACTACCCGCAGGGCAACTACCAGTGTCCGAATCGCTCCTTCCAGTTTGGCCCGGCCAATGCGCTGTGTGGATCTGGCAGGCTGGGCGTTGACCTTTCGCAGCTACTGATTGCGCCGACCTGGTCCTGGAAGTTCGCCGAAGGGCACAGCATAGGGGTTTCGCCACTGCTCGCTTATCAACGATTCAAGGCAGAAGGGTTGCACGCGTTTACGCAGTTGAGTAGCAGTCCCACCAACGTGACAAACAATGGCTACTCGACTTCAACCGGATACGGCGTGCGAATCGGCTACCTAGGCAAAATGAGCGATGCGTTTCGCATTGGTGCTAGCTACGGATCGCGGGTAAAGATGGGCGAATTCGATAAGTACAAAGGCTTGTTCGCCGAAGGCGGTGGTTTCGATATACCAGCCCACTACACAGTGGGTATCGGCCTGCAAGCGACGCCTGAACTCGCCTTCGCGCTCGACTACAAACGTATTCTCTACAATAGCATCAAGTCAGTCGGCAACCGTAGCAGCAATCAGAGCCCGCTCGGCACGAACGACGGGCCCGGCTTTGGATGGCAGAACGTAAGCGTCGTGAAGCTCGGCGTCGAATACGCAGTTGATAAGTCGATGATGTTGCGCGCAGGGTTTGGCCGCTCGGACAATCCCATCCAGTCACGTGACGTCACGATTAACATTGTCGCGCCGGGGGTGGTTCAGAATCACTACACGCTGGGCATGACCTATAGCCCAACCAAGGGCTCCGAGTGGAACTTCGCGTACATGCACGCGCCACGCAAATCGGTCAGCGGCTCATCATTGTTCAACGCGCTGTTCCCGGTTCCCAACGCAGGCGGCACCGAAACCATCGGTATGTCACAAAATTCGTTCGGCGTGGCTTGGGCGACGACGTTTTAGGCATCGCGCTCAGCTGGATGTCGACCGAAATCTAAATCTTGACGCCTGAAACTCATCCGTCTCCGCCTGCGATCTGGCGGGACCGATGAGTGGGCAAATTGGAGGCTGCACCGTGAAATCAACTTTACGCCTGTGGAGTTGCGCTGTTTTGTCGGCCTGCACTATGTCGGCCAGCGCAGCCGCTCCCGTGTTAATGACGCCGGAATGGATGGAGCAGGCATGTCAAGCCTGGAACAAGAATCCGATTCTCACCACAGAGTTGGCCGCCCAGTGGGTGAAGAACGACAAAAAGCGAGGTTACAAGGTCGTCCACATGTATCGTGACGAATGTGGGGCCGCGAGTGCAGTCGAAATGAAACTGGAGAGCAAGGACAACAAGGCATGGTGCGTTTACGGGGGAGCCCCGCGCAACACACCAGACTTTGATGTCGATTACCTCATGTACGCGAAGACCCAGCGCTGGATTGAGATGGGCAAGGGCGAGTACGGTCCGATGAAGGGCATGATGTTTGGCCGGCTTCAGTTCTCCGGGCCGATGTTCGAGGCAATGGGCGTAATGGGCCCGTTCGAACAATTTCTACTGCTGGTTGGTAAAGTCGAGAGCGATACCGCAACCTGTCCGGCAAAGATCCGGGCTGACAGTACCGGCGGTTCACCGCCGAAGTAAGCCGGAGGCTTTAGGGTCGCACGTGCGCCTCGGCAAATATGTGCCTAC